>CAUSCX010000062.1:0-9355 GCA_963530385.1 uncultured Streptococcus sp. | reverse complement strand
TCAAGAAACTAGAGAATAAAATCAAAAAGTTTGAGCGAAAAGAGAAAGGAAATACAGAAATGTCAAGATTATTAAAAGAAATGATTGGGAGAACGCCGGTCATCGTTGGACAATTATTTGGAACAGATAACTGGGAAGTTGTGGATGTTGATGAGGAATGGGTCAAGCTACGACGTGTAGATAAAAAGGGAAAAGAAAAATTCAAGCTACAACGCATTGAGGATATCCAAACGATTCAATTTGACGGAAAGTAGGTGTGTGACATGCAACTAAAAAATCGTCTAAAAGAGCTTCGGGCTCGCGATGGTCTCAATCAAACCGACCTGGCCAAACTAGCAGGCGTGTCCAGGCAGACCATCAGCTTGCTTGAGCGGGATGAGTACACGCCATCCATCGTCATTGCCCTGAAGATTGCTCAGATATTCAATGAGCCTGTCGAGTCAGTCTTTCGCTTAGAGGAGGACGAGTGATGAACAAGTATAAAGGGATTTATTATCTATGTATAGTTGTGTTTATCGTTAATCTTTTGGCCATGATTGGAACCCTATTTGGTTGGGTTACTATCGTTGAAAGTAAATATCTCTTCTGGATAAATTTAGTTCTACTATTGGTCTTTAGATGGGTAGAGAGAAAGATAAAGTTTAAAGAGATCATAAAAGGAGAAAAATTATGAAAGAATTTTTAGCAGGTTTTCAAGTAGATACTGAGAACAAAGAACTTGCAGGTGTTTGTGCAGGTCTAGGAAACTATTTTAATATCCAGACCAACGTCGTTCGTTTGGTGACAGTCTTGTTGTTTCTTTCTTCGACGGAGTTAGGGATTATAACAGTTGCTCTCTATGCTTATCTAGCAGGCTGGCTTGGTAATGAGCCATTAGGAGATGGAGCGAAAAAAGCAAGAAATCAAGCTATTCTCTTGTTAGCTGTTTGTTTGATTTTAGTATCACTTGGAACAGAGGGTTTGACAGCTATTTATGAATCAGGTAAAGCCTTCGGTCAGTGGTTGGCCGGATTGGTTTAGAGGGGGATGAAAATGAAAAAGAAACATGGATTATTATTTTTAGCAGCAGTTGTCTTGGGAGCTTTCTTGGGCATGTTTGTAGGGATGTTTAAGGCACGTGCTGAATCCCACGGAATCATTTTAGATGTAAAAGTCTTGATACCATGGATATCAGCTATTTGTTTACTGATAGGTTTCATTAGCATTCTTTTGACTTTCAATTTCCTAAAGAAAAGCAGAAAATTTCACTCCTTGTATCAAGAGGAAATGGATGATGATCTGAATGAAACCTATTATGTGCAAATGTATCGGAATCTCGAGTTTGGAACCATTACTTTTAATATTACAAACGTAGCAATTTTATTGGCTCTCTTCATTTCAGCAAATGAAGAGATTATATTAAATAAAAGCTTTTTAACCTTATCTCTTTCTTTTTTACTATTAGTGTTGGTTTTCAATGTTCAAAAATCTCTTTATAAGACCATTGCGATTGTTCGTCAGTTTGATTTGGCATTTTTCTCTACGCCAAAGGATGTCTTGGACTATATCAATTCTTACGACGAAGGGGAGCGTCAGGCTAATTTGGAACAGAGTTTTCGGATTTTATTCCAATTAAATCAGTATGTCTTGCCAGGTCTCTACTTTCTGATTGATCTCTTTTCCTTACTGACAGGAGAGATTCAGCTACTAGCCTTCTTACTTGTCGGAGCTATCCATGTTTATATCAATGTGATGCAGTTGCCTATGGTGAAACGTTATTTTAAATAGGAGAATATTATGAAAACACTTAAAAATATCGGCTGGTATAGCCTTACTTTCTTATCATTTCTTATGGTCTATAGTTTTATTCAGGGCGTAGGCTTAGAAGCCATGAAAATGGGTGCGCCTGAATATGTTGCTGTCCCAATTTATGTCTTATTAGCAGGAATTTTCACCTTCGTTACCTACAAGTGGTATAAGACAGGAACCGTTACGATTGAAAAAACAGCCCTTAACAAATACATCTGGTTGCCTGCCTTGGTATGGGCCCTTGCCATTGTTGCTCAATTCTTTTTGCCAAATGATCCATCAGTCAGTCAAAAGATGGTAGAAGAATTGACTCATAATCAACCTCTTTTCTCTTTCTTTATGGTGGTGGTCTTTGCGCCTCTGACAGAAGAATTAACCTTTAGAGGTATGTTAGCACGCTATGTCTTCCCTCAACAGGATAACATCAAGCAGACAGCTCTCTTTCTTCTTGTAAGTACGATCATTTTTGCGCTTGTTCATTTCCCTACTACTCCTCAACAATTCCTAGTCTATAGTGCCCTTGGTCTTAGTATGGGCTTGGCTTATATCAACAAGGGTGGTCTGGCTTATAGTATGGGATTGCATGCCTTAAATAATTTAATTTCATTTGTGATGATAATGATGCTATAATAGACTCAGGAGGAAGTCATGAAACGAGTGATATTATTAGCAGTAATTCAGGCAGTTGTACTCTTCTTTATTATTGGAGCGCTTGCCTATGCTTTTAAAGGGGATTTCTTTTATAACAATCTAGCAGTTATCTTTGCACCAATCGCAGGTATTATGCGATTTGCGACAGCCTATGCAACGGAGATTGTTCTCCCTAAAAAGGCTGCAGAGATTGCTGAAAAGCGTAAAAAATAAAGAAATACCAAGTAAAATAAGATCCAGCGAATGACTTTGCTGGATTTTTTCATTTATAGCAGGATTCTTCTCAACTTTTCTGATGATTTTCATGAAGAGCCTGCGCTTTTATGGTAAAATAGTAACAGAATAAAAGAGGAGAGAAAACATGAAACGTAGTATGTATGCTGGTCGTGTTCGTGAGGAGCACATCGGACAAGAAATTACCTTGAAAGGATGGGTTGCCCGTCGTCGTGACTTGGGTGGATTGATCTTTATCGACCTTCGTGACCGTGAAGGGATTATGCAGTTGGTTATCAACCCAGAAAAAGTATCTGCAGAGGTGATGGCAACAGCTGAAAGCCTTCGTAGTGAATTTGTCATCGAGGTGACTGGTCAAGTTGCTGCACGTGAGCAGGCCAATGATAAGTTGGCGACTGGTGCAGTTGAATTGAACGTAACAGCTCTTTCTGTACTTAACACAGCCAAAACAACACCATTTGAAATCAAGGATGGCATTGAAGCGAACGATGATACGCGTCTACGTTACCGTTACCTTGACCTTCGTCGCCCAGAAATGTTGGAAAACCTTAAACTTCGTGCCAAGGTAACTCATTCTATCCGTAACTACTTGGATGAGTTGGAATTTATCGACGTAGAAACACCCTTCCTTTCTAAGTCAACACCAGAAGGAGCGCGTGACTATTTGGTGCCATCTCGTGTTAATAAGGGGCATTTTTATGCTCTTCCTCAAAGTCCGCAGATTACAAAACAGTTGTTGATGAATGCTGGATTTGACCGTTACTACCAAATCGTCAAATGTTTCCGTGACGAAGACTTGCGTGGAGACCGCCAGCCTGAGTTTACTCAGGTCGACTTGGAAACTTCATTCTTGACTGAGCAAGAAATTCAAGATATCACAGAAGGCTTGATTGCGCGCGTGATGAAGGAAACAAAAGGGATTGAAGTAACGCTGCCATTCCCTCGTATGAAGTATGATGATGCCATGGCTCTTTATGGTTCTGACAAGCCTGACACTCGCTTTGAGATGTTGCTTCAGGACTTGACAGATCTTGTCAAGGGTGTAGATTTCAAAGTCTTCTCAGAAGCTCCTGCGGTTAAAGCCATTGTAGTTAAAGGTGCAGCAGACAACTACTCTCGTAAAGATATTGACAAGATGACAGAGGTAGCCAAGCAGTATGGTGCTAAAGGTCTTGCTTGGGTCAAGGTTGTTGACGGTGAATTAAATGGACCAGTTGCGAAATTCTTGACTGGTATCCAAGCAGACTTGACAACAGCGTTTGGTCTTGAAGATAAAGACTTGGTTCTCTTTGTTGCTGATACGCTTGAAGTAGCTAATGCAACACTTGGAGCCCTTCGTGGACGTATTGCCAAAGAGCTTGGCTTGATTGATAACGAAAAATTTAACTTCCTCTGGGTAGTTGACTGGCCGATGTTTGAATGGTCTGAAGAAGAAGGCCGTTATATGAGTGCCCACCATCCATTTACCCTTCCTCAAGCAGAAACTGCTCATGAGCTTGAAGGTGATTTGGCTAAGGTTCGTGCTATTGCCTACGACATCGTTTTGAACGGTTATGAGCTTGGCGGTGGTAGCCTTCGTATCAACCAAAAAGAACTCCAAGAACGGATGTTCAAAGCTCTTGGCTTCTCAGCAGAAGAAGCAAATGACCAGTTTGGATTCCTTTTGGAAGCCATGGACTATGGATTCCCACCACACGGTGGTTTGGCTATCGGTCTTGACCGATTTGTCATGTTGCTCGCTGGAGAAGAAAATATTCGCGAAGTCATTGCCTTTCCTAAGAACAATAAGGCAACTGACCCAATGACGCAAGCACCATCAACAGTAGCTCTTAAACAACTAGAGGAACTTAATCTACAAGTAGAACAAGATGAAACAAACGAAACTAACTAAAAAGTGGAATCATTATCTTCGCCGCTTTGCTTATCGAGTAAAGATTTTGCGTGTTTTACAAAGTATTTCTCGAGAAAAATACGATGAAAAGATCTCAGCTTCTCTGGTATATGGTTTTCTATCAGCAGTAGCCGTCAATTTCTTTTTCCAACCAGGGCACGTTTATTCAAGTGGTGCGACAGGTTTGGCCCAGATTATATCTGCTCTAAGTAACCACTGGTTTGGGTTTCATTTCCCAATCTCAGTAGCATTTTATGCCATCAATATTCCTCTCATGATTTTGGCTTGGTATCAAATTGGACATAAGTTCACGATTTTTACCTTTATCACGGTATCCATGAGCTCGCTCTTTATCCAGTTTGTGCCGGTGGTGGTCTTGACAGAAGATCCAATCATCAATGCCCTTTTTGGGGGTGTTGTCATGGGACTGGGAATCGGATTTGCGCTACGTCATAACATCTCCAGTGGCGGAACAGATATTGTCAGCCTAACCATTCGTAAGAAGACAGGTCGTAACGTCGGAAGTATCTCTTTCTTGGTGAACGGTACAATTATGCTGATTGCTGGAGTGACCTTTGGTTGGAAATATGCCCTTTATTCCATGATTACTATCTTTGTCTCAAGTCGTGTGACAGATGCAGTTTTCACCAAACAAAAACGCATGCAGGCCATGATTGTTACTAGCAATCCAGATGCAGTCATTGAAAAAATCCATAATAAATTGCACCGTGGAGCAACTATGATCCATGATGCTGAAGGAACTTATAACCACGAACGTAAGGCTGTTTTGATTACGGTTATCACTCGTGCAGAGTTCAATGATTTTAAACTGATCATGAAGCAAGTTGATCCAACAGCCTTTGTTTCTGTTTCAGAAAATGTTCATATCCTAGGCCGATTTGTCGAAGTCGAAAACTAATCAATTATAAAAATAGATTACAAAAAACCAACTCTAAGCAAAAATGTTAGAGCTGGTTTTTCTTATTTTTCAATGATTTCATGCGCAATGACTTGACGATAGCAGATTTGACGATTTTCTTTGACATCATTGATGATTTGAAGAATAGTCTCAAACGAAGTGCGGCCGAGAGCCAGACTATTAATATTGACATAGGCTGCTAGGTTTAATTTTGGATTTACAGAGTCAAAGCTAAGAACAGGGACATTCAGCTGATGTTCGTTGAGATAGTTACAAACACCTTCAGCTAAGAGACTATCTGTTGTGATAACAGCATCGGTTTTTGGATCGTATTCAAAAAGTTGTTTGCTAAATTTATATCCCTTTTCTTCAAGAAATTCATCAGCGAAAAAGGTACGATGACTATCAAGAGATAGTTTGTGTTCTTGGAGGGCTTGCTCGTAACCTGTTAGACGATCCTGCGTAACGTAGAGTTTCTTGGTACCACCGATGAAAGCAATGCGGCTGCATCCTTTTTTGATGAAGTATTCTGTCGCATCAAAACCAGCTTGAATATTATCATTGTCAACAAGCGAAATGAAGGGTGATAGTGATTTCCCAAGGATGAGGAAGGGAAATTGTTCTTCAGTAACGAGTTTAACCAAGGGGTCATTTTCTTGGGCATACAAGAAGATAAGACCGTCTACACGCTTTCCATAGACCATCTGTGAAATTGCATTTAAGCGCTCTTTTTCGTCTTTTCCAGTTGCAATCTGGATAGCATAGTGATTTTCTGAAGCAACTTGTGCAATCCCTCTAAGGACAGAAGGGAAGAAAGGATTTTGATAGAAAACGTCTGAATCATCTGGAAGAACCAAGCCGATAACCTGCGTATAACTGCTAACCAGGCTTCGGGCATTGAGGTTAGGATGGTAGTTGAGTTCCTTCATAGCCTTTCGAACTCGTTTTTTGGTTTCATCGCTAATGGTTGATTTGTTTTGAATAACACGGGTTACGGTTGAGGGTGAGACCCCTGCAGCCTTGGCCACGTCTTTAATCGTAACAGGCATAATAATCTCCTACTTATGGTAGTCTGGATCACGGAAATGCGTTTTGTAAAAGATAGTGACCAGGTATAGAACAAATAAAATATTTTGAACGGTAATCAAAGTTGCCATGTTTTGCCCCAAGAGACCGAGAATCATGGCAAGTAAGGTTGGTAATCCTAAACAGTTCAAAATGAAATGATAGCACTCTTTGTAGCTTTTAAATGAAAAGAGACGCGATTTCTTCGTGAAGTAGAGCAAGAGGCTAGCACCTAAAGCAACAATAAAAAAATTAAGTCCAAAGAGGAAGCTAGAACCAAGCACAAGAAAGAGACTAATATAGACGCGATTCTGTTGATACCAGTCTTTAGAAATGGCTTGTGTTAAGCTTTCCTTGCTTTGGAAGCTCTCAGTCGTTATCGCGTGATAGCGAATGCTGGTCAATTCTTTTCCTTGCTTGCTGATGATGAGTTTCTCAGGTTCAAAGTTCAGAAGTAATTCCTCAGGGAAGTTTGAACTAGAAGGGTCTCCGATTTGGATAGAAGCTTGATGAGGAGATGAACCTGTATAGCTCAACTTACCATCTACAATCTTTGCATTGGCAGCCAAATCCTGAACCACACTATCCGTCAAAGGAGTGTAGACATCATCGATGAAAGTTTCTAAAGGATAAGTTTCCTGAGAACTGTTCTGGATGGCAATAGGGACCATAGACAAGCTAATCAGGAAAATACTGGTAAAAATCAGTTGAAACCAGTTGAGACCAAAACGTTGAGATAGGGGCTTACGAAATCCCCAGATACTATTAAAATAAGAAAATGGATATGGTAACATAATTCTCTTTCTATAGGCATTTTTCTATATGAGTATTATATAGAGAAATGTGTTTAATTTCAAGTGGGGGAGACGAATCCTTGTTAAAAGTAGACTTTTAATAAAAATTATCAACTAGCCATGAGGGGATTTTCAATAAGTTCTTGTTTTTCATCAGACTATATCAGCATAAGTTCAAAAAAGAAAAAGGGTGGCGGGGGTATATTACCCCTTGTCGCCACCGCTTGTAAGTCCTGAAACGAAGTTCTTTTGTAGGAAGAAGAAGAGAATACAGATTGGAAGGGCGATGAGGATAGCACCTGCTGAGAAGTAGGCAATCTTCATGTTTTTCACATTGTTGACGAAGGTTTGGAGACCTACGGCAACAGTAAAGTATTCTTTCTCACGAAGCAAGAAACTAGAGAGGATATAGTCTCCGAAAGGTCCCATGAAGGCCCAGAGAGCTTGTACGGCAACCATTGGGCGAACAAGTGGAAGAACAATTTGCCAGAAGCGGCGGAAGTGTCCTGCACCGTCTAGTTTTGCAGATTCGTCTAGAGACATTGGCACTGTATCGAAGTAGCCTTTCATGAGCCAAGCATTCATTGGGATACCTCCACCAACGTAGAGGAAGATGAGGAACCAGCTGTGGTTAAGGGCGTTCAACATAAGTGCCATAACGAAGAAGGCAGTCAAAGCGGCCATTGTTGGCACCATTTGGATAATCAAGAAGAAGACCAAACTTTGTTTACGAGCCAAGAAGTTGTAACGGCTATAAGCATAACCAGCAAGTACGATAATACTTGTTTGCACAACCATGGTAATCAAGGCAATAATCAAAGTATTGAGGTACCAAGTACCGTATAAGGTTTCAGTGAAGAGTCCTTTAAAGTTATCAAAATTAAAATCGATGTTGCTGTCTAGTTTAAAGGCTGCCACGTTACCTGCCTTGAAGGCTGACATGATAGTAATCAACAGTGGATAGATAATCACGATTGAAAGGCCAATCAAGTAAAGGTAAGTAAGGGTTTGAGTCAGTCTACGTTTGAGTTTAATTGAGTTATTCATCTTAGACGTCCTCCATATCAAATGCGTGTAGTTTCTTGAATGCGATCATAGAGATTGAGATGACAATGATAGAGATAATCAAGGTAACAGCTGCCGCCATTGAGTATTGAGGAGATGTACCTGTTGTCAAACGGTAGATCCATGAGATCAAGATATCGGTTGAACCAGCTCCACCACCGACACTACCAGGTCCTCCACCATTGAAGAGATACATGATAGAGAAGTTGTTAAAGTTGAAGGTGTATTGGCTAATCAAAGTAGGTGCCGCAACAGCCAAAATCATTGGGAAAGTGATGTTGCGGAATTTTTGCCAAGCATTGGCACCGTCAATATAAGCTGCTTCGTAAAGGTCGTTAGGAATAGATTGCAAGATACCCAAAGTCAAAACGTAGATGTATGGGAATCCAAGCCAACCTTGCATCATAATCAAGGCAATCTTAGTCCAAGTTGGGTCTGTTTTCCAAGGAATAAGAGCACCATCAAGGAAAGGAAGGAATTTAGCCAAGATTGGCAATACTTGAGTGTTGATAGCTCCGACACTATCGTTAAACATGTTTGAGAATGTCAAGATAGTGATGAAGGCTGGGACAGCCCAAGGAAGAAGGAAAATAACACCAAAGATACGTTTTCCTTTGATAAATGGTTGGTTAGCAATGATAGCTGTGAAGATACCAATCACGATCTGTAAAGTTGAGGCAGCTAAAGCCCAAATGATAGTCCAAGAAAGAACAGAACCAAAGGCAGAACGGAAGGTACTCAAGCTCCAAATGTTTGTAAAGTTGGTCAAACCAACCCAGTCTAACAATTTGTTTGGTGGCAAGTGTTGGAAGTCATAGTTTGTGAAGGCAATCATCAAGGTTACGACAACGGGGAAGATGATTGCAAAGGTCATGGCAATATAAGATGGAATAATCAAGAGGTAAGGGAAGCCATTTTCATAGATTCCTTTGATCATATCTTTTAGCG
>CAUSCX010000061.1:0-9912 GCA_963530385.1 uncultured Streptococcus sp. | reverse complement strand
TGAGAGGCATCTCCATGTGAGAAATCGGTTCACACAATTTCTCAAGGTCCGCTCCTGCGTTATGACCTCCTTTGCTCAATAGTAGCTCTCGCTACATATCGACTCATCGCGAATTTTATTTTACTATAAGGTCGAAAAAAAGTCAATAAAACAGTTCCTATGAAAAGGAACTGTTAAACAATGCTAATTGCCGGGATCGAACCGGCGACCTCATCCTTACCATGGATGCGCTCTGCCTACTGAGCTAAATCAGCTTACTTAAAAAGTATACTATAGAATCAAATCTTTGTCAATAAAATGTTTTATTTAAAAATAATCAGCTGTCAGTCAAACTAAAATGGCTTAAGAGAATATCCCTCAGCCATTTTATTCTAACCTAATTGATTTTGTTTTTTTCTGGATTCCAGAGAAAACTTGCAATGAAGCTAAAGATGATGGTAACAATCGCGACTAAGACCGCAAGAATCAGTGCTGGTATACGAATAAACCACCATAAAGGATTTGGTTTTTTATTTGTATGCCATTGTTTCGTTTCTTCGTCCAAACGCTGGAATTCAGATTGGATGCGGTCTGCAACCATTTCAATACCTTCATCATTCATTTTTTTGATGTCAGAAATATCAATAGGATTTCCAAAGTTCATATCGACACGTTCACGACTGACGAGGCCTTTTAAGGTCATCGGACCAGTGTAGGTAACTGGCATGATACGAACCTTGGCCATTTTAGCGATGAGAGCTACGCCACCTTTGACATCGTTAGAATGACGACTACCACTTGGAAACATGATGAGAGATCGGTCACTCTTTTTAAGAACATTGATAGGGTATTTGATAGCAGAAGCACTAGGATTTTCACGATCGATTGGAAAAGCGCCGCACATGCGGATCCACCAGCCAAAGATACGGTTGGTAAAGAGCTCCTTTTTAGCCATAAATACAAATTGCTTTGGTTTGGTAGCGAAGGCCATATAAATCGGATCCCACCAGGTACGATGGGGAGCGACTAGGATATAGTTTTCATCTTGACTCGGAATTTTATTGATATTATGATAATGAGCATTACCGTTGATAGACCAGAGAATCAACATAACGAGCCCACGAAGATAAGTATAAAACATGGTGTCTCCTTCAAATTTCTTTCTTTTATTATACCTTATCGTTGTAGGACAGGCAAATTTTTTTGTATAGGCGGAAAAGCTCTTTATATGAAATTAGAATTATTCAAAAAAAAATGATATGATAGAGATTATGGATAAAAATAAAATTATGGGTTTAAGCCAATCAGAAGTTAATGAACGTCAGAAACAGGGACAAGTCAATGATTTCAAAGCATCAGCTAGTACCAGTACTTGGCAGATTGTAAAGCGAAATGTCTTTACCCTATTCAATGCCTTAAACTTTGCGATAGCTCTTGCACTAGCCTTTGTTCAGGCATGGAGCAACCTAGTTTTCTTTGCGGTTATCTGTTTTAATGCTTTTTCAGGAATTGTAACTGAGCTACGTGCCAAACATATGGTTGATAAACTCAATCTCTTGAATAAAGAAAAGATTACCACTATCCGTGATGGGCAAGAGATAGCTTTGGATCCTGAAGAGCTTGTTTTGGATGATGTGATTCGCTTGTCTGCAGGGGATCAAATTCCAAGTGATGCGATTGTATTAGAGGGCTATGCAGAAGTCAATGAAGCCATGTTAACGGGTGAGAGTGACTTGGTGCAAAAGGAAGTTGAAGACTTGCTTTTGTCTGGAAGTTTCTTAGCCAGTGGGTCAGTTTTGGCTAAAGTTCACCATGTCGGTGCAGATAACTATGCTGCTAAACTCATGCTTGAAGCTAAGACTGTTAAACCAATCAACTCACGTATCATGAAATCGCTAGACCAGCTAGCAGGCTTTACGGGTAAAATCATTATCCCATTTGGAATTGCTCTTTTGCTTGAAGCTTTGGTCTTGAAAGGTTTGCCACTGAAGTCTTCTGTAGTTAATTCATCTACAGCCCTTTTGGGGATGTTGCCTAAGGGAATTGCGCTCTTGACTATCACCTCTCTCTTAACCGCTGTTATTAAGCTCGGTTTGAAGAAGGTTTTGGTACAGGAAATGTACTCAGTTGAGACCTTAGCGCGTGTGGATATGCTCTGTTTGGATAAGACAGGGACCATCACCCAAGGAAAGATGCAGGTCGAGACAGTCCTTCCTCTTACTCAAGCTTACGACAAAGATGCTATTGCCAAAATACTAACCAGCTATATGGCACACAGTGAGGATAAAAATCCAACTGCCCAAGCTATTCGAAAGCGTTTTGCGGGAGAGATAGTTTATCCGATGATTTCTAGTCTTCCATTTTCAAGTGATCGAAAATGGGGAGCAATGGAGTTGGAAGGTCTCGGAACTGTTTTCCTAGGCGCACCGGAAATGTTGTTGGATGCTGAAGTTCCTGAAGCTAGGGAAGCTCTTGAACGAGGATCTCGTGTCTTAGTTCTGGCCCTCAGTCAAGAAAAACTTGACCACCACAAGCCACAAAAACCATCTGATATTCAAGCCTTGGCTTTGCTTGAGATTCTAGATCCAATCCGAGAAGGGGCAGCTGAAACTCTAGACTATCTTCGTTCTCAGGAAGTGGGGCTGAAAATTATCTCTGGTGATAATCCAGTTACCGTTTCAAGTATTGCTCAAAAAGCAGGTTTTGCAGACTATCAGAGCTATGTAGATTGTTCGAAAATTAATGATGAAGAATTGATAGCCATGGCTGAGGAGACAGCAATTTTCGGACGTGTCTCGCCTCATCAAAAGAAACTCATCATTCAAACGTTGAAAAAAGCAGGTCATACGACTGCTATGACAGGGGATGGTGTCAATGATATCCTAGCTCTCCGTGAGGCAGACTGCTCCATCGTTATGGCTGAAGGAGATCCAGCGACTCGTCAGATTGCAAATCTGGTTCTCTTGAACTCAGACTTTAATGATGTTCCTGAGATTCTTTTTGAAGGTCGTCGTGTGGTCAATAACATTGCCCACATTGCTCCGATTTTCTTGATTAAGACAATCTATTCCTTCTTGCTAGCAGTTATCTGTATTGCCAGTGCTTTGTTGGGACGTACTGAATGGATTTTAATTTTCCCATTCATTCCGATTCAGATAACTATGATTGACCAGTTTGTGGAAGGATTCCCACCGTTTGTATTAACTTTTGAACGAAATATCAAACCTGTGGAACAAAACTTCCTCAGAAAATCCATGCTTCGAGCTTTACCAAGTGCCTTGATGGTAGTCTTTAGTGTTCTCTTTGTTAAAATTTTTGGAACCAGTCAAGGCTGGACAGCCATTGAAATTTCGACACTTTTGTATTATCTATTGGCATCGATTGGTTTCATGTCTGTAGTTAGAGCCTGCTTGCCATTTAGTCTTTGGCGTGTACTTTTGATTATTTGGTCAATAGGTGGCTTCCTTGGGACAGCTCTATTTCCAAGAATCCAAAAATTACTTGAAATTTCAACTCTTACAGGTCAAACATTTCCTATCTATGGCATTATGATGCTCGTCTTTATTGTGATTTTTATCTTGACAAGTCGTTATCAATCTAGAAAATAGAGAAAGACTGCAATCCATGATTGCGGTCTTTTTTAGGTGCAGGATAGCCAGATAAAATATGGTATAATAAAGGGAAATAGAGTTTTTGAAAGTGAGAGAAGATGATTTCAAAGAGATTAGAAACAGTAGCTTCTTTTGTTCCCCAAGGAGCTGTTTTGCTGGACGTCGGTAGCGACCATGCTTATTTACCGATTGAATTAGTTGAAAAAGGTCGTATTGAACGTGCTATTGCAGGAGAGGTAGTAGTAGGTCCTTATCAATCTGCTGTAAAAAATGTTGAGAGCCATGGCTTGACTGAGAAAATTCAGGTTCGTTTAGCCAATGGTTTAGCAGCTTTCGAAGAAAGTGACCAGGTTTCTGTTATCACTATTGCTGGGATGGGAGGTCACTTGATTGCTACGATATTAGAAGAAGGATTGGACAAACTAGCCAATGTTGAGCGTTTGATTCTTCAACCAAATAACCGAGAAGATGAGTTACGTAGTTGGTTACAGGAGCACGCTTTTCAAATTATGGCAGAAAGCATCCTAGAAGAAGCTGGGAAATTTTACGAGATCATAGTTGCAGAAGCTGGTGAAATGAATCTATCAGAAACTGATGTCCGCTTTGGTCCTTTTTTATCTAAAGAACTCAGTCCAGTCTTCAGCCAAAAATGGCAAAGAGAAGCAAGTAAGCTAGGATTTGCCCTTAGTCAAATTCCAGAAAAAAATCAAGGAGAACGTCAGGTTCTGGCAGATAAAATTCAAGCCATTAAGGAGGTGCTCCATGAAAGCAAGTGAAGTGATTAAGCGTTATGAAACTTACTGTCCACAAGAATTTTCTATGGAAGGCGATAGTCGTGGTCTGCAAATTGGAACCTTAGATAAGGAAATCCAAAAGGTCATGGTTGCCCTTGATATCCGTGAAGAAACGGTGGCAGAAGCCATCGAAAAGGGTGTTGATCTGATTATTGTCAAGCACGCGCCAATCTTTCGTCCGATAAAGGACTTGGTAGCTAGTCGCCCTCAAAATCAGATTTATATTGATCTTATTAAGCATGATATTGCAGTCTACGTTAGCCATACTAATATTGATATTGTTGAAAACGGCCTTAATGACTGGTTCTGCCAACTATTGGATATTAAGGATACAACTTTTCTACAGGAAACAGGTCCTGAACGTGGCATCGGGCGTATTGGCAATATTAAACCTCAAACGTTTGAAGAATTTGCAGATCATGTTAAGGAAGTCTTTGATCTAGATAGCCTTCGAATGGTGTATTATAAAGAGACTGAATTGCAAAAGACAATCTCAAGAGTGGCTATCTGTGGTGGCAGTGGGCAGTCTTTCTACTCTGATGCTTTGGCAAAAGGAGCAGATGTTTACATTACTGGTGACATCTATTACCACACTGCCCAAGAGATGTTGTCAGACGGCTTGTTGGCTCTGGACCCAGGACACTATATTGAAGTTCTGTTTGTTGAAAAAATTGCAGTGTTCCTGAACGAATGGAAGGAAGAAAGTGATTGGCCTTTAGAGGTCATCGCAAGTCAGGCATCGACCAATCCATTCCATCATATCTAGTTAGAAGGTAAAGACAATGAAAAAAGTTGCTATTGTAGGGGCAGGAATTGTAGGGGCAACGGCTGCCTACTATCTTTCTAAAGAAACTGATATCGAAGTAACTGTCTTTGATCATGGGCACGGACAAGCGACCAAGGCAGCGGCAGGAATTATCAGCCCCTGGTTTTCTAAACGACGCAATAAGGTCTGGTACAAGATGGCGCGCTTAGGAGCAGATTTTTATGTAGATTTATTAGCTGATATAGAAAAATCTGGTCAAAAGGTAGATTTTTACCAACGCTCAGGAGTCTTTCTTCTTAAAAAAGATGAGTCCAAACTAGAGGAACTCTACCAACTAGCCTTGCAACGTAGAGATGAATCTCCCTTGATAGGGAAATTAGCCATTCTGGATCAAGAGTCTGCGAGTAAGTTATTCCCTGGTCTAAAGGGATTTGAGAGATTGCTTTATGCTTCTGGTGGAGCTCGAGTAGATGGACAACTCCTAGTGAGTCGTTTACTGGATGCCAGTCAGGTTAAGGTCGTAAATAAAGAAGTTAGTCTAACTCCTTTATTATCAGGCTATCAGATAGACAATCAAATATTTGATCAAGTAATTTTATCTACGGGAGCTTGGCTTGGACACATTTTGGAGCCTTTAGGCTATGAGGTGGATGTTCGTCCTCAAAAAGGTCAACTTAGAGATTATCAAGTGCCACAAGACATGGGAACTTACCCTGTAGTTATGCCGGAAGGTGAGTGGGATTTGATACCATTTCCCGGCGGTAAGTTATCTCTAGGAGCTACCCATGAAAATGATATGGGATTTGATCTAACAGTTGATGAAAATTTGCTCCGACAAATGGCTGAGGCAGCGAATCCATTTTATCCGAGTTTAAAGGATGCAGCTTTATCTGGTGAACGTGTAGGAATTCGGGCTTATACGAGTGACTTTTCTCCATTTTTCGGACAAGTGCCAAACTTGTCAGGAGTATTTGTTGCGAGTGGATTAGGATCGTCAGGATTGACAACTGGCCCCATTATAGGCTATCACCTAGCCCAAATGCTTCAAGGGGAAAGTGGAGTCTTGAATCCAGCAGATTATCCGACTGAAAGATACATTAAAAAGAAACAATAGTAAACCTTTTACCTAGTTTTTACGATAGTCTTAGGAAAGTAAATGACTTTCCCTATCAAAAATGGTAAAATGAAAAAATAATCCAAGAATTGAGGAAATAAAATGCAAGAAAAAATTCTGGTAACAGGTGGAGCAGGTTTTATCGGAACTCACACTGTCATTGAATTGATCCAAGCTGGACACCAAGTAGTTGTCGTGGATAATTTGGTAAACAGTAGTCGTAAAAGTCTTGAAGTAGTCGAAAGAATCACTGGGGTAGAAATTCCTTTCTACGAAGCAGATATTCGTGACACAGATACACTTCGTGATATTTTCAAACATGAAGAACCAACAGGTGTGATTCATTTTGCTGGTTTGAAAGCTGTAGGTGAGTCTACACGTATCCCACTTGCCTACTATGATAACAATATCGCTGGAACTGTCAGTCTCTTGAAAGTTATGGAAGAGACAAACTGTAAGAATATCATCTTCAGTTCATCAGCAACTGTTTATGGAGATCCTCATACAGTCCCAATCCTAGAAGATTTCCCACTTTCAGCTACAAACCCATATGGTCGTACCAAGCTAATGCTGGAAGAAATCTTGACAGATATCTATAAAGCAGATTCAGAGTGGAACGTTGTTTTACTTCGTTACTTCAACCCAATCGGTGCGCATAAGAGCGGTGATTTGGGTGAAAATCCAAACGGTATTCCAAATAACCTTCTTCCATATGTGACACAAGTTGCAGTTGGTAAGTTGGAACAAGTTCAGGTCTTTGGAGACGACTACGATACTGAAGATGGAACAGGTGTACGTGACTATATCCACGTCGTTGACCTAGCAAAAGGGCATGTTGCGGCACTTAAGAAGCTTCAAAAAGGTTCAGGACTAAACATTTACAACCTTGGTACAGGAAAAGGCTACTCAGTTCTTGAAATTATCCAAAATATGGAAAAAGCAGTCGGACGTCCTATTCCATATCGTATTGTTGAACGTCGCCCAGGTGATATTGCAGCTTGCTACTCAGATCCAGCAAAAGCTAAGGAAGAGCTAGGATGGGAAGCAGAACTTGGTATTACTCAAATGTGTGAAGACGCATGGCGTTGGCAAAGTCAACATCCAAACGGATTTGAAGACTAAGATGATGATTTCAATCATAGTCCCATGTTTAAACGAAGAGGAAGTACTTCCTCTTTTTTATCAAACTCTTGAAGCACTGATCCCAGATTTGGGAACAGAAATCGAATACATTTTTGTAGATGATGGTTCGACTGATAAGACTTTGGACGTTCTAAAGGTTTATCGAGAGAAAAATCCTGCAGTACATTATATCTCTTTCTCGCGAAATTTTGGGAAGGAAGCGGCCATATATGCAGGTTTACAACAAGCAAGTGGAGACTTGGTGGTGGTTATGGATGCAGACCTTCAGGATCCACCAAACCTCTTGCTTGAGATGAAAGAACTACTAGATCAGAATCCAGACTTGGATTGTGTTGGAACTAGGAGAACTAGTCGAGACGGGGAACCCGTTTTACGTAGTTTCTGCGCCGATCTTTTTTATCGTTTCATGCAAAAAATTA
Organism: uncultured Streptococcus sp.; assembly: GCA_963530385.1. Taxonomy (GTDB): domain Bacteria; phylum Bacillota; class Bacilli; order Lactobacillales; family Streptococcaceae; genus Streptococcus. The sequence goes on along the minus strand of CAUSCX010000061.1, from coordinate 2,086 downwards.
GCCCAGTAGCTCTTCCATCGGGTGTCCGTGATTTTCGAATGATGAGAAGAACAGTTGTGGATGCAGTGTTGGAATTGACAGAATACAATCGCTTTTCCAAAGGGCTCTTTGCCTGGGTTGGTTTTCGCACTCACTATCTAGAATACCCTAATGTTGAAAGGCGGGCAGGTAAGACTAGTTGGAGTTTTAGACAACTCTTTTTCTACTCTATCGAAGGGATTGTGAATTTTTCAGATTTCCCTTTAATATTAGCCTTTGTTGCTGGCCTTTCGTCATGTTTTCTGGCTTTGGTGATGACCTTGTTTGTAGTTGTTCGTACTCTCGTACTGGGCAATCCAACTTCTGGTTGGACCTCTCTGATGGCTGTCATTCTATTTCTTGGTGGTGTCCAATTATTGACGATTGGGATTCTCGGAAAATATATCAGTAAAATTTATATGGAAACGAAAAAAAGACCCCTCTATCTGATAAAAGAACAGAGTGAGTCAAACTAAGATTTGCTAAAAATAAGTCCTTCAAAAGACTATAATTTTCTGGAAAAATATGCTAAACTAGAGGAAGTGAGATTTGGAAATCGAATCGCCACTGATGACAAATTAATCTTTGATGAGCGCGCGAGTAGGACACTGTTTTACAGCCTCTAGCAGCTCTTCACTAGCTGGGACTTCTCTCTCTAGTTGATTAGGATCATCATAGAAACGCACAATACCATTATCATGGTAATCAAATAAATCAGAATAGGTTTGGCATAGCCCGCAGGCAATGCATCGTTCAGGTATAAGTGTGATTTTCATATTTATATTGTAATAAGAAATTAGAAAAAAAACAAGGAGTAAGGTATGGAAAAGGAACCGTGGCAAGAAGATATTTACGACATCGAGGAAAGTCGTTCGGAACGCAGAAGCAGAGGAAATAAGGAATCAGGAGTAGGAGCTAATCGTATTTTAACGATTTTGGCTTGTATTTTCTTTGTTATCGTTGTCGGTATGATTGCTATTCTAATCTACCTGTCATCCGGTGGGAGTGATCGTACGGCAGCCTTGAAAGATTTTCATGATTCTTCTTCGCCTAAGGTAGAGGAAGTTTCTTCAACATCATCAAGTAGTTCAGTTGAAGCATCAAGTTCTGAAGCAGCATCAACTTCTTCAAGTAGTTCAGAGGAACATACAAATGCTGAGGGAACCATTACTGTCCTTGCAGGTGAAGGTGAGGCAGCTATTGCAGCTAGAGCAGGTATTTCTATTGCCCAGCTTGAAGCCTTGAACCCTGGTCATATGTCTTCAGGAACTTGGTTTGCAAATCCTGGTGATGTCCTTAAGACAAGATAGGAGTTAGAATGAAAACAATTCAGATCGCTATTGATGGTCCAGCTTCAAGTGGTAAGAGTACAGTAGCTAAGATTATCGCTAAGGACTTTGGCTATACTTATCTGGATACAGGAGCCATGTATCGTGCTGCGACTTACATTGCTTTAAATAACCAAGTAAGCCCAGAAGAGTCCTCTCGACTTCTTGAATTATTGGAACAATATCCGATTAGTTTTGGTCGTGCCGAAACAGGAGAACAGCTTGTTTTTGTTGGTGACGTTGATGTGACCAGTCCTATTAGAGAAAATGAGGTAACGAATGCTGTATCTGCTTTTGCAGCTATTCCAGCTATTCGTGAAAAATTGGTAGCCCTCCAGCAAGAAATTGCTCAACAAGGTGGAATCGTCATGGATGGCCGAGATATTGGTACAGTAGTGTTACCTAAGGCTGAATTGAAGATTTTTCTTGTTGCTTCAGTGGATGAACGTGCAGAACGTCGTTACAAGGAAAATCTTTCAAAGGGGATCGAAACAGATTTGGAAACTTTGAAAGAAGAGATTGCAGCGCGTGATTATAAAGATAGTCATCGTGAAACTTCTCCTCTTAAGCAGGCAGATGATGCAATCTATCTGGACACGACAGGACTAAGTATTTTAGAAGTTGTCGAAAAAATTAAATCAGAAGCTCAAAAATATTTATAAAAATTTGTAAAAATGATGAACCAAGTTTGTACTGACCCCAAAAAGTTAGACAATTAATTTAAGCAAAGGATTTAGTTC
>CAUSCX010000060.1:0-10147 GCA_963530385.1 uncultured Streptococcus sp. | reverse complement strand
GCAAATCCGTTGCTTTTTTTGATAGAATCGAGACACTATTGTCCCAAACTCTTTTGGTTTCTCTCAAAAATTCATTTCAGGATTAAAAATTGACAGTTGAGGAAATGGAACTGAGAGTCGTTAAAAAAAGATGTATATTATATAATAAGGAATGATAATCTATAAGTGCTACAGAGAATAGATTAATACTCAATGAAAATCAAAGAGCAAACTAGGAAGCTAGCCGAAGGCTGTACTTGAGTACGGCAAGGTGAAGCTGACGTGGTTTGAATTTGATTTTCGAAGAGTATAAGTTTTTATAGATTTTATGATGTGCTAGGTCAGTATATAACTGATAAACTGAATAGGGGGTTGTTATTCTTTCCCTCCATCAAGGTAATTTTTTAGGAGTGAGTATGAAAAAACTAGGGCATTTGGGAGTCTTTATCTTACTGGTATTCTTATCGGTTTATCTACCAGAGTTAGGGATTATGTATCTAACTAAGTTTTTAGGATGGGGGATAGATGGCTATTCTATCTTTTCAACAGTTGAAGTAATAGCTCTTTTGCTATTATTTGTCTACTGGCTCAAAAAGAAAGAGATGCTCTATATTTTTGAAAAAAAGGGTTCAAAGAAGTCAAGATTCTTTTTCCTTGTAGTTGGTCTAGTGGCTACTTATTTTGATCGTCAATTGGTAGATGCTTTTCAATTACAGTTTCATCACTTAATTGATAACAAGTATATCTTTCAAGACCTTCTTTCGATTCTATACTCCAATGGGCAACCAACTTTTCTATCAACTGTTCTCAGTTTTAGTTTAACAGTAGTCATCGGACCTATATTGGAGGAACTGATTCATAGAGGGTATTTTATGAATACCTTTTTCCCCCAGTCCAAGTACTATCTGGATGTTATCCTATCTGCTCTTATCTTTGGACTTAGTCATTTGATCCTAACTCACCGAGATCCTATCAGTTTGATCATTTATAGTTTAGGCGGTCTCTTCTATGCCCTTGTCTATCGTTGGACAAAGAACTTAAAAATTACCATCCTATGCCATAGTTTTTTTAACTTTCTCACTTATGCAAAACCTATCTGGATTTTTGTTTATAATTATGTCTATTACCACTTTTTTAGATAGTGGAAGGCAAAGAAAAAAGTGTTTGATAATTGTCAAACACTTTTTCTATATTATTTAATCTTCTTCTGTCACAAATTGACTAAGGAGTCCATTGATGAAACGGGCTGACTTTTGATCTGAAAAGCTCTTAGCAAGTTCAATAGCTTCGTTAACAGCTACGAGTTGAGGAGTATCAAATGAAGTGATTTCAAAAACTCCTAGGCGTAGTAAATTCTTTTCTACCAAAGTCAAACGATCGATGGTCCAACCAGTTTTTAAATGTTGAGTGATTTGTTTGTCCAGATCATCCTTTTTAGCTTGGACACCAGAAACGAGCTCTACAAGGAAGTTAGGAAGTTGTACGTCTGTATCTTCGCGATCATGTGTGTAGGCGAAGCGACAAGCAGTTTCTAGATCTGAACCAAATTCAAGACTCATCAAGGCTTGGAAAGCACACTTACGTAGTTCACGTCTAGATTCTAATAATGGACTAGTCATTGAGGAAGTCCTCGTCGAATAAGTCTTTCAATTCTGGTTTTGGTGTTTTATCTGGAACGATACCTGCAACGTGAATGTTGACAGTAGAGATTTCAACATCAGCCATGTTACGGACAGCATCCTTAACAGCTTTCTGGATAGCCATAGCAACCTTAGGAACTTTGACACCGTACTCTAGGTAGAGGTAGATATCAGCTGTGAGCTCATCGTTTGCTTCTTTTAGATATACGCCACGACCAAGAGAAAGTTTTGAAAGGGTGTCAGATACTGATTTGTTTGAAAAAGAGTGTACGCCTTCAACTTTCGCAGTTGCAATAGCAATGATTTTTTCAAGTACACGTGGGGCGATGACGATTTCGCCAAGTTGTTCTTCAATTCCCATAGAATGACCTCTTTCTAGTTTCTAGAGATTAGGCGCGAGAAACGTAAGTTCCTTCTGCAGTGTTGATAATCAATTTTTGACCTGCTTCGATGAAGTCTGGAACGTTTACGATAAGACCAGTTTCCATTGTTGCTGGTTTACCAGAACCTGTAACAGTAGCACCTTTAATAGATGGTTGTGTTTCAGCAACTGTCAATTCAACAGTAGTTGGTACAGTCACACCGATTACTTCAGTTCCGTAGAATTGGATTTTTACATCTGAGTTTTCAAGGATGTAAAGCAATTCGTTTTCAACATTCACAACAGGAATTTCGTATTGGTCGTACGTTTCTGTATTCATGAAGTAAGCTGTGTCGTCCATTTTGTACAAGTATTGAGCTGGAACTGTTTCGATGATCGCTTGCTCAAATTTTTCTTCTGGGCGGTAGCTTGTTTCAAAAGTTGAACCAGTGCGGACATCACGCAATTTCATACGCATGATAGTGTTTCCTTTACCTGGTTTGTGGTGGCTAGCTTCCAAAACGCGGATCAATTTTCCTTCAGCTGTTTCAAAAGTCATACCAGCCTTTAGTTTACTTGCTTCAATCATGTTTTTACCTCTTTAATAAATAGTTTACTCTTTATTGTACCATAAAATGCAATAATTCTCAAATATCAGATGAGCTTGAATTAGTTGACTGGTACGATATTTCCTTCTTCATCTTTGGTTACGAGAACATACTTGCCGTCTACCTCGATGTAAAAGTTCTTGCTTGCAGCTTGCCCGTTATTTTGAACAGGGGCTTGAGTTTGGGCTTGTTGGTTGAGTTGACCACCAAGTGTTTGTCCTAGGTTCATTCCCATAATCATGTTCATACCATTGCCATTGCCTTCATTGTTAGCAGCAGCGATGAGAGCTTCATTACGAGCACGTCGTTCTTCAATCTCAATCGTATTGTACTTCATAGCGACAAGCTCGCTATCGAGTTTACGGACAATATCTAAGCTTTCTTGATCATAGCTTAAATCTTCAAGTAGGATATTAGTTGTTTCAATCCCATAAAGTCCAGCCCATACCTTATTAACTTCTTGTTTAGCTAGCTCATTGAAAGTATCTTGATTGGCATTAAGGCTATAGATATCTACCTTGTTTTCATTGGTAAATTTAGCAATTGCAATGGCAATCTTTGGTGCGATATTTTGTCGGAGTGTTCCTTGAGCTACATTTTGTAACGTAAAGGCTTTATGGTCTTCAATTTGTTGACTGATGGAGCTAACATAGAATAGGACTGGATCAGCAACTTTGATATCAAACAAGCCATAGAAACGGATGTTGAGCAGTTGTTGATAACGTTCACTGAAATATTCTACAGCATTCTGTGTACCGAATTTATTTCCGGCAACGGGTTGCATACGAATAAAGATGATTTCTTGTTGGGTAATGACTTGACCACCAAAAGAGAAGCGGTTTTTGAAGTTTTCCCAAGTACCCTTTATACCACCTTTTTCAAGGAGCCAGGCATTATCTCCTGAACGCCATTCGTGGCTACCAGCTTCTAAGACATCTCCAAGGAAGGTACCGTTGTTCACTAGAATAGCGACATATCCTTGAGGCACAATGACAATGCTACCATCTGTTAGTAGTCCAGTGTTTTGATTGCTTTGTCTAGATTTGCCATCTGGATCTTTTGAAAGAAGTTGGCCTTTAATAGCCAAAGCATCTGCTGTTAGGTTATTTGGAAGTACGATCGCTTCTTTAAATTTGCTATCGTTGAAACTATTAAGCCCTGAAGATAGGGCGGCACGAATAAATCCCATAATTTCCTCCTAATTATAAAGTTCGTCTTCATCCACAACATCGTAGGTATCGAGTACCCATTGGTTTGGACTACGTGTGAGATCAGCTCCGCAGTATTCACATTGGCTAATAGCTGAGATTTTAAGTGGAGCGCCACAGTTTGGACAGTGGTCGCTAACAGCTTCATCTTGAACATTGTTTTCGGTTTGACTACCATGTTTGCGGATAAAGTTCATTTGATAAACTGTAAATAGATCTTGTTTAGGGTCTCCTTCGATAACCTTACGAGTCTCATCATCGATAACATAGTCTCTGAGTGTAGATGAAAGGATAACCACTAAAGTATCATTTCCATCTGGATTTTCGTAGAAATCTTTAATGCGGATATTTTCAACATAGACTTTTTCTAAAACATTGGTTGTTTTTGCCCGAATATGATCTTCAAGTTGAGTACTATGTTGGGAATAGAGACTAGTACTTTCGAGAGAGCGAACCAAATTCCAATCCTTTTTAGTCCAGGCTGCCTGCAACTGAATATAGACTTCTTTAACCCATGAAGCGAAGGCATCAGCATCAAAGTTTGGATCACCATATTTGACACGATTAACAGCTAGTGTGTTGTGTTCTACTCGGCGATGGCTAGGTGGATTATATCCAGTTGAACTACCGTAAGACTTGCCAGAAGATGAATTCTGATCGCTTAGATATTTGATGAACATGTAGAGTAAGAAACCTCCAACACCAAACATGATAAGCATGTTCATACCAGTACCTAAAGAACCACCTGAACTAGAGGAGCTACTTCCAGAGCGATAGCTACTTTTATAAGAGGAGCTGCGACTTGAGCTACTGCGGCTGCTACTTCTTGAACTGCTTCGGCTAGAGCTACCACTTCGCGAATGGCCAACGCCAGCATCAATTGAGTTAAATGGTGTGAAGAAGAACAACAATAAACAAGTGGCGAGAAGAGTATATAACTTTTTCATATGTCTCCTAACTATGTGAGTACAAAGTGCAAGGCATCAAGCAATGACTAATTTCATCAACTTGTGACAGTTATATTGAGATTGATTATTGATCGTTTTTCAACTTAGCCAATTCTTGGGCAAGTAGTTTAAGGGCTACTTGTGGATTGGCTTGGCCCTTGGTTGCTTTCATGAGGAATCCTGTGAAGGCCTTGTCAGCGTTACGTTTTCCTGACTTGAAGTCGGCAACAGCAGCTTCGTTATCGGCAAAGACTTGATGAATGATAGGAATCAAGACATCTGGGTCTGAGATTTGAACTAAACCAGCTTTTTCCACGTATTCACGCGCTCCACCGCCATTTTTAGCTAGATGGACAAAGACTTTTTTGGCAATCTTAGACGAAATCGTACCGTCTTCGATGATGGCAATCATTTCTACCAAGTTTTCTGGTGTCAATTGGATTTGTTCTAGTGTCTTACCTTCGGCGTTCAAGAATTGAGCGACTTCACCTTGGAGCCAGTTAGAAACTTGTTTAGCATCACCACCGAGGGCAACAGCTTTTTCAAAGAAATCAGAAGTGACTTTATTGGCAGTCAACTGGCTAGCATCGTAGTCTGATAGACCAAGGTCAGATACGTAGCGAGCACGGCGTTCTTTTGGAAACTCAGGCAATTCAGTACGCATCTCTTCGATCCATTCATCTGAGATTTCAAAGAGTGGTAGGTCTGGTTCTGGGAAGTAGCGGTAGTCTGCAGCCCCTTCCTTAACACGCATGAGGATGGTTGCCTTGTTGGCTTCATCGTAACGACGTGTTTCTTGGCGAATTTGACCACCTGAACGAAGGATTTCAGCCTGGCGTTGGACTTCGTATTCAAGACCCTTACGAACGTTTGAGAAGGAGTTGAGGTTCTTCAATTCAGTCTTGGTACCGAATTTCTCTTGACCATAAGGACGAAGCGAGATGTTGGCATCCACGCGCATCGAACCTTCCTCCATCTTAACGTCAGAAATGCCAGCGTATTGGATAACTTCCTTGAGGGCTGTTAGATAAGCATAAGCTTCTTCTGGTGAACGCATGTCTGCTTCAGATACAATCTCAATCAAAGGCACCCCTTGACGGTTGAGGTCAACATAAGAGTAACCATCTGTACCATGGGTGTTTTTACCGGCGTCTTCTTCTAGGTGGGCGCGTTCAATCCCAATTTTCTTAGTTGTACCGTCTTCTAGCACCACTTCAATCCATCCGTTGTAACCGATTGGCTCATCAAACTGAGAAATTTGGTAGGCTTTAGGATTATCAGGGTAGAAGTAGTTCTTACGGTCAAAGTGCATCTTCTTATGGATGTCCATGTTAAGAGCGAGTGCAGCCTTGATACCAGCATCGACAACACCTTTATTGAGAACTGGCAGTACTCCAGGGAAAGACCAGTCAATCACGTTAGTGTTGGCATTTTGGTCATTTCCAAAGTGAGCAGAAGTAGGTGAGAAGATTTTTGAATTGGTGTTGAGCTCTACGTGGACTTCAAGTCCAATGACTGTTTCAAAGTTCATTAGTTATCACCTCCAAAAATCACGGGTTGTTGTTTGTGGTAGTCTGTTGTTGCTTCAAAAGCAGCAGCAGCTTGGTAAATAGTTTCTTCTGAATACTTAGGACCAATTAATTGGAGTCCGACTGGTAGACCTTGAACAAATCCAGCAGGAATTGAAATTCCTGGGAGACCTGCCAAGTTGACTGGGATTGTCAAGAGGTCTGCCAAGTACATAGCAACTGGATCGTGGTTGAGTGAATCCAAGTCAAAGGCTACGCTTGGAGCTGTTGGACCAAGGATGAGGTCGTAATCTGCAAAGACTTTTTCAAAATCTTGGATAATGAGGGTACGAACTTGACCAGCCTTCTTATAATAAGCATCGTAGTAACCTGATGAAAGACTGAAAGTACCTAGCATGATACGACGTTTCACCTCTTCACCGAAACCTTGGCTACGAGTGTTAACGTAAATCTCGTCCAAGTTCTTAGCGTCTTCAGCACGGAAACCATAGCGGATACCGTCAAAACGTTGTAAGTTTGATGAAGCTTCTGATGAAGCGATGATGTAGTAAACGGCAACTCCGTATTTTGAATGTGGAAGGCTAACTTCTTCAACGATAGCACCAAGTTTTTCAAAGTGCTTGGCTGCGTTGAGGATAGTTTCTTTAACTTCTGGGTCAATCCCTTCACCAAGGTATTCCTTAGGCAAAGCAATTTTCATGCCTTTGATGTCTTGTCCGATTTTTGAAGTAAAGTCGGCAATGCGGACAGGAGCAGAAGTAGAGTCTTTAGCATCTTGACTGGCAATAGCATTGAGCAAGAGCGCATTTTCTTTAACGGTTGGTGCGAAAGGTCCAATCTGGTCTAATGAACTACCAAAGGCAATCAGACCGAAACGTGAAACTGTTCCGTAGGTTGGTTTGAGACCAACAATCCCGTTGAAGGCAGCTGGTTGGCGGATGGATCCACCTGTATCAGAACCAAGAGACAAACGGACTTGTCCTGAAGCTACAGAAGCTGCGGAACCACTAGATGATCCACCGGGAACCTTGCTGTGGTCCCAAGCATTTTTAGTTGCACCGTAGTAAGATGTTTCACCAGAACCACCCATGGCAAACTCGTCCATGTTGGTTTTTCCAACAACGATCATGCCCTTAGATTTTGCATTGGCAACAGCTGTCGCATCAAAGATTGGCTCGTAGTTATAAAGCATTTTTGAAGCTGCAGTTGTTAGGATGCCGTCTGTAGAGATGTTATCCTTAACTGCTAGCGGAATTCCTGAAAGGACATTGTCAGCGTCTATTCCAGCCTCATCAATAGCTTTAGCTTGAGCAAGAGCTTGATCTTCAGCGATAGTGACAAAGGCATTAATAGTCGCTTCACGTGCCTTGATATCTTCAAGCGTTGCTTGCGTTAGTTCGGTTGCAGAAATTTCCTTAGATACAAGGAGGTTGTGCAACTCTTCAATGGTTTTATTGTTAAAAGTCATTAGGCATCTCCTCCATCATCCAGGATAGCTGGTACCTTGATATAGTAATTGTCTTTTTCAGGTACATTTTTAAATAAGCGATCACGGTCAGTTCCTTCTTCGGCTACGTCTGGGCGAAGAACGGCCTTGCGATCTGCCATGGTAGTCGTTGGTTCAACACCAGTAGTGTCGACTTCGCCCAGCAATTCGACCATATCAACAATCTTAGACAAGGTTGTCGCAAACTCAGCAGTTTCTTCTTCTGAGAATTTTAATTTTGAAAGATTGGCAACGTGTGTTACCTCTTCTTGCGTAATTTTCATCTTGCATCCTTTCGTGAAATGATGATTATTTATCTGTTCTATTTTACCATATTTTCCTATAAATAAGGTAAGTCAAGTTGAAAAGAAGTAGAAATTGAAAAAAGGATTTTAATTCGATATAATGGTTGAAAATAGAAGCAAGAACAGCATTGGTTTTTAGTCGGCAAACAAGATGGAGACATTTACCGATTCGAATAAGTTAAGGAGAACATATGACAATTTGGGATTTACTTTTTACCAGTAAAAAAACAGTCCCTCCAGACTTGGGGACATGGTATATTTTGTTACCGACTTCTTTGCTAGTCATAGCTGCTCTATCAATTCGCTATGCCTCCTCTAAACCTTATCGAGATTTTTGGTATTGGGGTCAATTGATTCAATTACTGATTATCAACGTTTGGTATATTGCTGCGCGCCTGCCCCTGTCTGAGGCTCTCCCTTTTTACCATAGCCGCATGGCTATGTGGATGATTCTTTTTGCCCCTAATAAGACCTTTTTCAAACAATACTTTGCCTTGGTTGGAGTATTTGGTTCTATTATGGCTTTAGTTTATCCAGTTTTTTATCCGTTTCCTTTCCCTCATGTTTCCTCGGTCAACAATGTTTTCGGACACTGGGCCCTCTTGGCTAACTGCTTGATTTATCTTATTAGATATTATAAAGTTGAAAAAGGGGATGCTTGGAAAATATATCAGATGACCTTTGGTGTCAATGCAATTATCTTTCTAGCCAACCTCTTGACAGGAGGGAATTATGGCTTTTTGAGTAATCCCCCTGTGATTGGGGATCATGGCGCCTTGGTTAATTATTTGATAGTGACCAGTTTGATGGCAGGAATCCTCATTCTCATCAATCAATTTGTTAAATATAAACTGAAGAATCGTCAGCTAATAAATTAAGGAGATCTTATGCATCATTTTATTACAAGAACCCAAACCACACCACCGCCTATTCCGATTTTTTGGTACGGTGTCATGATAGGCCTTCTTGCCTTGTCTATTTATGGATCTCTTACTTACTACAAAAATCCCAAATTTGTTCGATTGTTTAAGTGGATTCAAATAGCGCAACTGCTAGCTCTTTACACTTGGTATATTGGCTTTAGCATTCCATTTTCAAATAGTCTACCTTTATACCATTGCCGCTTGGCCATGTTTGCTGTAGTATTCTTGCCAGATAAATGGAAAACCAAACAGTATTTTGCCCTTATGGGAGCTAGTGGAGCAGTATTTGCCTTGGGCTATCCGGTTTTTGATCCTTATGACTTTCCACATATTACCAGTTTTTCATTCCTGATTGGACATTATGCTCTCCTGGTAAATTCACTGGTCTATCTCATGAATCATTATGATAAAACTCTCCTTAAAAAGTATCGCATTATCGCCTACACTTTTGTTCTCAATCTATTTCTAGTTGGAGTTAATCAAGTCACAGGTGGAAATTACGGACTCTTAAATACCACGCCTTTTATCCCATATGCTCCTATATGGATAAAGTATCTTCTGGTTTCAATCATTCTATCTGCAGCTCTAGTGCTCTTTGATATTTTGTTTAAAAAACGTTGGCAAAAGAAAATTGCTCTAGAAACGATTCATCTGTGAAGCGATATTAAGAGTGATAGATATAAATAATCAACAAAAGAATCTGAAGAGCAGGTCTACTATCTTGACCTGCTTTTCTATTATAAGCAATTGAAAAACTCTCTAAAATCCGATATAATGGAGTGTTGAAAGGAACTTTAGAATCCAATGTAACAAAGAGTGATTATATATTGAAATCATTGAAAATAAAAAGAAAAAAGAAAGAGAAGTTATGACTATTCAAGAAGAAATTAAGAAACGCCGTACCTTTGCCATCATCTCTCACCCGGACGCGGGTAAAACGACTATTACAGAGCAATTGCTCTATTTTGGGGGAGAGATTCGTGAGGCAGGTACTGTGAAAGGGAAGAAAACAGGAAACTTTGCTAAGTCAGACTGGATGGATATCGAGAAACAACGTGGGATTTCAGTAACCTCATCTGTCATGCAGTTTGACTACGATGGCAAACGTGTCAATATCCTAGATACACCAGGGCACGAGGACTTCTCAGAAGATACTTACCG
>CAUSCX010000059.1:0-10250 GCA_963530385.1 uncultured Streptococcus sp. | reverse complement strand
AGTTCCACAATTGGGAATCTCTAGCTTTTTTGTGGCTGAGAACTATTTTGTCCCAAACTCTTCTTATTATTCTTAATTCATAGATACGTGAACGTGGTCATAGTGGTTTTCTGTTACGCTACCACGATCTGGCATTGGATTCCAAGTGTAAGCCGGTCCATATTTACTTGGGTATGGTGCGTAGAAACGTTGTTTCCAGATGATGTAGCTAATGCCGCGGCTAGCCATATTTTGGATAGCATAATCTGCAATTTGGTCTCCAAGAGCTGAGCTTACTGGAACCATAAAGTCAATTGCAAGGCCTTTTCCGTGGTCTCCGCTATCTCCAGGACGATAGCCGCTAAATGATGTGATACCAAATAAGTTAGCAATTTCTTCTTTAAAGGCAGCCGTTTGTGGTTGTAGACCTGCATTTTCTGATTTTGAAGCTGCAATACTTGCATAATCAGGTGCTGCTGGTGCTGCATAAGTCGCTGATGAACCTTGGCTTGCTTCAGCTTGGTAAGTTGATGGTGTTGATTGAGTCTCTGCTACAGTTTCTGTAACAGGGGCTTCTGTTGTAGTGGTTTCTTCCACTACAGGTGTTTCTGCTACTGCTTCTTCTGCTGGTGCTGAAACTTCTGCCGTAGTTTCTGTAACTGGTTCCGCTACTGGTACTGAGGCTTCTGTTGTAGTTTCTGCTACTGCTTCTTCAGTCACTTGTGGAGCTACTGGCTCAACTTGAGCCTCTGTTTCTTCAACTGGTTGAGTTAAATCTTCAACTTGTACAGTTTGGTCATTAATAATGACTTGGTTGTTTGTCAAATCTGCTGTTGCAGTTGCTACGTCAGAACCTACTTCTTGAGGTGTGTAAACCTCAACCTCTGTTACTTCTTCATTTTCGTTAACAGTTGTAGTCAGTACAGTTTCTGGGAAAATCAAGTCAATATTCGTAATCTTGTTCAAGTTAGCAAGGACATTTACGTCTACTCCCAAAGCCTCTGCAATCGTACTTAAAGTATCTCCATACTTGATGGTATAACTTGTTTTATTTTCACTTTTAGAAATATCATTTTGAATTTGTTCAACGGAACGTGGAGACCACGCTACTTCTTTTGCTTGAGTTGCCAAGGTAGGGGCAAGCGATAGCGCTACTGTTGATGCTAAAATAATTCTTTTCTTCATACTATTCAAACTCCTTTTCAAATGTAGTACCTGTCTATCATAACATAAAGAAAAAAGAAAAAAAGCCCTTTGTGGGCTATTTAATAAAACTGTCTAATCTCTGTAATAAACCATATGAATTGAAATAGTTTGTATGAATTTTGTCACAGATCTGACATATTCCCTTTCATGAAACTGTCAAAAAACTAGAGAGGAAATATCCTCTAACTGAGAGATTCGGCGATTGCAAACAGCTGGACTTTCAAGGAAATTGATACTCTGAATTCCACTATTCTGAGCAAATTCGATATCCAAAGTTCTATCTCCTATATAATAGGTCTCTTCAGGATCTAAATCATACTTCTCTAGTAAATAAACGGCAGCCTCTGGGTCTGGTTTTCTTGCAAAACCACTTTGATTGGTCAAAATTTCTGTAAAATACTGGAGTAAGTCCAAATCACCCAAAATTGCAAAGGTATTCTCCCCCTTATGCGTATATACAAATTGCTGAATACCTGCCTTATGCGCCCAAGCTAACACTTCACGCGCACCCGGCATCAAAACAACCTGGGCATTCTTCTCTGCCAAACTTTGTGCCCGAGCTTGATTCAGTTCAGTCAAATCTAGATTTTTCTCCTCTGCCACTTCTTGCAGTAGGTCTTGAACTGAATACTTCAAAATATAAGAGCGAACTTTCTCCTTATCATAGGGAATTTTAAACTGAGAAAACGTCTCTTCGAGACCAGCTAAAATAGCCTCATAAGAGTCCAATAATGTTCCATCCAAATCCCAAATAAATGCTCTTTTTTTCATTTTTTTATCCTTTCAACACCATATAACGTTGGTAACGGTAGCGTAGGAACATCCAACGGAAACCATTATCCAAAAGCGTTCCTGCCCAAATACCAGGCAAGCCCCAACCAAGAACAATTCCCATCAGATAGCCTGTTCCGATACGGATACACCACATCCCGATACTTGTTGCATAAAAGGGAAGGCGGGCATTCCCCAAACCCTGCCAGACAGCTGTATAAATGACTGTCCCCGTCGTCATAGGAGTCCCTAGTAGAGAGAATAGCGTCACTAAAACACTGGTTTTAATAGCCGCAGAATCACTGGTGTAGAGGTAACTTAGTGGTGTTCCGAGAGCATAGGTACTAAGCGTCAAGGGCAACATGAGAAAGAGGGATAGCCAAAAAGTTTGCCTACTGAGCTTGTCCACCCTTGCCCAATCATTCTCCCCTACTGCTCGTGCCACCTGCATAACTGTTGCCGTCGCGACACCAAAAGCAGGCATGTAGTTAAATTGAGTCAAGACTTCACCAATCGCGTTTCCCGCGACAGCCTCTGTCCCAAAGGAAACAACTAGGGCAATAATAACCACATCTCCAGCTCGCATCATGAGACGCTCTCCCGCTGCAGGTAAAGCTAAGGTCAGCAAGTCTTTATCCAGTCCAAACTTTGGCCTCGTATATGGAAGTTTTAATTGTGACCACAAAATCACAACCCCGACCAAACGAGATAGAATTGTCCCCCAAGCTACACCCGCTATCCCCATATCAAGGATAAAAATAGCGATACTTGAAAAGACAATATTCAAGGCATTGGACAAGAGACTCACATAGAGGGGGAGACGAGGATTATGAGTGGCGCGAATCAAGGCACCCAGACTAGTCATCAATCCCAGGAGAAGAATTGTCCCCCCAACTAAAGCTAGGTAAAGTCCACCACTTTCAGCGACCGCTTCTTCCGTCCCCAAAAGACCTATCATCTCTTGTCCTGCAAAGATGGACAAGGCTCCTAAAACTAAACTTAGCAGCAGAGTAATCTTGAGCGCTTCTGTCACATGGTAGGCTAGTTTAGACTGATCTTTCTGTCCCAAACTTTTTGAAATGGCGCTGGAAATCGCAGCTCCCAAGGCAATAAAAATTGCCTGGTAAATGGTGATAATATTGCCTGCTACCGATACACCCGAAATGGCTATCAAACCTAGATGTGCCACCAGATAGCTGTCCACCATCCCCATGAGCATCTGCAATAAATTTTCACCCATGGCTGGCAGAGCAATGTTGAGAATGTCCTTATTTTTCTTAAACAATCCTTCCTCCTGATGAAAAGAAACTCAGTTAGTTGCCCAACCGAGTTTACTTCCTCTGTTTTAAAGTCCTAGATAAGATTCTACTGCAGCCTGCATATCTGCTGCTGCAACAGTTGTCTTATGACGAACCGGAGCTGTTTCGAGACCATCAACTGCTGGTGGCACTGCTACTCCTGAGATTTCATGTAATTGAGCCAAGGCCTCAAAGTCACTAAGACCTGATTTTCCAGTCACAGCTTCTACTGCAACGACTGGGAATTTGTATGGACTAGCTGTTGAAGCAATCACAGTCTTAGTCGCATCACCTGTCGCTGCTTGGTATTTTTTATAAACAGCTGAGGCAACCGCTGTATGAGGATCCTCAATATAAGAATCTGATTCGTAAACACGCTTGATTTCTGCAGCTGTTTCCGCTTCAGTCGCATACTCTGCTGCAAAGAGGTCAAGGATCTCTGCATCAAAGTCTGTCAATTCATACTGACCTTGAGTGTTCAAGGCATTCATAAGTTCAGCGGTCTTAACCGCATCATTTCCCAAAAGGTGAAAAATCAAACGCTCCAAGTTTGAAGAGACCAAGATATCCATAGACGGGCTAGTAGTTACCTTAAACTCACGCTTCTTGTCGTAGACACGAGTTTTAAAGAAGTCTGTCAAAACATTGTTGTCATTTGAAGCGCAGATCAACTTACCAACTGGCAAACCGATTTGTTTGGCATAGAAAGCTGCTAAGATATTTCCAAAGTTTCCTGTCGGAACGGTGAAGTTAACCTTGTCACCGGCCTTAATTTCGCCATTTTTAACTAACTGAGCGTAGGCATACACATAATAGACAATCTGTGGTACCAAACGACCGATATTCATAGAGTTAGCTGATGAAAATTGTAACTTGTTGGCTGCCAATTTCTCACGAAGAGCCACATCGTTGAACATATGCTTCACGTTGGTTTGGGCATCATCAAAGTTTCCATCGATGGCGATGACATGAGTATTATCACCAGTCTGAGTGGTCATTTGCAATTCTTGCACCTTGCTGACACCGTCTTTTGGATAAAAGACGATAATTTCAGTACCTGGTACATCTGCAAAGCCTGCCATGGCAGCTTTTCCAGTGTCTCCAGATGTTGCTGTCAAGATGACAATCTTGTTTTCCAAGCCATGTTTCTTAGCAGCTGTTGTCATAAAGTATGGCAAGATAGACAAGGCCATGTCTTTAAAGGCAATGGTTGAACCATGGAAGAGTTCCAAGTTGTATTGGCCATCAAGTTTGACTAGAGGAGCAATAACTGGTGTATCAAACTTGCTGTCATAGGCATTGTTGATACAGTAGTCCAACTCTTCTGCTGTAAAATCATCCAAGAAGGCTGATAAGACAAGATTGGCCACTTCTTGGTAAGAAGCGTCTTTTAATGTGTCAAAATCCAAATCTACCTTTGGATAACTAACCGGAGTAAACAAACCTCCATCTGTTGCCAAACCTTGCAAAATTGCTTGACTGGCTGTTACGGTATTTTTCGCATCACGCGTCGATTGATAAACTAATGTCATAAATCTCTATCCTTTATCTATAGTCTCATCCATTATAACATGATTTTTCAGAAAATTCTCCCTTTATAAGAAAATTATAGAGTCAATTCTTCTTTTAAAGACTTTAAATAAGTCATTTCTCTCTGACCTCTCATCTCAAGCCCTTGCTCTGCTATAGCCAGCAAGTCTTTGGAGAACTGGACAACACCAGCTTTTTCCTCATCTGTGAGTTGTTTCTTAGAAAACTGGCGTCTCAAAGACTTGTAGTCACAGCCAAAGTTCTCAAAGAAAGGAGCTGTCTCTAGATAAGCTTCAAGCTTGTCTAGATTTACCAACAAACCTAGATGAAAGGCTGCCGAAGCAAAAGTGCGGTCTAGGGGTTGCGTACAAACACTACGGAATTCAATCGTCCCTCGAGTTGTTAAGTCTTGATATTGGTAACTACGGTGCGTTTGAAAATCCCTCTCTTGAGGAACAAGAAGAGTTTCTTTCCCATTTAGAGTATAGGCAGAAATTTCATCAGTAGCTAGATAATCTCTAGCTCGAATCGGATAAAAATAGTAGGTTTCCCCATCACGTTCTGCTGTAAAAATCGCAGAGTGGTCTAAATAATCAAAGAAATCATTCTCATCTTTGAAGAGTTTTGCATTGACGCCGACATTTTCTGAATAAATCCCATGCATGGATTCTTCCCAAAAGATATCTCGTGAAATCTGAGTATCCCAGTCTGCTCCCGAAAACTCAGAATTGGCAAACAAGTAAGCTTTGGCTGCTTCTACCTGAGTGAAAGCATTGATGACACGTAGGTAGTTAGCAGTCGATACATCCAACTGAACTTGACTCCCGCAGATAAAAGCACCGTATTGTGGAAAGTCATGCAAATCAGCTCTATCTTGGCGACTTCCCATATGCAAGTAATCCATCAGCATCTGGTAGCGTGGATAAGCCACCGGTCGATTGTCATTCTGATCCCAGTTTGGATGAATCCCCCAGCCCTGGATAGCATGATCCTTTTCGCCTAGTTTTTCCTGAATGACCTTCATATAAGCTTGAAATCGTCCTTGGACCTCTTGGATATTCTGGGCTCTACCAAAGGCAAACTCCAAGGTCGTGTAGGAAACCTCAAACAAAATCAGATCCTGACTCTTTGGTTCTACAAGTTGAATCGGATTTCCTTCCTGGTCCTCTTTTTCAACTTCCAAGCTGAGAGCATCCACTAAAAATCGCATCAAGTCCTTGGTGACTTCAATATCTGTGGGTTTCCCTTTCGTATGTACGATAGGAAACTCCAACTCAATCCCAATATAGAGATCTGGATTTTCTTTTATATTTTTTAAATAACGGTTTTTCAATAACTGAATAGAAGGGGACATAGATACCTCTCACTCTAAATTCTCTTACTAGAAAGATCAATTGCTTTCTATATTATACCAAAATCCCCTCGAGAAGAAACTCAGAAAATTTGCTGAAAACCTTAAAGAGGCGATATAAAGTCAACTTTTTAAGCATTTATAGGTATTTACTTGCCAATGCATCAATCTTACTTGTTCAATTTTCACAGTCTTATCAACCAGTTAAGCGATTACATGGTTTTTTACCTCAAAACTATTGTACTATAGTAAATATCGTGATATACTTCACATATAAGTAAATAAGAGGGCGGTTCAAATTCGACTTCACTTGAAAACCTCTCAAGCCAAGCCCCTTTTCCACTGCACCTCAACGAATCATCAAGGAGGATAGCTATGAAAGCTGTTGTTGTAAATCCAGAAGGCACTGGTGTTGCTATTGAAGAAAAAGTTCTCCGTCCACTCGAAACTGGGGAAGCTCTTGTAGAAGTTGAGTACTGTGGTGTCTGCCACACTGACCTCCACGTTGCACATGGTGACTTTGGTAAAGTTCCAGGACGCGTTCTCGGTCACGAAGGTATCGGTATCGTCAAAGAAGTTGCTCCTGATGTTAAAAGCCTCAAAGTTGGCGACCGTGTCAGCGTAGCTTGGTTCTTTGAAGGCTGTGGTATGTGTGAATACTGTACAACCGGACGAGAAACTCTTTGCCGTTCCGTAAAAAATGCAGGCTACTCAGTTGACGGCGGTATGGCTGAACAATGTATCGTAACTGCAGATTATGCTGTTAAGGTTCCAGATGGTCTCGATCCAGCCCAAGCCTCTTCTATCACTTGTGCCGGTGTTACTACATACAAGGCTATCAAAGAAGCAAAAGTTGAACCAGGCCAATGGGTTGTCCTCTATGGTGCTGGAGGCCTTGGTAACTTGGCTGTCCAATACGCTAAAAAAGTGTTCAACGCTCACGTTATCGCAGTTGATATTAACAATGATAAACTTGCTCTAGCTAAAGAAGTTGGTGCTGATATCGTGATTAACGGTCTTGAAGTCGAAGACGTTCCAGGCCTTATCAAAGAAAATACAAACGGTGGTGCTCACTCAGCTGTCGTAACAGCTGTATCAAAAGTTGCCTTCAACCAAGCAGTTAACTCTGTTCGTGCAGGAGGTCGAGTAGTTGCTGTTGGTCTCCCATCTGAAATGATGGACCTTAGCATCGTCAAAACAGTTCTTGACGGTATTCAAGTCATCGGATCCCTCGTTGGAACACGTAAAGACTTGGAAGAAGCCTTCCAATTTGGTGCAGAAGGTCTCGTTGTTCCAATCGTTCAAAAACGCCCTGTGGAAGATGCTATTGCTGTCTTTGATGAAATGGCAGCTGGAACCATCCAAGGTCGTATGGTTCTAGACTTTACACACTAAGATAAAAATTAATCACAAAATCGAGGAAGGGATCAAAAATCCCACCTCGATTTTTTTGTAATAAAATTTTGACACGACAACTAATTGGACTTGGGGCATTTTTTAGACGCCTAAGAGCACTACTGACGTAAACTTCCTAGTCCCTCTGCTTTTTTATATTAAATTTTTTTACCATTTTATAGACGATTTTATAAAAAAGTTGATATATCAATATTTTTAAAAGTGGAAATTTGAGATTTTTTTCACTCTTTATTATAATTAGTTGCTTTTTTTCTGAAATCGATTTATACTTAAGGAGTCTTAAAGTTTTCTTAAACTACAAGTCAAACATTTTATAAGGAGGAATGACAATAATGAGTATCGGAATCATTATTGCGAGCCACGGTGAATTTGCCGCGGGTATTCATCAGTCAGGATCAATGATCTTTGGTGAACAAGAAAAGGTTCAAGTTGTAACCTTTATGCCAAACGAAGGTCCAGATGATTTATACGCCAAATTCAACAATGCTGTGGCTGCATTTGACGCAGAAGATGAGGTTCTAGTCTTGGCTGACCTTTGGAGTGGTTCTCCATTTAACCAAGCAAGCCGCGTAATGGGAGAAAATCCTGAGCGTAAATTTGCCATCATCACAGGACTTAACTTGCCGATGTTGATTCAAGCCTACACAGAGCGCCTTATGGATGCTAATGCTGGAGTGGATAAAGTCGCTGCGAACATCATTAAAGAATCCAAAGATGGCATCAAGGCTCTTCCAGAAGAGCTAAATCCAGCTGAGGAAGTTGCAACTGCTGCAGCTGCTCCTGTAGCCCAAGCTGCTATCCCAGAAGGAACAGTTATCGGAGACGGTAAATTGAAAATCAATCTTGCTCGTCTTGACACACGTCTTCTTCACGGACAAGTTGCAACTGCTTGGACACCAGATTCAAAAGCTAACCGTATCATCGTTGCTTCAGATAACGTAGCTAACGACGATCTTCGTAAAGAATTGATCAAACAAGCAGCTCCTAACGGAGTAAAAGCTAACGTTGTACCAATCCAAAAATTGATTGAGGTTGCAAAAGATCCTCGTTTTGGTGAAACACACGCCCTTATCTTGTTTGAAACACCTCAAGATGCCCTTCGTGCTATCGAAGGCGGTGTGCCAATCAAGACTCTTAACGTTGGATCAATGGCTCACTCAACTGGTAAAACAATGGTCAACAACGTATTGTCAATGGACAAAGACGACGTTGCTACATTTGAAAAAATGCGTGACCTCGGTGTTGAATTTGACGTACGTAAAGTACCAAACGACACTAAAAAAGATTTGTTTGACTTGATTAGCAAAGCTAACGTTCAATAATTAACATTAAATAGAAAAGGAATAAAACCATGTCAGATATTTCATTCATTTCTGCTATCTTGGTTGTAGTTGTTGCCTTCTTCGCAGGTCTTGAAGGTATCCTCGACCAATTCCAATTCCATCAACCAATCGTAGCATGTACCCTTATCGGTCTTGTAACTGGTAACCTCGAAGCTGGGGTTATGCTTGGTGGATCACTTCAAATGATCGCCCTTGGTTGGGCTAACATCGGAGCTGCCGTAGCTCCTGACGCTGCCCTTGCCTCTGTTGCCGCTGCAATCATCATGATTAAAGGTGGTAACTTTACTACTGAAGGTATCGCCGTTGCAACAGCAACAGCTATCCCTCTTGCCGTAGCTGGACTTTTCTTGACTATGATTGTTCGTACAATCTCAGTTGGTTTGGTTCACACTGCAGATGCTGCTGCTAAAGAAGGAAATATTGCAGCTGTTGAACGTGCTCACTTTATCGCACTTCTTCTTCAAGGTCTTCGTATTGCTATCCCTGCAGCCTTCCTTATCGCTATCCCAGCTTCTGCCGTTCAAGATGCTCTTAAATTGATGCCAGACTGGTTGAACGGTGGTATGGCTGTCGGTGGTGCTATGGTCGTTGCCGTTGGTTACGCTTTGGTTATCAACATGATGGCTACTCGTGAAGTTTGGCCATTCTTCGCTATCGGTTTTGCTCTTGCAGCAATTTCTCAATTGACTTTGATTGCCCTTGGTGTCATCGGTGTTGCCCTTGCCTTCATCTACCTCAACCTTTCTAAACAAGGTGGAAACGGTGGCGGAGGAGCTGCAACTTCTAACGATCCAATCGGTGATATCCTAGAAGACTACTAGAAAGGGGAACAATCATGGCTGAAAAAATTCAATTATCAAAATCAGATCGCCAAAAAGTTTGGTGGCGTTCACAATTCCTTCAAGGTTCTTGGAACTACGAACGTATGCAAAACTTGGGTTGGGCTTACTCTTTGATCCCAGCTATCAAGAAACTTTACACTAAAAAAGAAGACCAAGCAGCTGCTCTTGAGCGTCACCTTGAGTTCTTCAACACTCACCCATACGTAGCTGCTCCAATCATGGGGGTTACTCTTGCACTTGAAGAAGAACGCGCTAACGGTACTGAAATCGATGACGCTGCTATCCAAGGTGTTAAGATTGGTATGATGGGACCTCTTGCTGGTATCGGTGACCCAGTCTTCTGGTTTACAGTTCGTCCGATTCTTGGTGCCCTTGGTGCATCACTTGCTGCAACTGGTAATATCGTTGGACCACTTCTCTTCTTCTTTGGATGGAATGCAATCCGTATGTCTTTCCTATGGTACACACAAGAGTTTGGTTACAAGGCTGGATCTGAAATCACTAAAGACATGTC
>CAUSCX010000058.1:0-10496 GCA_963530385.1 uncultured Streptococcus sp. | reverse complement strand
CGGATGACTATACTGACCCAGCGCCAGCAACAGCCTTCGCTCACTTGGATTCTACAACTAACTTGGAACGTAAATTGGTTCAATTGGGTATCTACCCAGCCGTTGATCCACTTGCTTCGAGCTCTCGTGCTTTAGCGCCTGAAATCGTTGGAGAAGAGCATTATGCGGTAGCCGCTGAAGTGAAACGTGTTCTTCAACGTTACCATGAATTGCAAGATATCATTGCGATTCTTGGTATGGATGAACTTTCTGATGAAGAAAAAACTTTGGTTGCTCGTGCCCGTCGTATTCAGTTCTTCCTTTCACAAAACTTCAACGTTGCGGAACAGTTTACTGGTCAACCAGGTTCTTATGTTCCAGTGGCGGAAACAGTTCGTGGATTTAAGGAAATTCTTGACGGAAAACACGATCATCTCCCAGAAGATGCCTTCCGTGGAGTAGGTTCAATCGAAGATGTTATTGCTAAGGCTGAAAAAATGGGATTTTAAGAGGTGATCTATGGCTCAGTTAACTGTCCAGATCGTGACACCAGATGGCCTCGTCTATGATCACCATGCCAGCTTTGTATCAGTTCGAACTCTGGATGGTGAGATGGGGATCTTGCCACGACATCAAAATATGATTGCGGTATTAGCAGTTGATGAAGTTAAAGTCAAACGTATTGATGATGATTCTCATGTCAACTGGATAGCAGTAAATGGAGGAATCATCGAGATTGCAAATGATGTGATTACTATCATTGCAGACTCAGCTGAGCGTGCTCGTGATATCGATATTAGCCGTGCAGAACGTGCCAAACTTCGTGCAGAACGTGAAATTGAAGAAGCACAAGACAAACACTTGATTGACCAAGAGCGTCGTGCTAAAATTGCATTACAACGTGCTATTAACCGAATCAATGTCGGAAATAAACTATAAAAAAATGAGGTTGGGACAAAAAGATCCCGACCTCACTTTTTATTAGCAATCAAACTTTGACGCGGTAGCTGATTGAACTTTTTGTTCGTCTTTTAGACTCCAAAAACTCCTAATCATTCTCGCGGGGCTGGGACTACAAAATCGAGACTTTGTCTATCGATTTCTGTCCCACCGCCATTAAAAAGTGACGCAAACCGCTTCAGGTACGTGAAAGTCATTGGAAAGTTCTGCAAGACGACCAGTTTCTGGATTGCGTTTAAATACTGTTGCATTATCAGAATCCTGATGAACAGCGATGAGAAATTCTTGGTCTGGTGAGAGAATAAAATCTCGAGGAGTTTTTCCGTTTGTAGGAACGAATTCCAACAATTCTAAACTGCCATCAGCTAGAATAGTGTAGACTACAATAGAATCGTGACCACGGTTTGATGCGTAAAGATATTTTCCATCTTCTGAGAGACGAATTGCAGCAGTTCCATTAAAGTCATTAAATCCTTCAGGGAGTGTAGAAATAACTTGCATTTTTTCAAATGCACCAACACCATCATAAATCAATACTTCAATTGTACTATTGAGTTCACAGATGAGATAAGCAATTTTGTAGTGGTTATGAAAAACAAGGTGACGTGCACCAGCACCAGGGCTACAGTTGTAAGTAGCTAGCTTATTTAGTTTTCCTTCTGGATTGACATCATAGGTAGTAACCTCATCAGTACCCAAGTCGCAAGTCACTAAATACTGATCTGGGGTTAAATCTGTAAAGTGTACATGTGGAGTAGTTTGATTTTCATGAGGACCATGACCGCTATGTTGAACTGTATCAGCCAATTCAAGACTACCATCTTTTTTTCGTTTATAGACCAGAACTTGTCCCTTATGATAGTTAGCACCGTATACTAGGCCACGTTTTTCATCGACAGCAACATAACAGTGAGGGGCACCTTCTGTTACAACATGGTTAAGCAAAGTACCATCAGTTTGATAGGCAGCAATTCCCCCTTGTCCGTCTTTGCTACCGACTGTGTAGAGGTGATTTTCTTGATCAAATGCAAGATAGGTAGGACTTGGTTCAGTAGCAAATAGTTTAAGATTTGATAATTGCCCAGTCTCTGTATCAAAATCAGCTTGATAAATCCCTTGGGATAAGCGACGAGTGTAGGTTCCGAAATAAATTGTTTCAATCATATCTATACCTCTAAATAAAGATGTTTCTATTATATCATAAATTGGGATAACTGAAGATAATGGTAGGGAAAAGAATGAAACTTCTAAGTATAAAATTAGTAAAATGCAAGATGGATTTTTAGAGTTTTCAATCGTCACCTCAACACTTTAAAAACAGTTTATTCTCTGTAAAAATGGTATAATGAAAAGACAAAGGAAAGGAAGTAGATATGGAACAAAAAGAGAAACATTTTAATTTATCTTGGTTTTTTAAATGGTTTTTAGATAATAAGGCTGTTACTGTATTTTTGGTAGCCTTGTTACTAGGTCTCAATATTTTTATTTTAAGTAAGATTAGTTTTTTATTTATCCCTGTCGTTGATTTTTTATCAGTGGTCATGTTACCTGTTATTTTATCAGGATTGCTTTTTTATCTCTTAAACCCACTGGTGGATTTGATGGAGAAGTACAAGATAAATCGTGTCTTAGCCATTAGTATTATCTTTGTCATTATTGCTATATTTCTGATTATTGGTCTGGCTGTTGCGATTCCAAATCTTCAACGTCAAGTAGTTATTTTTGCGCAAAATGTACCAAATTATCTCGAAGATGCTGATAGAGTTATTGATGATCTTGTAACTAAGCGTTTGCCAGATGACTTTAGACCTCAACTGGAACAGGTTCTGGCTCAGTTTTCAACACAAGCAACTGCTTGGGCAAGTAATATATCTTCTAAGGCTGTGAACTGGGTGAGTGCTCTTATCAGTGGAACGTCTCAAGTCATTGTCGCTCTAATTATCATGCCGTTTATGCTCTTTTATCTCCTTAGAGATGGAAAAGGTTTGAGAGATCATATCACTCAATTCTTACCAAATAAATTGAGAGAACCAGTAGGTAAGGTTCTAACGGATGTGAACCAACAACTTTCTAACTATGTTAGAGGACAAATTACTGTTGCTATTATCGTGGCAATTATGTTTATCATCTTCTTTAAAATTATTGGTTTGAGATATGCGGTGACTCTTGGTATTACTGCTGGGGTCTTAAATCTTATCCCTTATCTTGGAAGTTTCCTTGCTATGATACCAGCTCTGGTCTTAGGGTTAATTGCTGGACCAGTTATGCTCTTGAAAGTTATTATCGTTTTTATCGTAGAGCAGACAATTGAAGGTCGTTTTGTGTCTCCATTGATTTTAGGTAGTCAACTAAACATCCATCCAATCACTATTCTATTCGTTTTGTTGACGTCTGGTTCTATGTTTGGTGTTTGGGGAGTCCTATTGGGAATTCCTGTTTATGCTTCAGCCAAAGTTGTTATTTCAGCTATTTTTGAATGGTATAAAAAAGTTAGTGGTCTGTATGAGTTAGAAGAGGAGGTTGAAGGTGAGCAATAGTCAAGAAATGCTTGAAGCTTTGGATCAGCAAGATTTAACAAGAGCTGATTACTATTTTCAAAAAGCATTGGTAGAAGACTCTGATGATCTTCTTCTGGAACTGGCTTATTATCTAGAAAGTATTGGTTTTTATCCACAAGCTCGTCAAATCTATGAAAAACTAGCTCCAATATTTCCAGAAGTAAATCTCAATCTAGCTAGTATCGCAAGTGAAGACGGACAAATTGAAGAAGCATTTGCCTATCTAGAAGAAATTCAACCCAATAGCGATTCTTATGTATCTGCTCTTGTTTTAAAGGCTGATTTCTATCAAATGGAAGGATTGACGGATGTAGCTCGCGACAAGCTATTAGAAGCTCTTAATTACTCTGATGATCCTTTATTGATTTTTGGGATAGCAGAGTTAGATAGTGAACTTGGAAATGATTTAGAAGCGATTAAGGGCTATGCTCAACTGGATAATCGTGAAATATATGAGCAGACAGGGATTTCGACCTATCAACGAATTGGAACTGCCTATGCTCGACTTGGAAAGTTTGAATCAGCCATAGAGTTTTTAGAAAAAGCTTTAGAGTTAGATTATGAAGATCAGACTGCATTTGAATTAGCAAGTCTTTACTTTGATCAAGAGGAATATCACAAGGCAGTTTTATATTTTAAACAGCTGGATACTATTTCTCCAGATTTTGAAGGGTATGAGTATGGTTATAGTCAGGCTCTACATAAGGAACACCAGACTGAGCAAGCCTTACTGATAGCTCAACAAGGTTTGGAAAAAAATCCATTCGAAACACGTTTACTACTCCTTGCTTCACAATTATCTTACGAATTGCATCAACCCGAGCAGGCGGAAGCTTATCTTCTTCAAGCTCAAGAAGATGCGGAAGACCAAGAAGAAATCCTCTTGCGACTAGCAACCATGTATCAGGAGCAAGAACGGTATGAGGATATTCTAGCCTTAGAAGTATATGAGCCAGAAAATCTCTTGACTAAGTGGATGATTGCACGGAGTTACCAAGAAACTGAAGATTTGGATGTTGCCTATGAATCTTATCAGGCATTGGTTTCAGAACTCAAGGAAAATCCTGAGTTTTTAGAGCAATACATTCATCTATTACGCGAACTTGGAAGATTTGAAGAAGCAAAAGAACAGATCCAACACTATCTCAAGTTGGTTCCTGATGACATACAGATGCAAGATTTGTATGAACGTTTATGATGATACCAAAATAGTCGTCTTAGCAGGCGACTATTTTTATAAAATGAAAGATTTAAAAATCTATAAATTCAATCATAAAAATGAATAGATACAGTATGAATTTTTAGCATTTTTTTGATATAATTGTTATAGTTAAATTGAAAAACTCACTCAAAAAGTGAAACATAGAAAGATTTGAATTATGACACAAGTAAAAATCGTAACAGATTCTTCTGTTACCATTGAACCAGAAGTGGTCAAAGAATTAAATATTACCGTCGTTCCGCTCTCTGTAATGATTGATAGTGTTCTTTATTCGGATGCTGATCTTGAAGAAGGGGAATTTCTTCGCTTGATGAAAGAGAGTAAAAATCTGCCTAAAACAAGTCAACCTCCAGTTGGACTCTTTGCTGAGATTTTTGATGAGTTAAGTAAAGACGGTAGTCAAATTTTAGCCATTCATATGTCTCATGCCTTATCAGGAACTGTCGAAGCAGCTCGTCAGGGTGCAAGTTTGTCAACGGCAAATGTGACCGTATTGGATAGTTCCTTTACAGACCAAGCCTTAAAATTTCAAGTGGTTGAAGCAGCTAAGTTAGCTCAAGAAGGACAAGACATTGAGACAATTGTGGCTCATGTTGAAGAAGTGAAGAAGAACACAGAGCTCTATATTGGTGTTTCTACCTTGGAAAACCTTGTTAAAGGTGGTCGTATTGGCCGAGTGACAGGTCTTTTAAGCTCTCTATTAAATATTCGCGTAGTCATGCAGATGAAGGATGACGAATTACAACCAATCGTGAAAGGACGTGGAGCAAAAACCTTTAAGAAATGGTTGGATGAACTAGTTTCAAAACTGTCAGAGCGTTCTGTTTCTGAGATTGGTATTTCCTATTCTGGAACTAGGGACTGGGCAGAAGAGATGAAAGAAATCCTACAACCATTCGTTGAAAAACCAATCTCTGTACTTGAAACAGGTTCGATTATTCAGACACATACAGGTGAAAATGCTTGGGCTATTTTAGTCAGATATGAGTCCTAAAAAAATAAAGAAAATAGCAAGAAATAGCGTTTTTGACTTGACCTACAAGAGAATTTAGGATATGATTGTAATTGTTAATTAGAAAATATTTGGAGGAATTATTAACATGGCAAACAAACAAGATTTGATCGCTAAAGTAGCAGAAGCTACAGAATTGACAAAGAAAGACTCAGCAGCAGCAGTTGATGCTGTATTTGCAGCAGTAGCTGATTACCTTGCAGCTGGTGAAAAAGTTCAATTGATTGGTTTTGGTAATTTCGAAGTTCGTGAGCGTGCAGCACGTAAAGGTCGCAACCCACAAACTGGTAAAGAAATCACTATCGCAGCTTCAAAAGTTCCAGCATTCAAAGCTGGTAAAGCTCTTAAAGACGCTGTTAAATAATGAATTTAGAAAAAGCCTATTGTATCAAGCTTTCTAGCTTGGTCGATAGGCTTTTTTTGTAGTTTTGGGGCAAAAAGGGGGCAGGAGAGAACAGTCTCTTCTATACCAGTCATAGATTCTAAGATCTACTATTGGTAAGAATGGTGAAGCCGATAAGCCTATCTCAAGTTAGGCTTGCAAAGAAAAGATTTAGGCCACCATCCATACAATTGACACTAAATGGATAGCAAACAAGGATGGTGAGCAGAGTTTACTTTCAAGCACTGAGCCCCTTATAGTATTTCTTGACAGAGTTAGTGAAAGGGTTTACAATTATATAAAAGAAGTTAGGAGGAAAGGAAGATGATTATTTCAACTACGGGAATTGAAGGGAAAAAAATCCTAGCCTACAAAGGAATTGTCTTTGGTGAAGTAGTTGCTGGAGTTAATATGTTCAAAGATATGGCTGCTGGCTTCCGTAATGTTTTTGGAGGTCGAGCGAGTAGTTATGAAGGTGAATTGACTCAAGCAAGAGAAGAAGCTATAGCAGAAATGATGGAGCGTGCAAGTGAACGTGGAGCAAATGCTATTATAGGTATAAAAATGGACTATGAAACTTTAGGTGCTGAAAATGGTATGCTGATGGTCACTTGTAGTGGAACAGCAGTAGTCGTTGACTCCTGATTTGAAGAAACAAAAAAGAACAGCTAGAGCTGTTCTTTTTATGATTATTTGAGACCGTATTTTTTGTTGAAACGATCCACGCGTCCATCTGCTTGAGTGAACTTTTGACGTCCAGTGTAGAATGGGTGTGAGTCTGATGAAATTTCCACACGGATCAATGGGTAAGTTTCGCCTTCGAACTCAACTGTTTCGTTAGAGCGTTTTGTTGAACCGCTAAGGAATTGGTAACCAGTAGTTGTGTCCATGAAGACAACTGGGCGATATTCTGGATGGATATCTTTTTTCATTTTGCAATATTTCCTTTCTGCCATGGTCTCTTTGCGAGCCATAGATTGTTACCATACTAGTCTAACAGATTATGCTAAGTTTGGCAAGCTTTTTATCTATTTTTTCAGTAAGTTTTTTAATTTTTGGTAGATGACTTCATTTTCCTCTAGGCTATAGGAGTTAGCACCACTTGCAAGTGGGTGACCTCCACCATCATGTTCTTTTGCAACACCATTGATTGGAACGAATTTACTGCGAAGTCGAACGCGATAGTGGCCATCTGCTTGTTCCACAAATATTCCCCAAAGGTTAACAGTATCAATACGACCTGGAGCACCAACAATGGCTGCTGTTTCTGCGTCTGTTACTTGATATGTTTTTAGAATTTCTTGAGTCAGAATGACACGCGCAACACCGTTTTCATCAACTTCTAAGTGATCATAGACAAAACCTTGAAGTTTAGCAATTTTAAAGCTCATGGTGTCCATTTTACGTGCTAATTCAGCATAGTCAAAGTTATGTTCTCTTAGTTTACTAGCAATTCGAAGGGTACGAGCAGAAGTAGACGGATAAAGGAAACGACCGGTATCGCCAATAATTCCAGCGCATAGCATTTTAGCTGCATAGTCAGATAATTCAAGATTAGTTGCTTCAGCAAAGAGAGCAATCATCTCACTGGCACTGCTTGAGTTGGTATCTACCCAAACAAGATCTCCGTATACTTCATCATTTGGATGGTGGTCAATTTTAATAATGGTTTCAGCATTGATATAACGTTTATCATCGATACGAGCAGTATTTGCTGTATCACAAATGATAGCAAGCGCTCCTTGATAATCTTTGTCTTCTACCTGATCCATCTTTGTAAGCCATGTTAGGGTAGGTTCATCATAACCGACTACCTTGATTTTTTTTTCTGGGAAATGATGTTCCAGAAGTGCTTTGAGTCCAACCTGACTTCCTAAGGCATCAGGATCGGGTTTCATGTGACGGTGAATGATAATGGTATCGTATGCTTTAATTTTTTCTAAAATTTGATGGCAAATTTCCATAAGTGACCTCAATTCTTTCTTATTTCATTGTAGCACAAGAGTTTTTATTTTTAAAATGAAAAAGATGTGATATAATGGAGAAAGATAAATTGAGGAGGACGATATGGCATTAGCAAAAATTGTATTTGCCAGTATGACCGGTAATACCGAAGAAATTGCAGATATTGTAGCAGATAAATTGCGTGAATTGGGCTTAGAGGTGGATGTTGATGAGTGTACAACTGTTGACGCATCTGACTTTCTTGAAGCAGATATCGCAATCGTTGCAACCTACACTTACGGTGATGGAGAGTTACCAGATGAGATGATGGACTTCTACGAAGACCTAGCAGATCTTAACTTGAGTGGCAAAATCTACGGTGTGGTAGGATCAGGCGATACTTTCTACGATGAGTTCTGTAAAGCTGTTGATGACTTTGATCGTGTATTTGTGGCAACAGGAGCTGAAAAGGGATCAGAATGCGTCAAAG
This sequence comes from uncultured Streptococcus sp., assembly GCA_963530385.1. Classification (GTDB taxonomy): domain Bacteria; phylum Bacillota; class Bacilli; order Lactobacillales; family Streptococcaceae; genus Streptococcus. The sequence goes on along the minus strand of CAUSCX010000058.1, from coordinate 1,949 downwards.
TGGATCTCTCTGCAGAAGAAGAAGATATCGAACGCTTGGAACAATTTGCAGAAGAATTAGCTGCTAAAGTAGGATAAGCATGAAGTTGCACTGATGAAAGTTGTCAGTGCAGTTTTTGTTAGTTGTTCTTAAAAATGTACCATTCCATCTAGAAGATTTTTGCTAAAATCATTCAAATAAAAAGGAGACTCTATGGATTTAGATATTATTAGACAAGAAATTGATCAAATTGATGATCAAATCGTGAAGCTCTTGGAAGAAAGAATGCATCTTGTGGAAGGCGTAGTTGCTTATAAAAAGACTTCAGGAAAACCGATTTTGGACACCAAAAGAGAAGAAGCTATCTTTGAAAAAGTCAGAAGTCGTGTCAGCAATAAAAAATACGAAGAGACAATTGTCGCGACTTTTTCAGACATTCTCAAACGTTCGCGCGATTATCAGGATAAAAACATCAAATGAAAAAAGAACAATTTTACCCACTAGGAATCTTTCTAGCTGCCATGCTAGGAGGTCTTGTCCGTTATTTGATTTCTAAATGTTTGCCAACTAGTCCAGCTTTTCCATGGGGGACACTAGTCGTCAACTATCTAGGAATTTTCTGTTTAGTCTATCTTGTCAAAGGTTATTTGGTTTATAAGGAAAACAGTAAAGGTGTCATTTTAGCGCTTGGAACTGGATTTTGTGGAGGTTTGACGACTTTTTCTAGCCTCATGTTAGATACAGTAAAATTGCTGGATACAGGTTCTTATCCGAGCCTGATAATCTATCTAGTTCTGAGCATTGGTGGAGGGCTTTTATTGGCTTATTGTTTAGGGAGGAAGAAATGGTAATCATGTATTTAGCACTTGCTTGTGGCCTTGGAGCGCTTGTTCGTTATTTCCTTTCTACCCTCAATCAAGAGAGAGTTTTACCATTAGGAACACTTCTAGCAAATCTTTTAGGTTGTTTTTTAATTGGTTTATTTTACAATTATGTAGAAGATAAAGAGCTCTATGCTATCCTTGCCACAGGATTTTGTGGAGGTCTAACCACTTTTTCAACCTTGAATGATGAACTCCAAAAACTCTTAACTGATAAGAAGATCTTTTACAGATATTTTCTCTTAACCTACTTAGGTGGTTTGCTTGTTATTTTTTTAGGAATTTTACTGTAAATTTCTTTACTTTTTTTAAGAAATTTGGTAAACTGTATCTTGTGTGTAATGGACGCACAAAAATACAGTTTATCCGCTGAGGAAGATTCCTCAAGATTGACAAAGATAGGAGAATAAAATGAATCCATTAATCCAAAGCTTGACTGAAGGTCAACTTCGTACAGATATCCCTTCATTCCGTCCTGGTGACACTGTTCGTGTACACGCGAAAGTTGTCGAAGGAAACCGTGAACGTGTTCAGATCTTTGAAGGTGTTGTTATTGCACGTAAAGGTGCTGGCATCTCAGAAAACTACACAGTTCGTAAAATCTCTAACGGTGTCGGTGTTGAACGTATCTTCCCAATCCACACTCCACGTGTTGAAAAGATCGAAGTTGTTCGTTACGGTAAAGTACGTCGTGCGAAATTGTACTACTTGCGTGCTCTTCAAGGTAAAGCAGCTCGTATCAAAGAAATCCGTCGTTAATTCGACCAAAAAACTCTGCTTTTTCAGCAGAGTTTTTATCTAGCTCCCTTAGTTCAATGGATATAACAACTCCCTCCTAAGGAGTAGTTGCAGGTTCGATTCCTGCAGGGGGCATTTTTAGTAATGTAAAGAAAGACAAAGAAAATTCAAAATGTTTATTTGAAGGCAATTTTCTCAAGTTCATTTTTAAAAATAATTTAGCATTTTTAATTTTTTTGACCAAATTTTGACCAAAAATTATATTTTGTCAATGGCTAGAGAATAAAATGGAGAAGACTCTAATGGTTCTTCTCCATTTTTTTATCTAATTGGTAATGTTGAAAATCGGAA
>CAUSCX010000057.1:0-10695 GCA_963530385.1 uncultured Streptococcus sp. | reverse complement strand
ATGACTTGGTTGCTAAGAAAATCTTTAGCAATCCAGAAATCACTTGTCAATTTATCCGCGATATGCTGGATTTACCAGCAAAAAATGTGACTATTTTGGAGGGAAGCAATATTCATGTCTTGCCTTCCCTGCCGTACTCAGCACAGGATTTCTATACCAGTATAGATGTTTTGGCAGAGTTAGACAATGGCACTCAAGTAATCATTGAGATTCAGGTGCATCATCAGAATTTTTTCATTAATCGTTTGTGGGCTTACCTGTGCAGTCAGGTCAATCAAAATCTTGAAAAAATTCGCCAACGTGAAGGTGATACTCATCAGAGTTACAAGCATATTGCACCTGTTTACGCCATTGCAATTGTGGATAGCAATTACTTCTCAGATGATTTGGCTTTTCATAGCTTTAGTATGCGAGAGGACGCGACAGGTGAGGTCTTAACCATCACCAATAACGGTCAAGAAAACCATCTGGTCAAGATGGCATTCTTGGAACTTAAAAAATACAGAGAAACCAGCAAAGACAAGGTTCGCAAACCGTGGTTGGAGTTTTTTGGTAATAAGCCCTTTACCCAAAAACCCGAGCGAGCCATTAGCCAAGCAGACCAACTGCTAGACTACAAGAGCTGGTCCGAGGAGGACAGGAAAATGTTTAGTCAACTACGTATGCGAGAAGAACAAGCCTTGTTAGCACAGGACTATGCCTTGGAAACTGCTAGGGCAGAGGGGATGGAACAAGGTATTGAACGTGGTAGAGCTGAGGGAATTGAAAAGGGGCGAGAAGAAGGCATCGAACAGGGACTGGAGCGTGGGAAAGTTGAAGGAAGGGAAGAAGGGAAACTTTTTGCCTTCTTAGATATGGTTCGCCAAGGTCTCCTGACTTCCGAGGTTGCCAGCCAGCAGTTGGGCATGACCGTTGCTGAGTTTGAGGCACTCTTATAAGATAACCACAAGTAATGGCGTTCTTGGAACTTAAAAAAATACAGAGAAACCAGCAAAGACAAGGTTCGCAAGCCCTGGTTGGAGTTTTTCGGCAACAAACCCTTTACCCAACAACCTGAGCGAGCTATCAGACAAGCAGACCAACTGCTGGACTACAAGAGCTGGTCCGAGGAGGACAGGAAAATGTTTAGTCAACTACGTATGCGTGAAGAACAAGCGTTATTGGCTCAGGATTATGCCTTGGAAACTGCTAGGGAAGAAGGGAAACTTTTTGCCTTTCTGGATATGGTCCGCCAAGGTCTTCTGACTTCCGAGGTTGCCAGTCAGCAATTGGGAATGACCGTGGCTGAGTTTGAGGCACTATTGAAAGATTAAGACCATCACAAACAATGGACAAGAAAACCATCTAGTCAAGATAGCATTCTTGGAATTAAAAAAATACAGAGAAACCAGCAAAGACAAAGTTCGTAAACCATGGTTGGAGTTTTTTGGGAATAAACCCTTTACCCAACAACCCGAGCTAGCCATCAGCCAAGCAGACCAACTGCTGGACTACAAGAGCTGGTCCGAGGAGGACAGGAAGATGTTTAGTCAACTACGTATGCGAGAAGAACAAGCATTATTGGCACATGACTATGCCTTGGAAACTGCTAGGGCAGAGGGGATTGAACAGGGACTGGAGCGTGGGAAAATATTTACCTTTCTTGATTTAGTGCGCCAACATGTTTTAACTTCCGAATTTGCTAGCGAGCAGTTAGGCATGACGGTCGCAGAGTTTGAGGCCTTGCTATAAGGTCACATTTTAAATAGTAGAAAGTTGATGAAATGGCAAGTTCTTATCAAAAAACTTGCCATTTTTACTTGACATTTAGAAGTGTTTATAAGATAATACCATAGACGTGAGTTCTGTCCAACTGTCTATGTAGATTAGATATGAATGATTTTACTCAAGGATGATAAGTTTGTGAGATTTTCACTTGAAAAATGCAGTATTTGACGGGTATTTTTCTCACAAAAATGTTTTTTTCACCTTTTTTTCTAAAAATGGGTAAAAACTTTAAAAAATAGAAGAAAACCCTTGACAAATCCTGCAAATATTTATATACTGTATGGTAGTAAGATAGTCTTACGAAAAAATATATAATGAAAAATGAAGGAGATAAAACGATGAAAAAAGTTTTATTGACAAGCGCAGTCGCTCTTGCAGCATTTGGTGCTGTGCAAGCTGTTTCAGCTGATACTAACAACGGTTACACTGAAAGTGGACGAGTAAACCCAGAAACAGGTAGACTTGATGTTCAACAATACCAAGGTAACAAAGTTGTTTCACAACATACTGGTGTAGTTGATCCAGCTAACCAATACAAACCAGCAACTCCAGCTTACAACCCTTACCATGGTAAACCAGTTGTGTTTGGTAACGGTTCACATGTACGTTTCGCAGTTAAAGATATCCAAGGTAGCCCAGTTGCAGGTGTAAAAGTTGATGTCATGGTTTATAAAGATGCTGACGCTTTCAAAAAGAATATCGGTACAGCAAACACTGTTGAATCTAATGCTGCTGGAGATGTTGAGTTGGCGATTCCACAAGGAGGAGTCGTTGCATACCGTGTCGCTTATGTACCAAAAGGTTATGTTGTAAGACAAATGTCACCTCAAGGTGCATACACACTAACTGGATACAGAGGTGAATACGAAAATCTAGCAAATGGTGAAAGTCATGAAAATGCAGGAACTCATACAGAAGGTACTGTTGTAATCTCTGGTTCAGCTGATTTAGATCATGACGGAAAAGCTGATATGTTCACAAACGCTGACATTGATTTGGTTCTTGAAAAAACTGACTCATACAACGTTATGAAAGACCAATGGGTTCAAGAAGAAGATGGTTGGAAATACTACGCTTCTAACAAAGCTGTTTCAGGTTGGAAACAAGTTGACGGTAAATGGTACTTCTTTAACGCTGAAGGCGTAATGCAAAAATGGTGGGTTAAAGATGGAAACACTTGGTACTACCTAAACGGAAACGGTGAAATGCAAACTGGTTGGTTGCAAGACGGTGGTAAATGGTATTACCTTGAAGCATCAGGTGCTATGAAAGCTAGCCAATGGTTCACTGTTGGTGGTAAATGGTACTACGTTGATGGTTCAGGTGCCCTTGCAGTTAACACTACTGTAGGTGGATACACTGTTAACGGAAACGGTGAATGGGTTAACTAATCTAATTCAAAAATAAAAAGCAGGAGAATTCTTCTGCTTTTTTATTTTTTCCATAAAAATCCAGTTTTTCTTAGAAATTTTTGTAAAAATAAGATACAATAAAGAAAAGCGTAATAGCTAAATTTAAGAATGGAGAATGTTCACATGAAAAATAAAAAAGCTTTAGCTCTAGCTCTTGCTAGTGTCACAATGGCGGGTGCTACCGTAACTGCTTACTCAGCTATCACAGCCCCATCTGTACATGCAGACGAGTTTGTTCGTAAAACAGAATGGGTAACGATTGCAAATGACCGTTCACAGACTCGTACAACAGTCTACTTTGAATCAGGTGATCAAAAAATTGATCTACATAAATATATTGATCAATTTGAATACCAAAATACATATGTAGAGGGTGGAGTTCGTTATTACTTATTCGTAGAAAAGGGTACAAAACTTGCTGAGTTGGAAAATGACCCAAATACAGCGTCTGCGGATTTGAATAAACAAGGTTATAAATCAACTGATAAAAATAACAGCTGGCGTGAGTCATCAGGTAACCGTTACTTCTATTCACACGGAAACCCAGTTAAAGGTTGGGTTATGATTGATAACAAGACTTACTACTTCAACAGTGAAGGTGTTATGGCTCGTGGTATCATCGAGAACAACTCTGAACGCTACTACCTAGACAATCAAGGTGTTAAGAAAACTGGTTTCCTTAAAGTGGGCGAAAAGACTTACTACTTTGATGCAAATGGTGTCCGTAGAACAGAAGTTGTTACAGATAACGGTGAAACGCACTTTGTAAAAGACGGTGTTGTGGCAAACGGAGCTCATAAAGTTGGTACGAAATGGTACTTCTTTGATGAACAAGGTAAAGCTCAATCAGGTATTGTAAAAGATAGCGCTGGTAAATGGTATTACATCACTGCAGAAGGTGAACGTAAGACTGGCCTTATCAAAGGTGCTGGCGACAAGTATTACTATGTCACTGAAGAAGGTGAACGTAAGTTTGGTGAAATCACTGTTGACGGTAAAACTTACTTCTTGACAGATGATTCTGATACTAAAGCTGGCTGGAACAAAGTTGACAATCATTGGATTTATGTGAATAATGAAGGTAAACGTCAAACTGGTTGGCTTAAAGACGGTGGTAAATGGTACTACTTTAATGCTGAAGGCGTGATGCAAAAATGGTGGATTAAAGATGGTAACACATGGTACTATCTAAATGGTTCAGGTGAAATGCAAACTGGCTGGTTGCAAGATGGTGGTACTTGGTACTACCTAAACAGCTCAGGTGCTATGGAAACTGGCTGGGCTAAAGTTGGTGGTACTTGGTACTACCTTAAAGGTTCAGGTGCTATGGTAACTGGTTGGTTCCAAGTGGGTGGTAAATGGTACTATGCTTATAGTTCAGGTGCCCTTGCAGTAAGCACTACAGTTGATGGTTATTACGTAAATGCCAACGGTGAGTGGGTATAATAACACTAAGAGAGTGGTTTTTCAACTGCTCTCTTTTTATATTTAAATATTTTTACACTTTTTATGTTTTTTATTGCATTTATTATAGAAAAAGTATATAATCTAGATAAATTTATTATCTTAATACAGGAGGATTTTCCTATGAGAAAAACAGTAACAGGTATTTTGCTAGCAACTTCTGTACTAGCTATGGCGACAGTTCAACAAGTACAAGCGGCCGACACAGGAGCGGCAAGTGTGTCGACAACTTCTACGGTTAAAGAAGTACACTATGTGGCATTTCAAAATGGTAGACTTGTTGATATCAAAGCTGCATTGACAGGATCTGCTGTAACAGATGCATCTATTAAGGAACAGCCTAAAATTGAGAACTATAAGTATACTACTAGTGAAGAAATGGATGGTATACTATATCATACATATGCTCCAGATGCTACAACTGCTGCAACAGGTAATAGTAATAATTCTTCTGCTCAGACTAATCCTTACCATGGTGGAGATACAGCTGCTGCAACGAGTACAAATACGAACAACAATCAAACTGGTGCAACAACTAGTGGGAATTCAGCAATCAAAGAAGTTCGTTTTGTAGTTTATAAAGAGGGTAGTAGCGATCCAGTAAATATTAAGGATCCGCGTAAAGGTTCTGAAGCTTCAGATACAAGCCATCCAACGATTGCTAACTATGACTACGTTACAGGTGAGTTAAAAGACGGTGTTCTTTATCATGTCTATCGTTCAAACACAGACACTAACGCTAACCAAAATAATGCTGGAAACAGCAACCAAAATCAGTCTGCAGCGACAGGTCAGTTCAAAACAGAGAACGGAAAAGTCTACTATATCAAAGACGGCAAAAAGGTTAGTGGTTGGCAAAAAATCGATGATAAGACTTACTACTTTGAAGCTGATGGCGCTATGAAGAAAGGTTTATTGACTGCAGGTGATAAGCAATACTATCTAGATGAAGAAGATGGTGTTAAAAAGCTTGGCTTTGTAAAAGTTGCTGACAAGACTTATTATTTTGTAGAAGATGGTGAGAAGAAAACTGGTTTTGTTAAAATCGATGATAAAACTTACTATGTTAAAGAAGGTGTCCGTTTAACGGGTGATATTACTGTTGATGGGAAACATTATTTCTTGGATGAGGAAGGTGTCCTTAAACAAGGGATTGTTGTGATTGATGGTAAAAAATTCTTCATTGACAGCGAAGGAAATCGTCAGGCTGGATGGAAGAAGGTTGAGGGTGACTGGTATTATTTCTCTAAAGAAGATGGAATGAAGACTGGTTGGCTGAAAGATGGTGGTAAATGGTATCATTTTAATGCTGCAGGCGTGATGCAAAAATGGTGGTTTAAAGAAGGTGACACTTGGTATTACTTAAATGGTTCAGGCGAAATGCAAACTGGTTGGTTGCAAGATGGTGGCACATGGTACTATTTAAATGGTTCAGGTGCAATGGCAACAGGCTGGGCTCAAGTTGGTGGTACTTGGTACTATTTGAACGGTTCAGGTGCTATGAAAACTGGTTGGTTGAAACAAGGTGGTAGTTGGTATTATCTTGATGGTTCAGGCGCTATGAAGACTGGCTGGTTCCAAGTAGATGGTAAATGGTACTATGCTTATAGTTCAGGTTCCCTTGCTGTCAGCACTACAATCAATGGTTACACAGTAAATGCCAACGGTGAGTGGGTTTAAAAGTGGAAAATTTACCATAGAGAATGTAAGTAATGAAAATAAAAAGAGAGCTTATACAATAGGCTTTCTTTTTTGGAGTTTTTCATATTTTTGAAAACTAACATATTAATAATAAATTATATATAATATAACGTATTTCTTGATTATTCTCTAAAAAACGTTTATAATGTACATAAATATGATTCTTAAAAAGAGGTACACAAGATGAACAAAAAGAAACTTTAGAAAAAGCTACAACTGCACTTGCAACAGCTAAGAAAAACAATGCTGAACAAGATGTTAAGGATAAATTACAAGCTGCTGTTACTAAGCTAGAAGCTGCTGTTGCTTCTGCTAAGACTGCAACTGATGAAGCTCGAGCTAAATTCGACGAAGTTAACGAATCATTAAAAGCACGTAAAGATGCAATCGATACACTAACTGATGATTACAACGCAACTTTAGGTTATATCGAAAACTTAAAAGAAGTTCCTAAAGGTGAAGAACCAAAAGACTTCGCAGGTGGAGTAAATGATGATGAAACTCCATCTTCTACTCCTAATACTAATGAATTTACTGGTGGTGTTAATGATGATGCACCAACAGCTACAGAAAAACCAGAGTTCAACGGTGGAGTAAATGATTCTGACGCTCCCGTAGCTGAAGAAAATCCAGCAGGTAAAGCACCAGCTGAACAACCTAAAACAGAAGTTCCAGATATTAGGTCTGAAATCAAACGTCTTGAAAAAGAAGTTGAAAAACTCGAATCTGACGTGAAAGATGCGGAAAATGGTGCTGAAGACTATTTTGTAGAAGGTTTGAAAGGTGAATTAGATAAAGCTAAAGCAGAATTAGAAGAACTTAAAGCTGCTTGGTTAAATCTTGTGAATGACAAACCTGAGTTTGATTTATCAAAATTAAATGAAGGTAAATTGCCTGAATCGAATAAAGACAATACAGTGCCATCAAGACCTGAAAAACCAGCTCCTGATTTCCCAATCCCAGCTAAAGTTGGAACACCTGGAAATCCACCGCGTGAAAATCCTGATACTACAGCTGTGAATGAACCTGCACTTGTACCAACAACACCAGCTGCTCCTGGAACAGATGCTTCAGCTACACCAACAACTCCTAGAACGGATGCTCCAGCTATGCCAACAGCAACTCCTGCGGTTGCACCAACTGTAGCAGGTACTAATAAAGATAATACATATCAAGCTCCAGCTGCGAAAGCAGAAGATAAGAAAGAACTTCCTAACACTGGTGGTAAAGATAATGTTGCAGTTGCATCATTAGGATTCCTTGGTTTGCTCCTTGGTGCCCTTCCATTTGTGAAACGCAAAAACTAATTAGTTGAAGATATAAAAGAGAAGGATTATGACCTTCTCTTTTTGTGATATGGACTATAGTGAGAGTTCTATTGAAAAGAAGAAAAAAGTGAACAAAACGATGTTTCAGTTTTGTTCACTTTTATGTTATTCTATAAACTTACAATAGTGACTCAAACTCAGCGACGGTCATGCCCAACTGCTGGCTGGCAATCTCAGGTGTCAGAAGACCTTGGCGAACTAGATTTGCTAACATAGCGAAACTACCTTCAGCTTTCCCACGCTCCAGTCCCTGTTCAAGACCACGCTCTAAACCTTGTTCAATACCTTCGGCCCTAGCTGTTTCCAAGGCATAATCCTGAGCCAATAACGCTTGTTCTTCACGCATACGTAGTTGACTAAACATTTTCCTGTCCTCCTCGGACCAGCTCTTATAGTCTAGCAGTTGGTCTGCCTGGCTGATGGCTCGTTCTGGTTGCTGGGTAAAGGGCTTGTTCCCAAAAAACTCCAACCATGGCTTACGAACCTCGTCTTTGCTGGTTTCTCTGTATTTTTTTAATTCCAAGAACGCCATCTTGACCAGATGGTTTTCTTGTCCATTATTGGTGATAGTTAAGACCTCACCTGTCGTATCTTCGCGCATACTAAAGCTATGGAAAGCCAAGTCATCTTGGAAGTAGTTGCTATCCACGATTGCGATAGCGTATACTGGTGCGATATGCTTGTAACTCTGGTGAGTGTTTCCTTCTTGTTGACGAATTTTTTCGAGATTTTGATTGACCTGACTACATAGATAAGCCCACAAACGATTGATGAAAAAATTCTGATGATGCACCTGAATCTCAATGATTACTTGAGTGCCATTATCTAGTTCAGCTAAAACGTCTATACTGGTATAGAAATCCTGTGCCGAGTACGGCAGTGAAGGCAAGACATGAATATTGCTTCCCTCCAAAATCGTCACATTTTTTGCTGGTAAATCCAGCATATCGCGGATAAATTGACAAGTGATTTCCGGATTGCTAAAGATTTTCTTAGCAACCAAATCATTGGTTGGGCTGATGTCTGGATGACGTAATGCCATATTCTCTCTCCTTTCATTATAGCACATTTTCAAATCTAGGTTTACTAGATTTGATGCTTCTATCTATTTATTCGGAAAAAGTGTGAAAAATATTGGGTATGGCTCTTCCCAATGGTTTTTTTTGGTGCTTTCCTTTATAATGGGTGTATGGATAAGAAAAAATTATTATTGATTGATGGGTCTTCTGTTGCTTTTCGGGCGTTTTTTGCGCTCTATCAGCAGTTGGACCGTTTTAAGAATGCGGCTGGTTTGCATACCAATGCGATTTATGGCTTTCAGTTGATGTTGAGCCATTTGTTGGAGCGGGTTGAGCCGAGTCATATTTTGGTGGCTTTTGATGCGGGAAAGACGACCTTCCGTACAGAGATGTATGCGGACTATAAGGGTGGTCGGGCTAAGACTCCTGATGAGTTTCGTGAGCAATTTCCTTTCATTCGTGAGTTGCTGGATCATATGGGGATTCGTCACTATGAGTTAGCTCAGTATGAGGCGGATGACATCATTGGGACACTGGATAAGCTAGCAGAGCAGGATAGTTTTGATATTACCATTGTCAGTGGGGACAAGGACTTGATTCAGCTGACGGATGAGCATACGGTGGTTGAAATTTCTAAGAAAGGTGTGGCTGAGTTTGAGGCCTTTACGCCAGAATATCTCATGGAAAAGATGGGCATCACACCGACTCAGTTTATCGATCTCAAGGCGCTCATGGGTGATAAGTCGGATAATATCCCTGGGGTGACTAAAATCGGTGAAAAGACGGGTATCAAGCTCTTGCTGGAGCATGGTTCGCTTGAGGGGATTTATGAAAATATTGATGGGATGAAGGCTTCTAAGATGAAGGAAAACCTTATCAATGATAAGGAACAGGCCTTTTTGTCAAAAACACTGGCGACCATTGATACCAAGGCACCGGTTGAGATTGGTTTGGATGATTTGGTCTATAGTGGTCCAGATGTGGAAAATCTTGGGAAGTTCTACGATGAGATGGGCTTCAAACAGCTCAAGCAGGCTTTAAATGTGTCGTCAGCTGATGTGGCTGAGAGTTTGGACTTTACTATTGTTGACCAAATCAGTCAAGATATGTTGAGTGAAGAGTCTATCTTCCATTTTGAGCTTTTTGGTGAGAATTACCATACGGATGATTTGGTTGGTTTTGCTTGGTCTTGTGGGGATAAGCTCTATGCCACAGACAAGCTTGAGCTTTTGCAAGAGCCTATTTTCAAGGACTTTTTAGAAAAAACACCTCTGAGAGTTTATGACTTTAAGAAGGCCAAAGTTCTCTTGCATCGTTTTGGTGTGGATTTGCAGGCGCCTGCTTTTGACAGCCGTTTGGCTAAATACCTCCTTTCGACTGTGGAGGACAATGAAATTGCGACTATCGCTAGTCTTTATGGTCAGACTTATTTGGTTGATGATGAGACCTTCTACGGTAAAGGTGTTAAAAAGGCCCTTCCTGAACGTGAGAAATTCTTGGAACACTTGGCTCGTAAGATTGCAGTTTTGATCGAAACAGAGCCTATTTTACTTGAAAAACTCAGCGAAAATGGGCAATTAGAGCTTCTTTATGATATGGAGCAACCTCTGGCTTTTGTCCTTACCAAGATGGAAATTGCTGGGATTACGGTCAAGAAAGAGACCTTGCTTGAGATGCAGGCTGAAAATGAGCTTGTCATTGAAAAACTCACTCAGGAGATTTACGAGCTGGCTGGTGAGGAGTTTAATATCAACTCGCCTAAGCAGTTGGGGGTACTTCTCTTTGAAAAGTTGGGACTTCCTTTAGAATACACTAAGAAAACCAAGACAGGTTATTCGACTGCGGTGGATGTCTTGGAGCGCCTTGCTCCGATTGCTCCGATTGTTAAGAAAATCCTCGATTACCGTCAGATTGCTAAGATTCAATCCACTTATGTGATTGGCTTGCAAGACTGGATTTTGGCTGATGGCAAGATTCATACTCGCTATGTTCAGGATTTGACCC
>CAUSCX010000056.1:0-10707 GCA_963530385.1 uncultured Streptococcus sp. | reverse complement strand
ATTAAGCAATTCTATTTTACCAAGACTATCGCAACCATGCAAAAAGCAACGGCAATCCGTTGCTTTTTTTGATAGAATCGAGACACTATTGTCCCAAACTCTTTTTCAATTTCAATAATATACTACAAACCAAATCCTGTTCACATCTTTTGCAAATGATTTGATGGGATAGATAAGTGGTAGAACAAGTCTTGATGTTCTACCGTTTTTTTATAATCACTACTTCCGTTTTCTTGCGATCAAATGAATCGGTGTTCCTTCAAAGACAAAGGCCTTGCGGATTTGATTTTCCAAGAAACGTAGGTAAGAGAAGTGCATGAGTTCTTCTTCGTTGACAAAGATGACAAAGGTTGGTGGTTTGGTTGCCACTTGAGTCGCATAGAAAATCTTGAGGCGTTTCCCTTTGTCGGTCGGTGTTGGATTGATGGCGATAGCATCCATAATCACATCATTCAAGACAGCTGATGGAATACGGGTATTTTGACTCTCGCTGATTTGCTTAATCATCTCAGGCAACTTGTGGAGACGTTGCTTGGTCAAAGCTGAAACAAAGATAATCGGTGCGTAAGGCAGGTATTGAAACTGCTCACGGATATCTTCCTCCCAGCTTTTCATGGTGTGGTTATCTTTTTCAAGTGTATCCCACTTATTGACCACGATAATCATCCCTTTACCAGCTTCATGGGCAAATCCTGCGATACGCTTGTCGTATTCACGGATACCTTCTTCCGCATTGATGACCATCAAGACCACATCTGAACGGTCAATAGCACGCATGGCACGCATAACAGAGTATTTCTCAGTATTTTCATAGACTTTACCAGATTTACGCATACCAGCAGTATCAATCATGGTAAACTCTTGACCGTCAGCATCTGTAAAATGAGTATCAATGGCATCACGAGTAGTACCAGCGACAGGGCTGGCAATGACGCGATCTTCTCCCAAAATGGCATTAATCAAGCTAGATTTTCCGACATTTGGACGTCCAATCAAGCTGAATTTAATAACATCTGGATTTTCTTCTTCGACTTCATGCGGGAGATTTTCCACAATAGCATCCAGTACATCCCCTGTCCCAATACCGTGCACAGATGAAATCGGTAGTGGTTCACCCAAACCTAGAGCATAGAAATCATAGATATCATTTCGCATCTCTGGATTGTCAACCTTGTTAACGGCTAGGATGACTGGTTTATGAGTTTTATAAAGTTTACGGGCAACGTATTCGTCCGCATCTGTAATTCCTTCTTTACCAGACACGACAAAGACGATAACATCTGCTTCCTCCATGGCAATTTCTGCTTGGTGCTTGATTTGTTCCATGAAAGGCGCATCAACATCATCGATACCTCCAGTATCAATCATACTAAAAGAACGATTGAGCCACTCACCTGTGGCATAGATACGATCTCGCGTTACACCTTCAATATCTTCTACGATTGAGATGCGTTCTCCCGCGATACGGTTAAATAGGGTTGATTTCCCAACATTGGGACGTCCCACAATGGCAACAGTTGGTAAGGCCATGTTTTCTCACTTTCTACAATAACTTCTTCTGCTCAAGATTTTCTCGAGTCGAGCTTGGTTCTGGATTGCCAAATTGCTCTGCCAAACGTTGACTCCAAGTTGTAGTCGCACGCGCACCTGCATATTCAGTCTGTACACGGTCATAGGCTTCGATTGCCTCAGTTGACTGTTCTTGGTATTCTTCCTCAAAGACAACATTCTCTAGTGGCAGTCTTGGTTTTACAGCATGCTGTTGATTTGGCACACCGAGTGCAATCCCAAAGACTGGATAGGTATAGTCAGGAAGCTTGAACAATTCTGCTAATTCAACAGACTTGTAACGCACCAAACCGATAATCACTCCACCATAGCCTAGGCTTTCTGCCGCAAGCAAGGCATTTTGTCCAGCCAAAGCCGCATCTACTGAAGTGATGAGGAGTCCTTCCACCCCTTGAGGTTGGAAAATATCCGTATGAAGACGTGCTCCTTTTTCTGCACGGTTTAGATCACCAACAAAGAGAAGAAAGGCTGCAGACTGGCGAATCGCTTCCTGAGGAACTAGCTCAAATAAGGCGTCCTTCTTTTCTTGACTTCTGACAAGAATGACCGAGTAGGATTGGAAATTTTTCCAAGAAGAAGCCATTTGGGCAGCTGTCAAGATCTCATTCAAGTCTGCTTGGGGAATCTCTTGCTCTTTAAATCTACGCACTGAAGTGTGAGCCTTCATTACTTTGATTGTTTCTGTCATCGGCGGTTTTCTCCTTCAAGTCTTGTTTCCTCTGCTAAATAACGAATGCGTTCCATGACGCGTCTGGCTTCCCAGGTTTCGTCATTTCCGTTTTTCCCTTTAGCGAAATGCTTCTCCAAATCTTCAAAGTTGAAATTGGAGGTGAAAAAGGTTGGCAAATCTTCCTGCATACGATATTGGAGAATGACCTGCAGGATCTCGTCACGTACCCAAGCTGTTGATTGCTCGGCACCAATATCATCCAAAATCAAGACTTCAGCAAGCTTAATCTCATCTACCAAAGTCTTAACATTGCCATCACCAATGGCATTTTTGACATCGATGACAAAGCTCGGATAGTGGAGGAGCGTTGATGAAACGCCACGTTTTTCTGATAAATCATGAGCTAGGGCAGCCACCATGAAACTTTTACCCACACCAAAGTCTCCATATAAGTAGAGACCTTTTCGAATAGCTGGATATTGCTCCACAAAGGCTAGGAGCTTTTCAAAAACTGGCAAGCGCCCCAAATCATCTAAATCAACTTGAGCTAGGCTAGCTTTTTTAAGACTAGCTGGAAGGTTGATTAGTTTGAGACGGTTTTTAATCGCTGCTTCTTTTTCCGCTGCGATTAGTTCCGGAGTCTCTTCATAGGAAACATCTGCATAGCCATGGTTCATGACTAGGATAGGCTTGTAGCCACGCGCGATATAGTCTGTATCTCCTCGGAGGAACTTATCTCTCTCAGTGATGTATTGGTTAAACTTGGAAATACTACGGTTTAACTCCTCCTGACTGAGAGATTCTTTCTGGATAAAGGCTGCAACATCAGGGTCCTTCACAATTTGCTGGACTAAATCCTGATACTGAAATCGGCTTGGTTGACGCTTGAGTACGTCTCCGACACTTTCCATCTAGTCTCCTCCTTTTTCTAATCGAGCTAACATTTCTTTTTTCTTACGTTCTAGTTCTAAACGAGTTTCTTCACTAGTTTCATTCTTATATTCGGGATTGCTCCATTTAGGCACATTGGTTTTTGCTGGAGCAGTCTGATTCTGCTTTTGTGTTTTTGCTTTTTGGCCACGTTCACGAATACGGAGGACAGCCTCCTCGGCACTACGAATATTTTGATAGGCGTAGTCATTAGCCACCTTCATGGCGTATTTTTCATTAATATTGGCTGAATCAACCTTATTAAAGGTCAGGAGCAAGATAACATTGATCACTTCATCCAACAAACCCAAGGCTGCCATCTGCTGGAGCAGGTCCCGTTCAGTCTGGGTAATACTTCCCTTGCGAGTCTGCTTGATTTCAGCAAGGAACTGCAAGGCTGTCTTTTTCTTAGCCTCTCGGATAATGGTTGCTTCCTTGGGACTAAAGTCAGAAGTCACAGGCTTTTGCGCTATCTTTTCACGGATGCGTTTGACAGAAATCACTTGCGACACTGCTGTCGCTTTGGCTACTTGATAAGTCTCAAACCAGGTCCACTTCTGCTCGTCTGCTATTGCAAACAAGGCCAAAACATCCGAAGTCTCATCTTGAAAACGAAGACCATCGCGAGCCATAAGCTGACGGAAATGCTCCAAATCAAAATCATCTGCTGCTGGCTGACTGCTAGAGGTTTCTTGACTCGCAAACTCAGATAACTGAGGAAAGATTTGACTCAAGGCCACCGAGATCGGTTCCCCTTCAACACCTTCCTGTCTCATGGCTGCAACCGCACTATCCCCAATCATTTTTTCTAATAAGGTCCGATAAACTGTATGTTGTAAAAATTCTTGAGTTGATAAGGGAGAATGGAGTAACAAGTTATAGGCCTCTCCCTGCTGATAGAGGGTCACCAATTTCATGGCTGTCAGAGTTTTAAAAGCCTTTAAAAGGGTATCCATCCCAAAATTCAGATGATTGAGCATGGCTGCAAAGAGATGTTCCTTTTGACCACCATCCCAAAAAGTCACAGCATAAAGATAGAGGCTCAGCGCCTCCTGACCGATAATCGGGAGGTAGCACTGCACCATTGATGAGGTATCTTGCGACACACGATTATTCTTTACAAAAGAAAAACGGTCATTTGGCTTCATTTATTTTTCCTTTTTCTTTTTAGAGGATTGTGTAATCTGCTGGAGTAGGCTTTCAAGCTCACTCACATCCTTAAAGCTACGGTAAACACTGGCAAAACGTACATAAGTAATCTCATCTAACTCTGCCAACTCTTCCATAACCAAAGAGCCAATAACCTCACTCTGAATTTCATTTTCATTGCGACTACGGAGTTTTTGTTCGATGCGATTGACCACCATGCCAATTTCATCACTAGACACTGGACGTTTCTGGGCTGAACGAATAATCCCGTTAAAGATTTTATCTCTTGAAAATTGTTCCCGTGTACCATCTTTTTTGACCACAACTAGTGTTCTCTCTTCAACACGTTCATAGGTTGTAAAACGATGCTGACACTCTTCACACTCACGTCTTCTTCTGATTGTATTTCCTTCTTCAGCCTGGCGACTATCGATCACACTTGATTTTGTAGCGCCACATTTTGGACAACGCATGCCTTTCCCTCCTTGTCGTTTTCTTTTCATTATACCATTTTTTAAGAGATTCCCAAAATAATTCTCCTTTTGGCTTGACAAGTTTTTTGTTTTGTTGTATTATTGAATTAACACAAAGGTAAATAGAAAGGAGATCGTGATGTCTTGGACATTTGATAACAATAAACCCATTTATTTGCAGATTATGGAGAAAATCAAATTACAGATTATTTCCCATAAACTTGAGCCCAATCAACAGCTTCCAACCGTTAGAGAATTAGCTAGCGAAGCAGGGGTCAATCCCAACACCATCCAGCGTGCCCTATCGGACTTGGAGAGAGAAGGCTTTGTCTATACCAAGCGAACATCTGGACGCTTTGTCACAGAGGATTTGGACTTGATCCTCCAATCCCGTAAGCAACTGTCAGAAGAACAGCTGCAACAGTTTGTAACAGGCATGGTAGAATTCGGCTATGAAAAAGAAGAACTACCGACTGTTTTGAGAGATTATATTGAAGGAGTTTAAACTATGACCTTGTTAGCATTTGAAAATGTGTCAAAATCCTATGGAGCAAGCCCTGCTCTTACAAATGTTTCCCTTGAAATTCCAGCTGGAAAAATCGTTGGCCTCCTTGGCCCAAACGGTTCTGGAAAGACAACCTTGATTAAACTAATCAACGGCTTGCTACAGCCAGAGGAAGGACGTATCCTTATCAATGGTATGGAACCAAGCCCAGCTACTAAAGCGATTGTTTCTTATCTCCCTGATACGACCTACCTCAACGAGCAGATGAAGGTCAAGGAAGCTCTCACTTATTTCAAGACCTTCTACCAAGATTTCAATCTGGAACGTGCTCAAGGTCTCCTTCGTGATCTTGGCATTGATGAAAACAGCCGTTTCAAGAAACTCTCAAAAGGGAACAAAGAAAAGGTTCAGTTGATCCTTGTCATGAGTCGCGATGCTCGTCTATACGTTCTTGATGAACCAATCGGTGGTGTCGACCCCGCGGCTCGTGACTATATCTTGAACACCATCATCAACAACTACTCTCCAACTTCTACTGTCTTGATTTCAACTCACTTGATTTCAGATATCGAACCAATCTTGGATGAGATTATCTTCCTCAAGGATGGAAAAGTCGTCCGTCAAGGAAATGTTGATGATATTCGCTATGAGTCTGGAGAGTCTATCGACCAACTCTTCCGTCATGAATTCAAAGCCTAGATAAAGGAGATTATTATGTTTTGGAATTTAGTTCGTTATGAATTTAAAAATGTTAACAAATGGTATTTAGCCCTCTATGGTGCTGTGTTGGCACTTTCTACTCTTATCGGGGTTCAAGCTAGTTCCCTAAAATCCATCGATACACCTGATCAACAAATGATTATGTTAGTTTTTCTGGCTCTAGTTTTTGGTGGACTAATCATTACCTTAAGTATTTCAACCTTGATTTTGATCATCCGTCGCTTCAAGGGTAGTGTCTACGATCGCCAGGGATACCTAACTCTCACACTCCCCGTATCTGAGCACCAAATCATTTTATCCAAACTTTTGGGTGCTTTCATCTGGTCTCTGGCTAGCTCATTAGTCTTTATCTTGAGTATTTATATCATTTTAGTTCTGACTGGTGCAAACTTCCTTGATATCTTTTCTCTCGAATACCTCTTTAAATTTTACATGGATAGTTTCTGGCTTTCTGTGATTTCATTCATCCTTAGCACTGTAGCAAGCATCCTTTGCATCTACTTGGCAATCTCTATCGGACAACTCTTTAATGAATACCGTACAGCTCTTGCCGTTTTAGCCTATATTGTTATCCAAACCATTCTCGGCTTTGTTGGTCTCAACCTTCGCATAGACGACTACAATTGGATGATCTCCTTTGAAATCGTTAAAGACCTCATCCTCAGCGTAGCCTTCTATCTCGGAACCTACTATATCTTGAAAAATAAAGTTAATCTTCAATAATCAGTTAGAGACTGGACAAAAACTTAATTTTAGTGGGAAATGAAGTAGATCTTTCTACTCCAAAACGCATATTATCAAGGTTTTTCATTACCTGATAATATGCGTTTTTCTGATTTTAAAGACCTTTTGCTCAGATTCGTAATTCGTCTAAATAGTTGCATTTTTTAAGCCTAATACCCCATTTCATGTGAATTATTTTACAAAAAAGAGTATAATACCCTTATAAAGTTGCTTTTCACTAGGAGGTCCCCGCTTTATGCTTAGAAGATTTGTAACAAAGAAACACCTCATTCTCTATTTTATATCAATTATCATCACCTGGCTTGAAGCTATTATCACACCTGCCCTCGTTCAGAATATAGTGGCTAGTTTTACCAATCAGGACCTCGAATTACTCTGGAAAGTTCTAATCTTGGGAGTTTTAGGCAATCTCATCCTGCTTATCGGATTAGCTGGCAAAAGATACTACTACGCCCGTCTCATAACCGATTTCAAATTTGGCCTTAAAAGTGCCATCTTTCATCAGTTTTTAAACAGTTATGCCATTGCTGAGCAGGACCTTCTGTCTGATTTGGAAAATGATGTCAAGCAACTAGAGACAAGCTATATTGAGCCCACAGTAATTATCATTTCTTCCATTGGATTTACAAGTGTTTCGGTCTCTTATGCCTTGTGGACCAACTTCTATCTGGGACTCATCTTTATCCTTTTTTACTCTCTCCCAGTCCTTTGTAGCTCCATCGGTACCAAACGCTTAGATACCCTCTCCGAGGCTTGTTCAAAAATCAATCAAAACTATCTAGCAACTTTGACAAGCTTCATCAGCGGGAGCCAACAAATCCGCCATTATCACGGGCAAACTTTCTTTTTCAATCGCTATTCTGGTCAGCTACAACATAGTCTTGATGCAGAAATAAACTATGAAAAACAGCGCACCATCAATAGTCTCCTCATCAATAGTATTGATGCTTTTTGTTCCGTTGCCCCTATTGTCATCGGTGGTTTTATGACCTACTACGGCCACCTCAGCGCAGCCAGTTTTGTCGCTATTTATCTCGTATCTCACAATATCGGCTATCAATTTCAAGAACTAGCTTATTTTAACAACACTCGTAAATCCACTACCTATCTCTGTAAGAAATATCAAAAGCTTCTTAGCCAGGCAAAGCATAACTATACCAAGCCTATTCCAGATATCTATCCTATCAAAGCGGAGAATCTCTCTTTAGAGGTAGAACAACAAGTGATTTTAGCACCTCTCTCACTCAGTATCAAGCAAGGAGAAAAAATTGCCATCATCGGAGAGAGCGGCACTGGTAAAACCACTCTCCTGAATATTATTCATGGAGATCAAGCCGCTACGAGTGGACACATTAGCTTTGCTGGACAAATTCTTAGTCGGGAAGAAATCGCCAGCATTAGTTCTTACATCCTCCAATCCAGTCATTTTTTTGACGACTTATCACTAACTGACAATATCACTCTGGGCTCCGTCATAGACCAGACTAAATTGGATAAAATCCTGAGACAGACTGGCTTAGAGGATTTGAAGCATAGAAAGCTTAGCAATGATAGTCTATCTGGTGGCGAAAAACAACGGTTAGAAATCGCTCGCGCCCTCTACCATGAGAGTAAACTAATCCTAGCCGATGAGGTAAAGGCCAATCTTGACTTGGAAAATAGTCGAAAAATCAGTGATCTCCTCTTTTCTATGCCACAGACTGTTATTGAAGTTATTCACCATTATACAGAAGAAGACCTAAAACGCTACAACCAGGTCATAAGATTGACCAAATAAAACGAAAACCCATAAAGTGCTTTCGCATCCATAGAAAAAAAGCAAGGAAATCAAAAATCCTTGCTTTTTAACTCAATATTAAACTGGCTACAATAGGACTGACAAATACATAGAGAATACCTGTAACACCGATGGCTAGCCCTCCCATAGCACCTGCAACTGGTCCATAGCGAAAGGCCGTTCCAGTTCCAACGGCGTGACCTGTTCCACCCAGGGCTAGTCCAGCCGCTACTGGATCGTCTATCTTGAGCCATTTCAAAAGCGTTGGTCCGATAACGCTGGTCAAAATCCCGGTCGCTACGACAACTACTAGGGTCACGGTAGTCAAGCCTTGCAATTTTTCTGTAATCCCTACTGCCATAGCAGTCGTTACTGACTTAGGAAAGAGGGAAATGGCTAGGAAAAAGTCCATACCAAAGATTTTTGCGACTAGGGCTGTAAAAGAGGTATTGACGATGACAGCTAGAAAACTACCCAGCAAAATACTTCTGACATGATGCTTCATCAAGTGGAAGCTCTTATAGAGGGGAATTCCTAGAGCCACTGTTGAAGGAACAATCAAGTTATTAAGATAAACCCCACCTTGGTAGTAATCTTGGTAGGAAATGCCAGTTACCTTTAGAAATATGATAACAAAAATAGCTGACAGTAGCAAAGGAGTCGTTAAGGGATGAGGATAGCGTCTGAAAATCATCATTCCCCCAAGATAGGCTAAGATTGATAAAGCAATCCCAAATAGGGGATTAGATACAAATTCGCTCATTTGGTACCTCTTTCTTCGTAGTCACCTTCATAGCGTTTTTTGATAAATTGAACCACAAGCGCAATCAAGATGATATTAATCACTGCTGCAAAAAAGACAATCAAAACAATCGGCAGAAGATAGGGAGCAATCACATCAAATTTTTCCATAATTCCAACCGCAGGAGGTAGAAAGAGAATGGTCATGTTGGCCAAGAGAAAATTCCCAACCATGTTGACATGGCGGGTGCGCAGCCACTTGAACTGCAAGGCTAGAAAAAGAATAATCAAGCCGATGATACTTCCAGGAATGGGCAAATGAAAAAAACTGGAGATCCCTTCACCGATTAGAGAAATCACAAAGAGAATCATTAACTGAACATATAACTTCATCGTAAACTCCACAAATAGACTTTCTGCATACCAGTTTACTCTTTTTTCAGAAAATTTCAAGCAAATATATAAGAAACATCCTTCTTGCTATCCAAGCCAAAAAGGTGTATACTAATTGCGTGCGCAAGCATCATAGATGCACTAGTATGATTACACTATTATAGAGGGAAAGGAGATGGACATGACTTACTTAGAAAAATGGTTTGACTTCAACCGTAGGCAAGTAGAGCTAGAAGCTATTTTAGAAGAGACCATCGCTGAGCAGAGTGAACAAACCTTGACACTCAAGGAATTTTACCTCTTGCACTTTCTAAATCAGGTTGAAAGCAAATCCCTAAGACAAATCGACTTGCCAGATAAACTCCACCTGAGCCCTAGTGCTGTTTCACGGATGGTGGCTCGCTTAGAAGCCAAGAACTGCGGTTTACTTAGTCGGAGATGCTGCGACCAGGACAAGCGAGCTAGTTTTATTTGCCTGACTAACGAAGGACAGACTACCTTGGCTTATTTACAAACAGCTGTTGAAGAAAGCTTAGCAAGAAAATCAAACTGGTTAGCCTAAAATATTTTTTAAAAAACTTGCGTGCGCAATCATTTTTCTTGACATTCCTTTTTTCAAGGAGTAAAATGAAAACATGATTTAGCAAAGGAGAATCCTATGATTGAAATCACTTATCTTGACGCCAGCAAGCAAGAGAGAACCATGACCTTTGAGTCATACGATGAATTTGAACGTTCTCAACATGCCTGCCTGATTGGTGTCGCAGACTATTACCCTGTCCAAAAAGTAACCTACAAGGGGCATGATTTGGACTACCATGGGACTTACGGAGATGTTTTCTTCTATCTCATGAAACAAGATTTAAGCCAATATAACTAAAAAGGAGAAATACTATGGCAAAAGCAATTACAGACGCAACATTTGAACAAGAAACTAAAGACGGATTGGTCTTGGTAGACTTCTGGGCAACTTGGTGTGGCCCATGTCGTATGCAAGGTCCAATCTTGGATAAATTGTCTGAAGAACTTTCAGAAG
>CAUSCX010000055.1:0-10721 GCA_963530385.1 uncultured Streptococcus sp. | reverse complement strand
TATTGTTCGTAAAATGACAAAGGAGATTAAAAATGGACAAAATCTTTAAACTAAAAGAACATGGGACAGACGTCCGTACAGAGGTTCTTGCTGGTTTAACAACTTTCTTTGCAATGAGTTATATTCTCTTTGTAAACCCTCAAATGCTTTCACAAACAGGAATGCCGGTTCAAGGGGTATTCTTAGCGACTATTATCGGTTCTGTAGTGGGAACTTTGATGATGGCTTTTTATGCTAACTTGCCATATGCACAAGCCCCAGGTATGGGACTCAACGCCTTCTTCACCTTTACAGTCGTATTTGGGATGGGCTATACTTGGAAAGAAGCTCTTGGGATGGTCTTCATTTGTGGAGTTATTTCACTGATTATTACGTTGACCAAAGTTCGTAAAATGATCATTGAATCCATTCCTACAACACTTCGTTCAGCAATATCAGCTGGTATTGGTGTTTTCCTTGCCTATGTTGGTATCAAGAATGCTGGTCTTTTGAAATTCTCAATCGACCCAGGTACTTATACGGTAGCAGGTGAAGGAGCAGATAAGGCTCAAGCAGCTCTTACAGCAAATTCAGCAGCCGTTCCAGGTTTAGTAGATTTCAATACTCCAGCAGTATTAGTAGCTCTTGCAGGACTTGCGATTACTATCTTCTTCGTTGTTAAGGGGATCAAAGGCGGTATCATCCTTTCTATTTTGACAACGACAGTTCTTGCGATTGCTGTTGGCCTTGTTAAATTGTCAGGTATCGACTTTGCTAGTAATAATCTTTCATCAGCAGTCAACGATCTAGGAACCTTGTTTGGTGCTGCTCTTGGCTCAGAAGGGTTAGGATCCTTGATGTCAAATACTTCTCGTTTGCCAGAAACCTTGATGGCCATTCTTGCATTCTCATTGACAGATATTTTTGATACTATCGGTACTCTTATCGGTACTGGTGAAAAAGTTGGAATCATCGCTACAAGTGGTGAAAATCATGAGTCAGCTAAATTGGATAAGGCTCTTTACTCTGATTTGGTAGCAACTTCAGTAGGTGCCATTGCTGGTACTTCAAACGTCACGACTTACATTGAGTCTGCAGCGGGTATCGGTGCTGGTGGTCGTACTGGTTTGACAGCCCTAGTTGTTGCTATCTGTTTTGCCCTATCAAGCTTCTTTAGCCCACTTCTAGCAATCGTTCCAACAGCTGCAACTGCACCAATTTTGATTATCGTTGGAATTATGATGCTCTCTAACTTGAAAAACATTCCTTGGGATGATATGGCTGAAGCTGTTCCAGCTTTCTTCACATCTATCTTTATGGGATTCAGCTACTCAATTACACAAGGGATTGCCGTTGGTTTCTTAACTTATACTTTGACGAAGGTTGTCAAAGGTCAAGTGAAAGATGTGCATGTCATGATTTGGATTTTGGATGCCTTGTTTATCTTGAACTACATCAGTATGGCTCTTAACTAATGACAAAAACTAAAAAAGAGGGGAGTCTCCCCTTTTTTTGTTGATGGAAATATCACAAAATAAAACTTTTTGGTATAATAAGTACATGTACACAAAAAATGAAGATGAGTTGATTGCACTTGGGGAAAAGCTAGGGCACTTGTTAGAAAAAAATGATGTGTTGATTTTGACTGGTGAATTAGGTGCTGGGAAAACAACACTAACAAAAGGTCTAGCTAAGGGATTAGGCATTCATCAAATGATTAAGAGTCCTACTTATACCATTGTTCGAGAATATGAAGGACGTCTACCCCTGTATCACTTGGATGTTTATCGTATCGAAGGGGATGCAGATTCTATCGATTTGGACGAATTCCTTTTTGGATCAGGTGTAACGGTTATTGAGTGGGGACATCTATTAGGAGAAAATCTTCCATCAGATTATCTGGAGTTAGAAATTCTTAAAAAGGATGAGGGACGGGAGGTCGTCTTTCATGCTCATGGCCAAAGAGCAACAGAACTTTTGAAGAGGTTGACGGATGGAGTATGATCTTTTAATCCGTGAAGCGGAAATCCAGGATTCTTCAGAAGTCATTGCTCTCTTGGATCAGATTGGTCAAGAGTCTAGTTTTACCAGTCTGGATGAAAACGGGATTGCAATGAGTGGGTCTGAGATGCAACATTTTTTGGATAAACAGGCCCAGTCGGATAATCAAATTACCCTACTCGCTTTTTTGAATGATGAGTTAGTAGGAATCATCAATATAACAGCTGATCAACGTCCACGAGTCCGTCATATTGGAGATGTCTTTTTAGGAATAAAAAAAGCTTACTGGGGAAATGGTCTCGGTAGTGTCCTGATGGAAGAAGCTATTGAATGGGCCAAATCAAGTGGTAGTGTACGACGTCTACAATTGACAGTTCAAAAAAGAAATCTTGCTGCGGTGCATCTGTATGAAAAAATGGGTTTTATCATAGAAGGATTACAGGAACGTGGCGCTTGTATAGAAGGAGGAGAGTTTCTAGATGTTTACCTGATGGGTCAACTGATAGATGAATAAAAGTATGGCAAAAAAGATAATCGGAATGTTTTTAGGCTTTGTTCTTGTGACAGTACTTGGGGTGGGAGCTTATGCCTATACGATCTACCAACAGAGTACACAGACTTTGGCTAAAACCTATAAAAAAATCGGTGAAGAAACCAAGGTCATTGAAGCGACCGAACCTCTGACGATTTTGCTTATGGGCGTGGACACAGGGAATGTTGAACGTACAGATCCATGGGCTGGTAATAGTGATTCAATGATCTTGGTGACGGTGAATCCTAAAACCAAGAAGACAGTCATGATGAGTTTAGAGCGAGATATTCTCACACAAATCCAGCAGCCAGATGGTAGTGTAATAGAGGCTAAACTCAATGCCGCCTATGCCAATGGTGGAGCAGAGTTGTCTATTTCAACGATTCAAAAAATGATGAATATCCATATCGACCGCTATGTGATGGTCAATATGCATGGACTTCAAAGAATGGTTGATGCTGTGGGTGGTATTACAGTGAACAACACTCTAGGTTTCCCAATCTCTATCCAAGATCAGGAACCATTTAATACGATTTCTATCGGTGTTGGCGAACAGAAGCTAAATGGTGAAGAAGCCCTTGTTTATTCACGTATGCGTTATCAGGATCCAGAAGGAGACTATGGTCGTCAAAAACGTCAGCGTGAAGTGATTCAAAAAGTTGTCGAGAAGATTCTTAGTTTGAATAGTGTGAGTCACTATCAAGAGATTCTGAAGGCTCTTAGCGATAATATGCAGACAAATATCGAAATTACAACGACAACGATTCCTCAGTTGATGGGTTATCAAGATTCATTTAAAAATATTGAGTCTCAACAATTGCGTGGAGAGGATGCAATGCTTCAAGGGACATCTTACCAAATCGTGACATCCGAGCATATGTTAGAGATGCAAAATCTTTTACGCCGTTCGCTCGGGCAACCAGAGGTTACGAATTTGGAGACTAATGTAGTCTTGTATGAGAATCTTTATGGTCAGGGTCAGTTGCCTCAATCTACTAGTGTTGCAGTAGAAGAATTAGAATAATAGGAAACTATTCATCAAATCGTAGGAATTATCCTGCGATTTTTTCAAAGAAATCCGAATAGGTAAGTAGGAGGAAAAAATGAAAGCAGAAATTATAGCTGTTGGAACAGAGATTTTGACAGGTCAGATTGTCAATACCAATGCGCAATTCTTGTCTGAAAAGTTGGCTGAAATCGGTGTAGATGTCTATTTTCAGACGGCCGTAGGAGATAACGAGGCTCGTCTCTTATCCTTGTTAGAAATTGCTCAGAATCGCAGTAGTCTAGTTATTTTAACAGGTGGCTTGGGGCCAACGGAAGATGATTTGACCAAGCAAACTTTAGCCCAATTTTTAGGACGTAACTTGACTTTTGATCCTCAGGCTCAGGCTAAGCTGGATGACTTTTTTGCTCACCGACCAGACTATGCTCGAACTCCAAATAATGAACGCCAGGCTCAAATTGTTCAAGGTTCAACTCCATTACCAAACGAAACAGGGCTAGCAGTAGGTGGCATGATTGAAGTGGCTGGGTTAACCTACGTCGTTCTACCAGGTCCTCCAAGTGAATTGAAACCTATGGTCTTAAATGAGCTGCTTCCGAGATTGACAACGGGCTCTAAACTCTATTCACGTGTGCTGCGTTTCTTTGGGATTGGCGAGAGCCAGTTAGTGACCATTCTATCAGATTTAATTGACCAGCAGACGGATCCAACATTGGCCCCTTATGCTAAAACTGGGGAAGTGACCCTTCGCTTATCGACCAAGGCTAAGAGTCAAGAAGAAGCGGATCGTGTTCTAGATGCTCTAGAACAAAAAATCCTTGAAAGAGAAACCTTTGAGGGTGTTTCACTTCGAGAAATTTGCTATGGCTATGGGGAAGAAACCAGCTTGGCTAGCCTGGTGGTAGAAGAGTTGAAAAAGCAAAAGAAAACCATCACTGCAGCAGAAAGCTTGACTGCAGGTCTTTTTCAAGCTACTTTGGCAGATTTTTCAGGTGTATCTACTATTTTTAAAGGTGGTTTTGTGACCTATAGCCTTGAAGAAAAAGCAAAAATGCTTGATATTCCAAAGGCTGAATTGGAAAAATATGGAGTTGTATCGGCTTTTACTGCTGAAAAAATGGCTGAACAGGCGCGCATCAAAACCCAGTCAGATTTTGGAATTAGTTTGACAGGAGTGGCTGGACCAGACAGCCTAGAAGGACATCCAGCAGGTACAGTCTTTATCGCTTTGGCACAAGCTTCGGGTACAGAAGTTATCCAGGCAAATATCGCAGGTAGAAGTCGTGGAGATGTGCGAGAAATTGCAGTCCTACATGCCTTTAACCTAGTTCGCAAAGCTTTATTAAGTGCTGGAGATTTGTTATAATAGAAGAAGGTCTTAGGACTATTAGAATACAGGAGAGTAAAATGGCGAAAAAACCAACAAAAAAATTAGACGAAATTGGCAAAAAATTTGGTGCTGATCGTGAAAAAGCCTTGAACGATGCCCTTAAATTGATTGAAAAAGACTTTGGTAAGGGATCAATCATGCGCTTGGGTGAACGTGCAGAGCAAAAAGTCCAAGTGATGAGTTCAGGATCTTTGGCTCTGGATATTGCTCTTGGATCAGGTGGTTATCCAAAGGGACGTATCATTGAAATCTACGGACCAGAGTCCTCAGGTAAGACAACAGTAGCCCTTCATGCGGTAGCGCAAGCCCAAAAAGAAGGCGGAATTGCTGCCTTTATCGATGCAGAGCACGCTCTTGATCCAGCCTATGCAGCAGCGCTTGGAGTTAATATCGATGAATTGCTCTTGTCACAACCAGACTCAGGGGAGCAAGGTCTTGAAATTGCTGGGAAATTGATTGACTCAGGTGCAGTTGACCTTGTCGTTATCGACTCAGTTGCTGCCCTTGTACCTCGTGCGGAAATCGATGGGGATATCGGAGATAGCCACGTTGGTCTTCAAGCTCGTATGATGAGCCAGGCTATGCGTAAACTCGGGGCTTCTATTAACAAGACTAAAACTATCGCTATCTTTATCAACCAATTGCGTGAAAAAGTAGGGGTTATGTTTGGTAATCCAGAAACAACTCCTGGTGGACGTGCTCTTAAATTTTACGCTTCTGTCCGTTTGGATGTTCGAGGAAGCACACAAATCAAGGGAACTGGTGACCAAAAAGATACGAGCGTAGGTAAGGAAACCAAGATTAAGGTTGTTAAAAACAAGGTGGCTCCACCATTTAAAGAAGCCTTTGTTGAAATCATGTATGGTGAAGGGATTTCAAGAACTGGTGAGCTTTTGAAGATTGCAAGTGATCTTGACATCATCAAGAAAGCAGGAGCATGGTACTCTTATAAAGACGAAAAGATCGGTCAAGGTTCTGAAAATGCTAAGAAATACTTGGCGGATCACCCAGAAGTTTTTGACGAGATTGATCATCAAGTTCGTGTCAAGTTTGGCTTGATTGAAGACGATGCAGTAGTTGATGAAAAAGTTTCACTTGTGGAATCAGAAGTAGCTAATCAAGAAGTGACTCTTGACCTTGGCGATGATCTTGAAATCGAAATTGAAGATTAAAAAGTGAAAGTGGAGGAGGAATCCCCACTTTTTCTGCTATCTTGGACTAATACTCAATGAAAATCAAAGAACAAACTAGGAAGCTAGCCGCAGGTTGCTCAAAGCACTGCTTTGAGGTTGTAGATGAAACTGACGAAGTCAGTAACCATACATACGGCAAGGCGAAGCTGACGTGGTTTGAAGAGATTTTCGAAGAGTATAAAGAACTGAAACAATGAGAGTATATGGTCTGCTGAACCTACCATCTTCAGATAAAAAGCAGAAAGACGGTTGAAAAAATATTTGATTAGAAAATAAATTGAAAACAAAAGTAATTTTAAGGAGGCTGTTGGTATGAAAAAACGTTTAGTTCGCAATGTTCAAGATAAAAAAATTGTAGGTGTTTGTGCAGGTCTTGATGACTACTTAGATATGGATCAAACATTGGTTCGTGCTATTTGGATTTTCTTCACTTTGCTAGGTGGTTCAGGAATTCTTGCTTACCTCATCCTTTGGCTCATCATGCCAGAAGCTGGAACAGAAGCGTAAACTTAGTGTATCTTTATAAGATAAATCATGATAAGGCTGGGACAAAATTGTTTCAGCCTTATTTATGATGATCTAGGGATAGTTTTTTCCCAAATTTCATCTTCTTTGGGAATAACAAAAAATCACCTACGACAGGTGATTGTATATTGGTTATAGAGAAAATTACAAATCTTTAATGGAGATTCAAGGTTGCAATCTAGATTAGTGTTCACTAAAGCGACGGTATTTGATATGAAAATCAAAGTAATTCTCTTCTTGCAATTTTTGAAAGATGTTCCTATAGGCTTCCTCATCAAAATGATCACCACGATAGAGAATTTCAAAACTAAGCCCATCATACTCTAAGAAAGCATTAGCAGTTTTAAAGTCATTTTGTAGGTAGAAGTCCATGCGAGCTTTTCGTTGTTCTAGATTGTCACAGTCTTCGTCCAATCGCTCCACTTCAAGAATCATGGTACGCTGGTAAAAATCGATCAGCTTTTCAATGATTTCTCTCCCATATCCATGACTGCGGAGATGGGGCATAATGGCAAAAAAGCTGATGTAGAAAGCTTTTTGGTTGGAAATGGCAAAAGCAAAGCCGACAAATTCTTCCTCGTTATAAAAAGCGAAAAAGTGAGCGTCATCCCTATCTTGGTAACGTAAAAATTCTTCCAAAGGTACCCTTTCTTCTTCAGGGAATGCTTCCTTGTTTAATTGGTCAACTTTCTCAAGGTCTGGGAATACATCTGTAATTAACTGGCTGGTTAAGGTCATACCTAACCTCCTTTTCTGTCATGATTATACCAAATTGTCAGCAGCTAAGCAAGCGCTTTCCTATGGACTGGTACAAATCCTCCCTTGTACCCATGCTTGAAAGCTGATATAATAGCTTTATGAATAAAAAATCAACGGTGGACCTGATTCATGCTCCCATCTTTCCCGCGCTAATTAGTTTTGCATTACCGATTCTACTGTCCAATATCTTTCAGCAACTTTATAATACGGCTGATATTTTGATTGTTGGACGTTTTCTAGGGCCAGACGCCTTGGCGGCTGTTGGGGCAACAACGGCTATCTTTGACTTGATTATCGGTTTTGCTCTCGGAGTTGGAAATGGAATGGGAGTGGTGATTGCCCGCTATTATGGAGCTCGTAACTTTTCGAAGATTAAAGAAGCTGTCGCAGCCACTTGGATCTTAGGAGCCCTTTTAAGTGTGATTGTCATGGCGATAGGCTTTGTCGGCCTCTATCCACTTCTCCAATATCTGGAAACTCCTACAGAGATTCTCCCCCAGTCTTACGAATACATCTCCATGATTGTCAGCTGTGTGGGAGTGAGCTTTGCTTATAATCTTTTTGCAGGATTATTGCGGTCAGTTGGTGATAGCCTTGCTGCGCTTGGTTTTCTTATTTTCTCAGCCATCGTTAATGTGATTCTGGATTTGTATTTTATTACACAATTGCAGTTAGGTGTTCAATCTGCTGGTCTTGCAACTATTATCTCCCAGGGCTTGTCAGCTATCCTTTGTTATCTCTATATCCGAAAGAGTGTTCCAGAGCTCCTTCCTAGATTGAAGGATTTTAAATGGAATAAGGCCCTCTATGTAGATCTCTTGGAACAGGGGCTAGCCATGGGGCTGATGGGGTCAATCGTTTCTGTCGGAAGTGTTATTTTGCAATCCTCTGTCAATAGTTTTGGAGCAGTCATTATCAGCGCTCAGACGGCAGCACGCCGAATCATGGCCTTTGCCTTATTGCCAATGACGGCTATTTCAGCCTCTATGACCACATTTATCTCTCAAAACTTTGGGGCAAAACGTCCAGAACGTATTGTTCACGGTCTTCGACTAGGGAGTTATATCAGTATGGCTTGGGCAAGCTTTGCCTGTATTTTCCTATTTTTTGCAAGTCCTACTCTGGTTTCTTTCCTGGCAAGTTCGACAGACGGCTACTTGATTGAAAATGGGACTTTATACCTACGCATCAGTTCTGTATTCTATCCATTTTTGAGTCTTTTATTGATCTATAGAAATAGCTTACAAGGGCTAGGTCAAAAGTTCCTACCTCTCGTATCTAGCTTTATCGAGTTATTTGGGAAAATCGTGTTTGTGGCTTGGATTATTCCTTGGACAGGCTATACAGGTGTGATTCTATGTGAGCCCCTTCTCTGGCTAGTTATGACTGCCCAACTTTACTTCTCACTTTCCAAACATCCATGGATCAAAGAAGGAAAGAAAATCTTGGTTGCTGGTGGGAAATCCTAGCTTGATTTACAAAAGAAAAATCCATTTCCTCTAGTGAAAATCAGGTAGACTTGTGTTATAATAAGAAAGATTAAAATGTGAAAAAAGGAGATTCCTAATGGGACGTAAATGGGCCAATATCGTAGCCAAGAAAACGGCTAAAGATGGAGCTAACTCTAAAGTATATGCAAAATTTGGTGTAGAAATCTATGTAGCAGCTAAAAAAGGTGAACCAGATCCAGAATTAAACACTGCTTTGAAATTCGTTATCGATCGTGCTAAACAAGCGCAAGTGCCAAAACACGTTATTGATAAGGCTATTGATAAAGCAAAAGGAAACACAGACGAAACCTTTACAGAAGGTCGCTACGAAGGTTTCGGACCAAATGGTTCAATGCTCATCGTGGATACTTTGACTTCAAACGTCAATCGTACAGCTGCCAACGTGCGTGCTGCCTTTGGTAAAAACGGTGGAAATATGGGAGCTTCAGGTTCTGTATCTTACCTCTTTGACAACAAAGGTGTGATCGTATTTGCAGGTGAAGATGCGGATGCAATCTTTGAACTCTTGCTTGAAGCAGATGTTGATGTAGACGATGTAGAAGCAGAAGAAGGAACAATCACTGTTTACACAGCTCCAACTGACCTTCACAAAGCTATTGTGGCTTTGCGTGAGTCTGGTATTGAAGAATTCCAAGTAACTGAATTGGAAATGATTCCTCAATCAGAAGTTGAGTTGTCAGGTGAAGATTTGGAAACATTTGAAAAACTCTACGGAGTCCTTGAAGACGACGAAGACGTACAAAAAATCTACACAAACGTAGACGGATTCTAAAAATAAAAATAACCCCTTTGAAAATCCAGTGTTTTCAAGGGGGTTGTTTATCTTGTAATAACAAAAGGGGCAGGAAAGAGGCAAAAATCTCTTTTTACAAAAACTTCATTTTTTATCTACAATCGTCCATAATCCAATGGATTGTGGAAATATCGTGGTGCTGGGATTTAGAAATCGAGACTTGGTCTACCGATTGCTAGTTTCAGCACCTTTTTAGTTATGTTAAATTTTTACTCCAGAATCAGATTGTTCTTTGCGATCTAGTCCGATAGCGAATTTACGGATCAGAAGAAACTGGCCATTTTCTTGTTTTACGAAGGTGAGCACAACTGTCTTAGGATCTGAACTGACGGAGAGATAGGTGATTCTTTTTATTTCATAGTCTCCCATAATTGAATCTGTTTCTGAATCTGGGATTCCGTGTTTCCTGATAATATCTTTGTAGTTGCTGCCTCCCTTCCCGCTATTAGAAGTGTCCCCTTCTACCAAGGCATCGAACTGTTCCTGGCTCCAAGTGAAGAATTCAGTATCCTCCTCGTCATCATCCTCACCTGTACTACTATCAGGAAGTTCATCATACTCCCCAGTATTAGTTGAAAAAGTGATGTTTCTATAGGGGTGACTAAAGGTTCTGGCAAGATCAGTAAAGATATTAGTAGATAGAACTTGAGTTATCAAAACAATGACAATGGAAATAACACCTAAGGTTGTTCCAATAATGGCCAATGTTTTACGGTTTCTGAGATTGAGGGCAATGCCAAAAATTCCTAAAATCAAAGAGGCAATGGCAAGGAAAAATGATAGGATGTTTACAATAGGTATCCAAGAACCAAGAAGTGCCAGGGTTCCAAAGATGATGGCAAGGATTCCTAAGATTTTCTGTTCTTTTTGCTTCATTTGTGAATGACTCATTTCTAGTAAACTGGATTTGTGTTCGTGTGAGATAGTGTTTATTATAGATAAAATAAGAGCTGATGTCAATTTATACAGAGATAGTCCTCATAGAAACTTTTTTCTTGACATCTTTTCTGAAAATGATAAAATAGTTCTCAT
>CAUSCX010000054.1:0-10861 GCA_963530385.1 uncultured Streptococcus sp. | reverse complement strand
GTATCGTAGATATAAGAACCATCATCGAGTGGAATTTCAATCTTATCCAAGGTTGTTCCTGGGAAGCGTGAAGTTGTGATGACGTTCTGGTCACCCGTGATTTCCTGGATAATAGCGTTGATGAGGGTTGATTTACCAACATTGGTCACGCCGACAACATAGACGTCACGTCCCTTACGATAGTGCTCGATCTTGTCAATGACTTCCTTAATGGCATGCTTGTTTTGTGCTGAAGTCAAGACGACATCAACAGGACGCAAGCCTTCTTCGTGAGCACGCTCCATCAGCCACTGGCTAATCTTACCAGGTTTCACTGACTTAGGTAGGATGTCTTTTTTATTTCCAACCAAAAGCACATCATTACCTGACACAAAGCGTGGCAAACCTGGGATAACAGAGCCATTGAAGTCAAAAATATCAATGACATTGACCACCAAGGCATCACTGTCTCCTACCTCGTGCAAGAGTTTGAGGAAATCATCATCCGTCAACTGCACATCTGTAATTTCATTATAGTGACGGAGACGGAAACAACGCTGGCAATAAACTTCTCCAGTTTCCAAACCTTTTTCAAGTGCTGACTGAGGTGTAAAACCTAAACCAGTCTTATCTTCCGTCTGAATGGTTGCTCCACAACCAATACAGAGAATTTCTTCCATAATTAGATTCCTTTTTTATAAGTAATAGGGCTGTACTTTTCAGCGATTTTTCTCATCATACGACGCTCACGAGCTCGGTTGATCTGAGTTTTAATAGAGTCGTGTTGAACTAATGGTTTAACCAAAATCGAGCGAATACCTGCTCGATGGGCTGCTCGAATATCCGTCATCAGCTGGTCGCCTACCATGACCACTTGGTCTTTTTCATAGTGGAAATGTTTCATGGCACGGTTAATTCCTAAAGTAAAGGGCTTCAGTGCCCAGTAAACATAGTCAATATCAAATTTTTCAACTGCTCGTTTGACACGTTTTGGAGTATTGTTAGATACCACAATGATACGTATCCCAGCATCGCGCAGATCATGTAACCATTGCTTCATCTCTTCTGTTCCATCTGGATTATTCCAAGCAATCAGGGTGTTGTCCAAATCTACCAAAACAGCTTTGATTCCCTGTTTTTGCAGGCTTTGAACTGTCAGATCATAAACTGCTTCCACAGCAAAATCTGGCATGTAATTTTCAATCGCCATTCTGGCTCCTTCTCTTTTATTTTCTAGTAATTTTCTTCAGCCATTGAGATAAGGCTGCCCATAAAATCAAGCTTGCTATTAGTATATAAATCCAAGCATTGGGCTCTTCTGTAAATGGTAGAGGAACATTCATTCCAAAAAAACCTGTAATAACCGCAAGGACTGCTAACAAGACTGAGATAATGGTCAAAATTGTCAAACTATCATTCAGGTTATTGTTTAGGATGTTGTTGTAAGAAGCTGAGAGTTGTTGCAATACTTGAGAAATCAAATCTGTCATGGACACCAACTGATGGGCTTCAATCATAGCATCATCAAACTGCTCTCTCTCCACTTCGTTAAAGTTCCGATAAAGCGCGTGTCCTTGGATATGTTCCAAGAGGAGGCGATTTTGTTTAGCCGCAGCTGTCAAGTAAACCATACCAGTTTCCAAGTCAGAGAGGGCAAAGAGATTTTTCTTAGTGGTTGTTTGACGTAACAAGGCACTGATTTCATCCTTACTTTTATCCATCTGTTCAATGACAGGATAATAAGCATTGCTGATAAGCTCTAAACCGGCAAATAGAAACTTGTAGATTGAAATGATTTCATGACTTTTAAGATAAGTCAACATACGTTCAATCACATAAGCATTTTTATGGTTGCTGATGGTAATCATCCGTTTTTTTTCAACGATAAAGGTCATAGGAATGGCTTCATAGTATTCCTTGTCCCTTTCTAAGTCAAGAACGTTATAGATAAAGGTGACCGTCCCATTTTCACGGTTATAATCCATGTGGGCCCGTTCGTTTCTATCCAGCGCATATTCGATGGTTTCTTTATCCAATCCATAGATTTCAGACAAATCTTCAAGATTTTTAATCTCTTCCACATCTAGATTAATCCAGGTACAACCATTTCCTAATTGCTTATCTAAAAACATAGTTTCTCCTTTACCAAACTCTTTCTATTGTATCATAAATCAGGTAAAATTTCAGTCCTCGTCTTTTCTTGAAAAATTGCTAACGACGGTGATATTCCGATTAGGAACAAAATGAAGAGCTTGGTCATCACTTCGCAGTTGAGTCGTCCGAATTCCTACACTAACGACTTTCCCCGATACGGTAATCGGGCCATTAGTCAAGACAACCTCATCTCCAACGTCCAACTGGCGCTCAAAGAGAATAAAGAAGCCATTGATGACATCTGATAGAAAACCTTGTGCTCCCATACCGATAGCCACCCCAGCAATCCCAGCCCCAGCAAGCAAGCTAGAGACAGGCAAACCTAGAATGGATAAAATACAATAAATCAAGAAGAAATAAAGTGTGTAGTTGAAAATATTTTCAAGCAAACGAGAAATGGTCTTCTGTCTACCTGCATCTCGATTTGAAAATTTAAGTGAGGGTTTGACAATCTTTCGTACAGCAACATGGAGGAACTTTTTAGCTATATAAAATAGAAGGATAAGAAGTAGAAGAGAAATCACCTTGGTCAAGAGATTTTCTAAAACAGTTGTTACATCTAATTTATCCAGATAACGTTGAAAAAATTCTTGCATATAAAACTCCTTTTCTATTCATTATACCATAAATCCTCCCTCGCTATCCTTTTCATAAATATTCATTTATTCCAACAAAACTTATAACTCACTTGCTTTTAAAGCATATTTATACTATAATCATAAACAATACACAAAAAAGGAGACCTCTATGAAAAGAATCATTCGTGCTTGGAACAAAACAAATCTAATCAAACGGATCGGGATCGGAATGACCTTGGGAGCTATTCTAGGTCTACTCGTTCCTAATCTTACTGGCATCGGTTTATTGGGAGATTTATTTGTAGGAGGACTAAAGGCCATCGCTCCTATCCTGGTTTTTGCTTTAGTCGCTAATGCCCTTTCCCAACACCAGAAAGGCCAAGATAGCAATATGAAAAAAGTCATTTTCCTCTATTTGCTGGGGACCTTTGCTGCGGCTCTTGTAGCAGTTTTGGCTAGCTTTCTCTTCCCTGTTCAGATGATCTTGAGTAGTGCTAGTACAGAAGTTACTCCTCCAGACGGCATCGGACAAGTACTCAGTAATCTCCTACTGAAAATAGTAGACAATCCTGTCAACGCCATCATCGAAGCTAACTATATTGGAATTTTGTCTTGGGCTATCGTCTTTGGAGTTGCCATGCGTGAAGCTAGCAAAAATAGCAAGGAGCTACTCAAAACAATGGCCAGTGTGACTTCAAAAATCGTCGAATGGATCATTAACCTTGCGCCATTTGGTATCCTAGGGTTAGTCTTCGAAACCATCTCTGGCCAAGGTATTGCGAGTTTAGCAAATTACGGAATCTTACTCGGACTTTTGATTGCCACTATGCTTTTCGTTGCCCTAGTGATCAATCCTCTGATTGCTTTTCTCTTTATCAAGAAAAATCCTTATCCACTTGTTTGGAAATGTTTGCGTATCAGCGGAGTCACAGCCTTTTTCACTCGAAGCTCAGCTGCTAATATCCCTGTTAATATGAAACTCTGTGAGGATCTAGGGCTTAATCCAGATACCTATTCTGTCTCTATCCCACTTGGATCAACTATCAATATGGCTGGAGCTGCTGTTACCATCAACATCTTAACCCTAGCTGCTGTCAATACCCTTGGAATCTCAGTTGATTTTGCAACAGCCTTTGTACTCAGTATCGTTGCAGCCATCTCTGCCTGCGGTGCTTCAGGGATCGCCGGAGGTTCACTCCTACTTATCCCGGTTGCTTGCAGTCTCTTTGGGATTACCAATGATATCGCTATGCAGGTTGTAGGTGTAGGTTTCGTCATCGGTGTTATCCAAGACTCTTGCGAAACAGCCCTCAACTCTTCAACAGATGTCCTCTTTACAGCAGTTGCTGAATTTTCCTCTGCTCGCAAAAAATAATCTAGACAAGCCTTTTTAGGGCTTGTTTTGTCTGGTTTCTATCATTCATTATAGGAAATGTCTCATGTCTATCACCCAACGTACTTTTAAACTCGTTCTGGCAACTTGTTTGGCCTGTGTTCTAGCCTACTTTCTGGATTTATCTTCAGCAGTGTCCGCTGGTATCATTGCCCTATTGAGCTTATCGGATACCCGCAGAAGCACCATTAAGCTGGCTCGCAATCGTTTATTCTCAACCCTTCTTGCTCTTTTCATTGGCGTCCTTTCCTTTCACCTGACTGGCTATCACATCTGGAGTTTTGGTCTCTATTTGGCTCTCTATGTCCCTCTAGCCTATAAATTGGGCTGGGAAATTGGCATTACCCCGAGTAGTGTCCTAGTCAGTCATCTCTTGGTTCAGAAGTCTACATCACCAGATCTGCTAGTGAATGAACTCCTCCTATTTCTGATCGGTACGGGATTCGCCTTGACTGTCAATCTTTACATGCCTTCTCGGCAAGAAGAAATCCATCTCTATCATCTCAAGGTAGAAGAAAAACTCAAACACATCCTACAACGTTTTGAATATTATCTTGGAAAGGGCGATGGTCGTAACCGTGCCCAACTCGTTGAAGAACTGGATCAGCTTCTTGAAGAAGCTCTCAAACTGGTCTATCTTGATCACTCTGACCACCTCTTTCATCAGACCGACTATCATATCCACTATTTCGAAATGAGACAGAGACAGAGTCGCATTCTTCGTAATATGGCCCAGAAAATCAACACCTGTAATCTAGCCGCAAGCGAAAGCCTAATCCTTGCCCAGCTATTCGCTAAAATTGCGGATCAACTCAGCCAGACCAATCCTGCCAACGATTTATTAAATGATATTGAAAGCTACCTGCAAGTATTTCGCAATCGTAGCCTCCCTAAAACAAGGGAAGAATTTGAAACGCGCGCAACCTTACTTCAACTCCTGCGCGAATTGGAAAACTTTATCCAACTAAAAGTTGACTTCTATCAACGCTATTCTGAAGAAAAAAGCAATCTATCTTCTTAATCAAAAAAACTTCTATTAGCCAACTCGTTGCTAATAGAAGTTTTTTGTTATTTTAGGATTCGAATTGATGACTAATGTTTTTTTCGAATCGACATGAGACTGATATCTCGCAAACTAAAGTAAGTAAGAACCAGCATGGCTACTGTGATAAAGAATTCTGTTGGTAGCTGAAAGATTTGCAGGATGGACAACATGAGCAAAATCACGAGGGAAACGAGACCAAAAACAAGAATTACAATATTAACCGTTCCCTTGATACTTTGAGGTGTCGCAAATATATAGAGTAAGAGTAATAAAATCCCTATGATTAAATAGACCATTTTCTGCTCTTTCTAGCTCTTATTCAGCTGATTTTTTCTTTTTGTTTGCTTTCTCACGCTCTGCCTTGTTAAGGATCTGTTTACGCAAACGGATAGATTCAGGCGTTACTTCCATGTATTCATCATCGTTCAAGAACTCAAGTGATTCTTCAAGAGTCAAGATACGAGGAGTCTTGATAACTGCTGTTTGGTCCTTAGTAGCTGAACGAACGTTGGTCATTTGTTTCGCTTTTGTGATGTTAACAGTCAAGTCGTTTTCACGAGAGTTTTCACCGATGATCATTCCTTCGTATACTTCAGTTCCTGGGTTAACAAAGATAGTTCCACGTTCTTCGATAGACATGATAGAGTATGTCGTTGCCTTACCAGTATCGATAGAAACAAGGGCACCACGGTGACGTCCACCGATTTCACCTGGAATCAATGGCAAGTATTGGTCGAAGGTATGGTTCATGATACCGTAACCACGAGTCATTGACAAGAACTCAGTTGAGTATCCAATCAAACCACGCGCAGGAACAAGGAAGACCAAACGAGTTTGACCATTACCAGTTGAGATCATATCCAACATTTCACCTTTACGTTCAGAAAGGCTTTGGATAACGGATCCTTGGTATTCTTCAGGTGTGTCGATTTGCACGCGTTCAAATGGTTCACATTTGACGCCATCAATTTCTTTTACGATAACTTCTGGACGAGATACTTGAAGCTCATAGCCCTCACGACGCATTGTTTCGATAAGGATTGACAAATGCAATTCCCCACGTCCTGATACAGTCCATTTATCTGGTGAGTCAGTTGGTTCAACACGAAGAGAAACGTCTGTTTGCAATTCTGCTTGAAGGCGCTCTTCAACCTTACGAGAAGTGACCCATTTACCTTCACGACCAGCAAATGGTGAGTTGTTGACCAAGAAGGTCATTTGAAGTGTTGGCTCATCGATGTGAAGAACTGGAAGAGCTTCAACTGCATCTGTTGGAGTGATGGTTTCGCCGACAAAGATATCTTCCATACCTGAAACGGCAATCAAGTCACCAGCTTTAGCTTCTTGAATTTCACGACGTTCCAAACCAAAGAAACCAAAGAGTTTTGTGACACGGAAGTTCTTAGTTGTACCATCCAATTTAGAAAGGGTAACTTGATCCCCAACCTTTACACTACCACGGAAGACACGTCCGATACCGATACGACCTACGAAGTCGTTGTAGTCCAAAAGTGACACTTGGAATTGAAGGGGCTCATCTGAGTTATCAACTGGAGCTGGAATGTGGTCGATAATAGTGTCAAAGATTGGCGCCATAGTTTTTTCTTGGTCTGCTGGATCATCTGACAATGAAGATGTTCCATTGATAGCTGACGCATAAACGACTGGGAAGTCAAGCTGGTCATCATCCGCACCAAGCTCGATGAAAAGTTCCAAGACTTCATCTACTACTTCTGCTGGACGAGCTGAAGGCTTATCGATTTTGTTAACCACAACGATAGGTACAAGGTCTTGTTCCAAGGCTTTTTTCAATACGAAACGAGTCTGTGGCATGGTTCCTTCGTAGGCATCTACGACCAAAACAACACCGTCAACCATTTTCATGATACGTTCAACTTCTCCACCGAAGTCCGCGTGCCCTGGTGTGTCCATGATGTTGATACGAGTTCCGTTGTAGGCAACTGCTGTATTTTTCGCAAGGATGGTAATTCCACGCTCTTTTTCAATATCGTTTGAGTCCATTGCGCGCTCTGCCAACTCTGTACGCGCGTCAAGAGTTTCAGATTGTTTCAACAATTCGTCAACAAGGGTAGTTTTACCGTGGTCGACGTGGGCGATAATCGCGATATTACGGATATCTTCTCTTAATTTTGTCATGATTTCCTCTATTGTATTCAAAAATTTATTTTCTAACTGAACGATTATACCACAATTTTGAGCAAATGACTTAACTCAAGTAAGTGTAAATGTTTTCACTGCACTTTTCTTTTCACTTCAAGCCTTTTCAAAGCAAGCGACTTGTGATAAGATAGGCTGGTATGCGTTTAGATAAATTATTAGCCCAGGAAAAAATCAGTCGAAAAGCCATGAAACAAGCTCTTTTGAAAAAAGAAATTTTAGTTGATGGACTCCCTGCTAGTTCCCTTGCACAGAATGTTGATACAGGACTTCAAGAACTGATATTCCAAGGCAGAAGAATTCAAGGATACGAACACACCTACCTCATGCTCCATAAGCCAAATGGAGTCGTAACTGCAAGCAAGGATAAGAAACTCCCAACGGTCATGGACCTCCTTCCTCAGCATCTCCAGTCTGTCCTACTCTATGCCATCGGTCGTCTGGATCGGGATACGACAGGACTCCTCCTTTTAACAGACAATGGGCCTCTAGGTTTTCAACTCCTCCATCCTCAATACCATGTCGATAAAACTTACCAAGTAGAGGTCAATGGGCCACTAACTCCCGACCATATTCAAGAGTTTAAAGATGGGATTGTCTTTCTTGATGGAACTGTCTGTAAACCTGCTCAACTTGAGATTTTATCCTCAAGTCCTAGTCTCAGCAAAGCCACTATCACCATATCTGAAGGAAAGTTTCATCAAGTCAAAAAAATGTTCCTCTCAGTCGGTGTCAAGGTAACTGCTCTCAAACGAGTTCAATTCGGGAATTTTATATTGGACCCTGAGCTAGCAGAAGGTGAGTTCCGACTTCTAAACAAAGAGGAATTGCAGACTATTAAAAATTACTTAGAAAACAGTGGATAAAACAAAAAAGCTTTAAACAAATAAAGCTTTTTAAAATCTTCTTTAGAGTACAAATAGCATAACACCTAAAATAAAGTGAAGTGCAGAAATTACAATCCCCAGGATGGACAAATTTTTTTCTCTCTTATAGTCTAGTCCAGATTCTTTTTGATGTGAGTTAGCTAAGACTAGACCAATAATCCCCAAAATCAAACTTACCACTGGCGAAAGCAAACCAAGAATGATAGACAAGATCCCTAAAACAAGTGACGCTTTTTTCTTTTCTTGCATATTCTAAAAACTCCTTAAACTAAACACAAATGAATAATACCATAAAAATCGGCTTTATCAATTGGGTGAAAAATGTTAGCACTATGTTATTCGGTTCTTGAACCGAGAAGAGTGGATAAAACAAAAAAAGCTTTATCTTTAAAAGCTTTTTTTGTTAGAATCCTGATTAGTGCATCATTAAGATGAGTCCTGCAACCCAGTTAATTACAGAAACTACAATCCCTACGATATTAAGAATTCGTTCTGTTTTATAGTCTAATTCAGATTCTTTTTGATGTGAATTAGCCAAGACTAGACCAATGATCCCCAAAACGAGACCTACGATTGGAGATAGCAAACCAAGGACGATAGATAGGATACCTAAAACAAGTGATGGTTTTTTCTTTTCTTTCATCTTCAAAAAAACTCCTTAAATTTTATACTAACAATTATACCATAAAAAGCCGAAACTTTATATTAAACATATGTGACAAGTTTTTTCACATTGTTAATTAGACTTCACCTTCCCAGTCCAAGAATCCAATCCGTAAGAGAGGATATAGATTTCTGAGAAGCCTTGCTTTTTCAAGAAAAGTGCTGCATTGGTCACACGTTGCGCACGTTGGTTTTCATATAGAAGGACTGGTTTATCCTTGCGAAGAGCTGCAAGACTTGTCTTCAATTGATTTGAAGGAATATTACGAGCTCCAAGGATATGTTTTCTGTGGAAGTCAGCTGGATCACGCAAGTCAATTAACTGACCTGTACGAATCAAAGACTCAAACTCTGCATTGTCTACAATTTTCGCTGCACGACGAATGCGAAGGTAGTTGTATCCCATCCAAGCCAACATCGCCACTATAAGTCCCCATAATACCCAAGTTACCATATTACCTAATCTCCATTTTTTTCTAAATAGTCTAATTCTAGTTTGTGCTCTCTGCGAAGAACAGCTTCTGCTTCAAGATAATCTAGCTTGTCCATCAGGCCTGCATCATAAATCCGTGATAGTTCAATCTTCATCAGTTCAATGTCATAGAGACGTTTTCCCATATAAACAATGATACCGAACTGTTTTAGATATTGTTGCACATCGTAGAGTGTTTTCATAGCTCTCATTTTAGCAAATAATCAGAGTTTTTTCAATAGTTCCCTAATAGTTCGGAGTAGGTTTCCTTTTTTCACTATTATCTGAATTTCTTTACACTATGACAAAGAAGAAATCCTAGAGTCATTCCAACAACATTTTGCATGAGATTTGGGATGATTTCTGGAATAGCTGCTCCCCAACCATTCATCCAAGCTGATGCCAAGGCATAACCAGCTACCATGAATAGAGTCGCCAA
Organism: uncultured Streptococcus sp.; assembly: GCA_963530385.1. Lineage (GTDB taxonomy): Bacteria > Bacillota > Bacilli > Lactobacillales > Streptococcaceae > Streptococcus. The sequence continues at coordinate 1,073 of CAUSCX010000054.1, read as the reverse complement.
GACTAATCCTAACCATTGCCATTTCCCTTTAAAGCCTGCAAAATAGCCTTGCAAACCATGATTGATTAAGCTAAAAATCATCCACTGAGGGTAGCCTGAAATGAGGTCAATGAGAAATCCTGCTAACCCTCCGACAACGGCTCCTTCACGGCTTCCAAAGTAAAAGGCTGTGAAGAAGACTCCAACGTCCAAAAGTGTTAGAAATCCAGTTGGTGTTGGGATTTTTATAAAATACCCCAATACGACAGAACTGGCTGCTAAGATAGATACTAGGGCAATTTTAGTTGTTTTGGTTTGCTTCATACTGTCTCACTCCATATTGATCTGCTTGTGCAATGGCACGGTAAACAAAGGCTTTGGAAGTTTCAATTGCTGGTAAGAGTTCTTCTCCCTTAACTAGCTGGCTAGCAATGCTTGAGGCAAAGGTACATCCTGCACCAGCATTTTGTCCTTGAATGACTGGGTTTTCAAGAATAGTGAAATTCTCTCCATCATAAAAGACATCCACAGCCTTATCCTTACTGAGACGATTTCCACCCTTGATAATCACTGCTGGCGCACCCAGACTATGTAGTTTTTGAGCTGCCTGCTTCATATCTTCTAAAGTCTCAATCTTTTGATCTGCAAGCAATTCAGCTTCTGGAAGATTGGGTGTTAAAATACTAATATAAGGGAAGAAGCGAATCAATTCTTGGCAAAGTTCACTAACAGCCACATCATGTGTTTCCTTACAAACCAATACAGGGTCCAAAACTACTGGAACTCCTGGACGCAATTTAATAAAGTTTAGGGCTTTCTCAGCTACACTCACTGTTGGCAAAAGACCAATTTTGATTCCTCCAAACTCAACTTTAGCAAGGCTATCCAACTCTTGTTGGAAGATTGTGTCATCTGTTGAAAAAACTTCAAAACCATTTTCCGTCAAGGCTGTTAAGCAAGTGACAGCTACAAATCCATGCAAACCATTCAAGGTATAGGTTGCAAGGTCTGCTGCAAGTCCACCACCACTAAAAATATCATTTCCTGAAAGTGCTAAAATACGATTATTCTTCATAACGAATCTCCTTTAAATA
>CAUSCX010000053.1:0-11013 GCA_963530385.1 uncultured Streptococcus sp. | reverse complement strand
TGAAATAAGGCGCTTAGTCATTTGAAGATAACCTTAACTATTCTTAAAACAGAATGTGAGAATATGAACTATTGAAAGATCGGAGCAATCCGGTCTTTTTGAATTCTATTGTATATAGACTGTAAAAGATATAGAAGCTGTCAACGATAGATTGTGTATTATAAAAATAAATACAGTTTGAGAAAAATTTTTTGTTCTTCGATATAGAAAATTTATAAAAACTTCATCGGAAAACGAATAAATAAAGTGTATTAAAATTAGATAAAATTGTTGAAAAAAAAAGCTATTTGATGTACAATTTGTATATAAAGGAGTTAAAAATGTTTAAAAAAGTATTGTTTAAAAATTTCAAATCGTTTTCGGATGTAAACCTTGATTTTGTTAGTAGAGGAAAACCAAAACATATTGTAGCTCTTTATGGAGAAAATGGTTCAGGAAAATCAAATATTGTTGATTCGTTTAAGCTTCTTAGATTATCGATGGATACAATGAGACTTTCTAAAAAAATAACATCATTTCAAGCAAAATTACAAGAAGCGAATGATAAGGATGATTTTCCTGATATTAACAAGCTAGTTGACTCCATTTTTACTGGCAGAAGTTTTAAAGAACTATCAAAAAATACATCTCGAATTTCTGCTAAGGGAGATACAAAATTAGAATTTTATTTTAGTATAGAAAATAATGACGGTGTCTATATTTTAGAATACGATAGTAAAGGCGAGTTAACCTCTGAATCTTTAGAGTTTGTTATAAATTCTAATAAAGGGAATCATTTTAAAATTAAACGTAATAGTGAAATGTCAGTTCAACTAAATAAATCAATCTTTAAAAAAGGAGTTTTTACAGATTTACAAGATTTAACAGAAAAATTTTGGGGGAAACATACATTTTTATCCATATATAGAGATTATATTAGTTCGATAAATAAAGATTATGCTAAGGCTAATTTATCTAAAAATTTTATAAGTGTCATTGGGGAGTTTGAAAGACTATCAATTTGGACAGATAATACTCGTGGACCATTTAAGAGTAATAAAATATTACTAGATGAACTTGACAAAGGTGAAATTAGAATAGAAGATAAATCTAGGCTTCTTCAAACAGAAGAAATTATTTATAACTTTTTCAGTGCTTTATATACGGATATTAAGGATGTTAAGTATAACCTTGATGAAGACGGTGATACTATAAAATATGAATTGATAATTTATAAGAATATTGGAGGAGAATTGACAGAAATTCCAATCAGTGTAGAATCTAAAGGGACAAAAAATTTATTGGAGCTACTCACAGTTTTCTTTTGGGTTGTAGGAGGTGGAATTTGTGTTGTTGATGAAATAGATTCTGGAATTCATGATATTTTAATGAATAATATATTGGGGGATTTATCTGACTCTGTTAAAGGGCAACTTATTTTTACAACTCATGACACAGCTTTGTTAAAGGAATTACCACCTAGTTCTGCATACTTCTTAACAGTGGATGTGTATGGAAACAAAATAATTAAGTCAGGAAGTGAAACTGATAAAAAAGTTTGCACTAATAATAATATGGAAAAACTTTATCTAGATGGTTTCTTTGGTGCAGTCCCTGATCCCCTTAATATTGATTTTGAAGAATTGTTCTTGGAAAATGGGACGGAGGAATGACGATTGAGGGGAGCAAATTACACTAAAGCGATAGTGATTGTTCATGGTAAAAGTGAATATGATATTGTAAAATATATTAAATCAAAACTAAGAATTCCTATGGAATCATATTCAAGAGATAATGGAAGAAGTAGTATCGAGATTTCGTCGCTTAAAGATATTCTAAATAATCAAGATTTTTCTACTATCCAAGGATTTAGAAGTAGATTCCCTAAAGTAGAATGTGATAATAAAGGGAAACCAAAAAATGTTAAAATTTTTATGATTATGGATGTTGATAGAACAAGTGAAGCTGATTTTATCGCATACAAAGATAAATCATTCTTTCCTAAAACTTGGTTAAAGCATATGTTAGTGCCAATTTGGAATAATAATAATTTAGAAGAAGTGTTGGAGCAAATTGGTTATTATTATGCTAGAACCAAAAAACAAAAGAAAGGGTATAAAAGAGCCTTTCCTGTTGAACGTGGTAGTCAAGATATAGAAAGTATTGAAAAGTTGAGGAATAAACTGAAAACTAGTGGAAAGACCAATATGGATGAATTTTTAACATTTTGTTTGGATAATTGTCCTAAATTTTAATCTTTTAAAATTTTTATGATATTTAAGATTTGTAAAATTTAAATTAGTGTTGAAAACATTTGTAATAATAAGTCTAGTTATCTGAGTGCTGCTTTAGAGGTTCCTCCATAAAGTAAAAGATTATATCGTTACTATTTTTATAAAATCTTCTCCCTACTTTATAAGATATGAAAAAGAGTTCAACTAGAACTCTTTTTTTGCTATAATGAGGGGAGAAAAATCAGACAGGAGAATAAGATGTCAGAACCATTATTTTTACAATCAGTTATGCAAGAAAAAATCTGGGGTGGGACTAAACTACGTGATGAGTTTGGCTACGACATTCCAAATGAAAAGATTGGTGAGTATTGGGCAATCTCAGCTCATCCAAATGGAGTGTCTAAGGTAGCCAATGGCCACTATCAAGGAACAGACCTCGCTAGTTTGTATGCGGAACACCGTGAATTGTTTGGCAACCGTCCAGAGCCAGTATTTCCACTTTTGACCAAAATCCTCGATGCCAACGATTGGCTCAGTGTTCAAGTTCACCCAGACGATGCTTATGGATTAGAGCATGAGGGCGAACTCGGAAAAACAGAGTGCTGGTACATTATCGCTGCAGATGAAGGTTCAGAGATTATTTACGGCCACAATGCTAAATCAAAAGAAGAACTTCGCCAGCAAATCGAAGATAAGAACTGGGATGCCTTGTTGACCAAAGTCCCTGTTAAGGCTGGGGATTTCTTCTATGTTCCAAGTGGAACTATGCATGCTATCGGTGCGGGAATCTTGATTCTTGAAACGCAACAGTCTAGTGATACAACCTACCGTGTCTATGACTTTGACCGCAAGGATGATAATGGCAACTTGCGTGAGCTTCATCTTGAAAAATCCATCGATGTTTTAAATATCGGTGAGCCTGCAAATAGCCGTCCTGTGACTGTTAAAGCAGATGATTTGCGTTCAACTCTCCTTGTATCCAATGAATTCTTCGCAGTTTACAAGTGGGAAATTACTGGAAAAGTTGACTTTGAAAAAACAGCTGATTACAGCTTGTTAAGTGTCTTGGCTGGTCAAGGTCAGCTCATTGTAGACGGTAAGGAATATCCAATCCAAAAAGGTAGTCACTTTATCTTGCCAAGCGATGTTGATGCATGGACTTTGGAAGGTCAAGGTCTGGAATTGATTGTTAGTCATCCATAAAAAGAAAGGACTTGAGTTCATTACTCAAGTCCTTTTTTGTATTTACATAAATTGGGCGATAAAGACCACGATGATGATAATTGGGATGATGAAACGAAGAAGGAAGAGCCAGACTTGGAAAAGTCCTTGTTTCCAAGGTGTTTCATCAAGATGAAGTTCCTCCATTGCCAGTGCCTTCTTGAAAATATAGCCTGTAAAAAGAGACAAGCAGAGAGCACCGAAAGGCATGAGGAGGTTGGAAACCAAGAAATCCATAGCGTCAAAGAAGGTCTTCCCAAAGATTTGAACATCAGTCATAAGACCATAGGATAGGGCCGAAGGGATACCAAAGATAAAGGTCAAGATACCTAAAATAAGACTCCATTTATTACGTTTTTCGTTATCTTGGTCAGTGATGTTTCCAACGTTGATTTCAAGCATGACAACTGAAGAGGTTACTGTTGCAAAGAGGAAAAGCAAGAGAAAGAGAATATAGAAAATACTTCCAAAAGGCATCTTGTCAAAGAGTTGGGGTAGAACGATAAAGAGGAGACTAGGACCACCTTCAGACTGGATATTAAATGCTGACATAGCTGGGAAAATAGCTAGTCCTGCCATGACCGATACGGAAATATTCATGGCAACGATAGACATACCTGATTGGACCAGATTGGTTTTCTTATCTAGGTAAGAAGCATAGGTCAACATGGCCGTAACCCCGAGGGACAAAGCAAAGAATGACTGTCCTAGAGCATAGAGGAGACCAGCACTTGTCAGTTTTGAAAAGTCAGGTTTGAGGAAATAAACGACCCCTTCCATAGCATTTGGCAAGCTAAGAGAGCGCCCGATAATAATGACAAAGATGATAAAGAGCAAGGGCATCATGACCTTAGATGCTCTTTCAATCCCTTTTTGAACCCCTTTAGACACGATAAAGATGTTGAGGAAGATAAAAAGAGCTTGAGACCCAAGAGCAATCCAAGGATTTGAAATGATGTCTGTAAAGAGTTGGGCATAATCACTGCTAATCCCAACTTGGAAGGCTTTAGCAATAGCGATACCTAGATACACTAAAACCCATCCCCCAATAACACTGTAAAAGGATAAGAGGATGAAAAGGGCAAAGGCACCGATCCAACCGATAAAATTGTAGTTCTTGTTATCACCCAATTTTCCAAAGGTTTTGATTGCTGACACACCAGCGCTCCGACCGAGGGCAAATTCAGCCAAGAGAAGTGGAAATCCAATCAATAGTGTCGAGATGAGAAAGACCAGTAAGAAACCTCCCCCACCATTGGCAGCAGTCATATAAGGGAACTTCCAAACAGCTCCAAGACCAATAGCAGAACCAGCAGATGCAAGGATAAAGCCCAGTTTTGAGCCCCATTGCGATTTTTCAGACATTGTTAAACTCCAATCTAGTTTTCTAAATAAGAAAAGGCTACTTGAGTTGTCAAATAGCCTTCTCTCAATGGCTCTTTATGAGCTTTTTATTTGATTGATAGACTTGATTATCCTATCATGATTTTTAAAGTCTGTCAAGAAAGCGATTTTCATGTTTTTATAAAAAATATGATAAAATACTTGACTCTCCTCAAAGGGGAGGGTATATACTATTTATGTGAGGAGGAAATCATGTACCATATCAAAGAAGCTGCGCAACTTTCAGGTGTCTCCGTCAAGACTCTCTACCATTATGACAAGATTGGACTTTTGGTTCCATTAAAGTCAGAAAATGGCTATCGGACCTATAGTCAAGAGGATTTAGAACGACTACAGATTATCCTCTATTACAAGTATCTAGGCTTTTCTTTAGAAAAAATAGCAGAGCTATTGAAGGAAGAAAAGACGGACTTGTTACCACATTTAACTAGACAGTTGGACTATTTAACCCAGGAGAGGCAACATCTGGATACCTTAATTTCAACCTTACAAAAAACTATTCAAGAACAAAAAGGAGAAAGAAAAATGACCATTCAAGAAAAATTCACTGGATTTAGCTACCAAGACAATCAAAAATACCACCAAGAGGCGGTAGATAAGTATGGTCAAGAAGTCATGGATCAAGCCCTTGAACGTCAAAAAGGTCACGAAGATGAGGCTACGGTTGCCTTTAACCAAGTCTTTCAAGCCTTGGCACAAAATCTTCAAGCTGGTCTGCCAATAACAGCATCTGAAAACCAAGAAGAAGCAGGCAAACTCTTGCAAGCTATTCGTACTTATGGATTTGACTGCTCTATCGAGGTCTTTGGTCATATCGGAAAAGGCTATGTCTATAATCCAGAGTTCAAGGAAAACATTGATAAGTTTGGACAGGGAACAGCTCAGTACGCATCAGATGTCATTGCTCACTATGTTCGAGCTCAGACAAAATAAAAGTCGGCGGAGTGATCTCTGCCGATTTACTGTTATTTGAGTTGGTAAAACCAGTCTCCCCCATCCTTATAGTAAAAGAATTCACTGAGGTCCTCTTCGAGAAAAACACGAAGCATATCAGACATATCCTCAGTAGCTAGTTTGAGATGAGATAGATTTTCAAAATCCTCCCACCAGACTTTTCCTTCGTCTGAAGATTGGAGCTCACCAGTAAAGTGTTCTGTTTTGTAAAAGAGGACAACATAACGATAATCTGCATCATCATACCAGTCTTTGATACCACAGAGTTGGGGTTTAGAAATGGTCAGACCAGTTTCTTCCTTCACTTCGCGAATGACAGCATCGACAAAGGATTCGCCACGTTCAACATGACCACCAGGAAAAGTAATGCCAGGCCAGTTAGGACTAACTCGGTCTTGAACTAGGATCTTGTCCCCATTTTTAATCAAGCACATGTTGACAAATTCGACTGATTCTCTTCTACTCATATTATTTTTCCTATTTTGTTAGTAATTTTTCTACCACGTTTAATTTTCGCATGGTCAGATCAACGCCGAACAGCTTTTCAAGATAGTTGGTATTAAGTTTTTTTCGTTTTGCAGTTCTAGGGAGATAGAGGTAAAGACAATGGTTGCCGATACAAATTTCTTCTTCACCATAGTCACTATCCAATTTTTCTAATGGTAGACTTTGGATATCATTTTGAAAAAGGATCACATGTATTCGGTCAAAAAGATAGTGTTTTCCAAATGGGTTTTCTTGGACAATTTTTGCAAAATCATTTTTGTTCTTGATTACCATTTTTAAATCAGCACCAATTTTTTCCTTTATTAGAGTGTGAACCTGTTCTCGTATTTCTTCCAGAGATAAGTCACTTTCAAGAATGATATTCCCACTTTGAATATAGGTTCGAACGTGTTGAAAATCAGCTTCTATCAAGATATCTACTAGATAAGACATTTTAGGGATAGCATTTTTTCCATTAGGAGTAACTCCCCTTAGTAAGATAATATGTTCCAAAGTAGTTCCTTTCTTATCTAACATCCTTAGATACTAAATCATTTATAGATTAAGTTTGAGCCTGCCACCCAGCCAGTGCAGAGGGCGGAAGTGATGTTAAATCCCCCCGTATGGGCATTGATATCTAGTACTTCGCCAGCAAAGTGAAGGCCAGGAACCAGTTTGCTTTCCAGCGTTTTAGGATTGATTTCCTTTAGACTAACACCTCCTTTGGTAACAAAGGATTTAGCCAAGGACATTTTTCCTGTCACAGGGATTTTGAGTGCCTTGATAGACTGGAGAAGTTGATCGCGTTCTCTTTCAGTTAGTTGTTTGACTTTTTCAGGATATCCTTGGACAAAAAATTCTGCCAAGCGTTCAGGAAGTAAAGTTTTTAAGGCATTTTTCAAGGACTTTTCACGGTTCTCTTCTAAAAAGTCAACTAAGTCACCTTCTGAAAGTTGTGGCAAGACATCTAGAGAGAGAATTTCTCCACCCTTGACAAAGCTAGACATGCGTAGTGCAGCAGGACCTGACAAACCAAAGTGGGTAAAGAGCAGGTCATGGGTGATGACGCGCTTGCCATAGCTTAGGGTTACATCGTCTAGGGAAATTCCCTGCAAGGCCTTATGCGGGAAATCAGTCAACAATGGACTTTCAGCAGCTTCGAGTTCGGTAATAGTGTGTTTGAAATGTCGGGCGATTTCATGACCAAAACCAGTAGAGCCAGTAGAAGGATAGGATTTTCCACCTGTTGTGACAATGAGTTTATCACAAGTGAAGGTTTGATCTGTAGACTTAAGGACAAACTGGTCGTCAATCTTTTTAACAGAAACAATCTCTGTTTGAGTGGCAACTTGCCCACCTAGCTCCATGATTTTCTTTTCCAGTGCTTCGATAATGGTCCGAGATTTGTCGCTGGCTGGAAAGACACGGCCATGGTCTTCGACCTTGAGTTTGACGCCATTTTCCGTAAAAAAGTTGATAATATCATGGTTATCAAACTGGGAGAAGACGCTGTAAAGAAAGCGCCCATTTCCAGGGATGCCAGCTAATAGGTCATCTAGAGTTCCATTGTTGGTCACGTTGCAGCGACCACCACCAGTACCAGCTAATTTTTTTCCGAGTTTTCGATTTTTTTCGATGAGAAGGGTTTTCTGACCATAGAAGCTACTGGAAATGGTAGCCATCATACCAGCAGGGCCTCCCCCGATTACAATAGTGTCAAAATGTTTCATAAAAGTATTGTACCATAAAAAAACAAGAGATGATAAGTCATCTCTTGTTTGATTTATTAGTCAATTTCATATCCCATGAGGAGTCCACCTTCTTCTGCATAAAAACTGCAGAGTCCAGAGGTTGGGATAATCTTGATTTCAGCTTGTGGGAATTTTTCACGCAAGAGTTCTGAGAGTTGTTGGCAGAATTTATCATTACTGCGGTGAGCCATGACGATACGCCCACCAGCGTAGCCAGCCTTGATTAACTCTTCATAAGCAGCTTGGAGGGACTTCTTAGCACCACGAGCCTTTTGTAGGAGTTCCAAGGTTCCAGTTTCACTTGCTTCCCCGACCATACGAATATTAAGGAGCCCGACAACTGTACCGATCAGCTTACTCAAGCGACCATTCTTAACAAGGTTATCAACCTTAGCGAGGACGAATAGTAACTTAGTTTTTTCTTGGTAGGCAGTAATAGCTTTAACCACTTCTTCAAAAGAAAGTCCTTGGTCAATCAAATCATTGATTTTCTCTACGATTAGATCAACTTCTCCACCAGCAGATAAACTATCAATGACATGAATCTGAGTATCAGGATGTTCTTCGAGATAGAGATTCTTAGCTAATTGAGCGCTGTTTTGACTACCAGAAAGAGTTCCGGTAATGGTCACTACAAAAATATGTTTTGCCCCTTCAAATGCTCGCAAGTAATCATCAGGGCTAGGACAAGCTGATTTTGAAGCTTCAGAAGTTGCATACATGGTTTCCATCATTTTGTCAATATCAAGACTAGCATCGTCAATAAAGACTTGATCAGCCACTTGAATGGTTAAGGGAACACTGATGAATTCAGTATCAATTGCTGGATTTGCCAGTTGACGATAATCACAACCAGAGTCAGCTACAATCTTCCAAGTCATAGAAATTCTCCATCTTTATCACTTATACATTGACAAAGGTTCTGTCTTTTTTTACAATTATATCATGAAAAATCTTAAAACAAAAGTCTCGTCACTCTGTTGTCACAAGTAGAAAGGAAGTGTTATGGCCGAACGAAGAATTTCTGAAAATTCACTTGAAAATCTCAGAAAATCCAATCAAGAATCCAATTTACTGACCAGAGAAGCTATCGAAACAGCTCTCTTGCAACTTTTGGAGAAAAAGGAATTGACAAAGATTAGCATTTCTGAGTTGGTCAAACGTGCTGGGGTTTCCCGTGCAGCCTTTTATCGAAACTATGACTCCAAAGAAGAGATTTTAGAAAGTGTCTTTAAACGTAGCGTCCATAACATCATGGAGCAATTGAGTCATTACGATGTTAAAACGGACCTCTATCTGGTTTGGGTTCGCCTCTTTAGAGAAGCCAAGAAAGAGGCTAAGGTTATTCAGCTTGCCTTGGACTACCACTTGGAAAAAATCTTTGTGCAAGCCATGCAAGAATTTTTAGAAAAATACTATGGAAAATCAAAAGGAGTCAGCTCTTACCTGCATTCTTTTTGGAGTTCTGCCATCGTATCAGTTTTGCTTAAGTGGATCAAGGATGGAATGAAGGTTCCTGCTGAAAAAATTGCAGATTTACGCCTACCATTTTTCAAAAAATAAACCAAGAGGAGAGAAGATATGACAGAAAAAAGACTGGCTTGGGATGAGTATTTTGCTGCTCAAGCTCTATTGATTGCTAATCGTTCAACCTGTAAACGCGCTAGGGTAGGAGCTGTTTTAGTCAAGGATAATAAGGTGATTTCAACAGGATACAATGGTTCTGTATCAGGAACAGAGCACTGTATTGACCACGACTGTCTGGTGATTGAGGGTCACTGTGTTCGTACCCTTCATGCTGAGGTAAATGCTATACTACAAGGAGCCGAACGTGGCGTTCCAAAAGGATTTACAGCCTACGTTACACATTTTCCATGCCTCAACTGTACCAAGCAATTGCTTCAGGTAGGATGTGAACGTGTCGTTTATATTAATCAGTACCGTATGGACGACTACGCCCAGTATCTCTATCGTGAAAAAGGGACCGAGTTGACCCATTTACCACTTGAGACAGTACAAACAGCTCTTCAAGAAGCAGATTTGATTTAGAAAATATAAAAAATAGATGGTTTAGAAGGATTTTTAAACCATTTTTTGATATAATAAGAAGAATAAATTGAAAGAAGGAATTCAGAAAATGGGAAAACTTGAAGTCATTAATCATCCACTCATTCAACACAAATTGTCAATCTTGCGTCGCACAGATACTTCTACAAAAGCTTTTCGTGAGTTAGTAGATGAAATTGCTATGTTGATGGGATATGAAGTGCTTCGTGATCTTCCGCTTGAAGACGTTGAAATCGAAACACCTATTACTAAGACTGTACAAAAACAGATTGCTGGTAAAAAACTAGCAATTGTCCCAATCTTGCGAGCGGGTATCGGGATGGTTGATGGATTATTAAGCCTAGTACCAGCTGCTAAAGTGGGCCATATTGGTATGTACCGTGATGAAGAAACACTTCAACCAGTCGAATACTTGGTAAAATTACCTGAAGATATCAATCAACGTCAAGTTTTTGTGGTTGATCCAATGCTTGCAACTGGTGGTTCAGCAATCTTGGCTGTTGATTCCCTCAAAAAGCGTGGGGCTTCAAACATTAAGTTTGTCTGCCTTGTCTCTGCTCCAGAAGGAGTAAAAGCTCTTCAAGAGGCTCACCCAGATGTTGAAATCTTTACAGCTGCCTTGGATGAACGTTTGAACGAACATGGCTATATCGTTCCAGGTCTTGGGGATGCTGGAGACCGCTTGTTCGGTACAAAATAACATCAAAAAGAGATTGACTTGGAAAAGGATTTCCAGTCGTGAAAGGAGGTTGAATTTTTGTGTCTGTTTTTAGGATAGAGCAAAAATTTGACCTTTTTTGACCAAAAAGATATAATAGTCCTGTATCAAGTCGCTTGACTAGGAAATTTAGAAATCAGAAGGAGAAATGAATGATTCCTGTAGTTATTGAACAAACAAGTCGTGGAGAACGTTCATA
>CAUSCX010000052.1:0-11285 GCA_963530385.1 uncultured Streptococcus sp. | reverse complement strand
TTCCTTGTTCGATAACCTCACCATCCTTAAGGACAATAATCTGATCGGCATTGAGAATCGTTTTCAAGCGGTGGGCAATCACAAAACTCGTTCTTCCTGCTACAATTGCCTCCATAGCATTTTGAATCTTACTTTCTGTCACCGTATCAACGTTTGATGTTGCCTCATCCAAGATTAAAACCTGGGGATCTGTCATCAAGGTACGAGCGATGGAAATCAACTGCTTCTGACCGGTTGAGAATACGCTCTGATCATCATTAATCAGAGTATCGTACTTATCTGGTAGACTTTCGATATATTCATGGATATGCGTAGCCTTAGCAGCTGCTTCTACCATCTCCTGACTAGCATCCGGTACACCGAATCGAATATTGTCCCGAATAGTTCCACTGAACAAAACAGAATCCTGTAGGACAATTCCTACCTTACTTCGCAAACTGTCTAAATCAAACTCGCGAATATCTGTTCCATCAAAGCTGATACTACCTGCATCCACATCATAAAAACGATTGATTAAGTTCATGATGGTTGTTTTCCCTGAACCTGTGGGACCAACTACCGCAATCATCTTCCCTTTTGGCGCTGAAATGCTAACATCTTTTAGAATTGGTTTCCCTGGCAGGTATGAAAAGTCCACATTGCGAATCTCCACACCCTCTCGCAATTCTGTGAAAACTGGAGCATCTTGAGGACGAATTTCTTCTTCTGCATCAAACATTTCTTGGATACGTTCTGCACCTGTAAAGGCCAGTTGCAAACTTCCCCAGCTCGCCGCTAATTGGATAATGGGTTGGTAATATTGCTGAGAAAACTGGGTAAACATGACAATCAAACCCAGAGCAGTTGCTGTCTCGATATTCTGATCATTCAGTAAGACAGCTGAACCGACAAAAATAACAATAGCTGTATTGACCAAACTCATCCCGTTCATAACAGGGAAAAGAATTCCTGAGAACATTCTTCCCTTGAAAGTGGCCTTTCGAACCCGTTCATTTTGCTCAACAAAACCAGCAATCACATCTTCTTGGATACCTTGAACGATAACTGCTTTTTGTCCAGAGATACTCTCATCCATATAAGCATTGAGCTTCCCAACTTCTTTCTGTTGGAGATTGGTATATTTTCTTGCCAATTTCAAAATGACAATCAACATAATAACAGCTATCGGAGTGCTAGCAATCGTAATCAAAGCCAAGGTCACATTTTTTGCGAACATGACAATCAACAAACCAATATAAAGGGCAATATTGGTCATAACAGACACCAGACTTTCGTTGAAAGCTTGGAGGATGTTATCCAAATCACTGGTAAAACGTGACAGGATATCACCATCTTGATGGCGGTCAAAGAAGGAAACTGTCAAGCGAGAAAGCTTGCCAAAAAGTCCCTTCCGCATCTCATTTGTCGATTCGGCAATAATTCGGCTCATCAAAATCATATAGATAAGACTCGACACTACTAACACAATCAAAACATAGGCAAGATTGATTAGGAGTCCCAATAGACTTTGCCAAACCATATCTGGATTTCCATTTTGATAGGCTATAACCAAATTAGCCAGCTCTGTTACTACTTGACCTGCAAATACTGGAAAGAGGGCTTGGGCTACCGTTGCAATGATAATCATAGCAATAACAACGACAAAGGATATCTTATAAACTTTAAAATAGTTCCAAAAGAATTCAAATGTCTTCATCCTACTCCTCCTTTCCTTTTTGCGTCTCGTAAATTTCACGATAAACTGGGTTTGTTGCAACCAAGTCAGTGTGTTTGCCTTGACCAATCAAACGACCTTGGTCAAGCACTAAAATTTTATCAGCATGCACAACAGAGCTAATCTTTTGTGCGATGATAATCGTAGTCGTCCCCTTCAAATCCTTGTTGAGGGCTTCTTGAACCAAACGTTCCGATTTGGCATCAAGTGCAGAGGTTGAATCATCAAAAATCAAGATACGAGGATTGCTTACAATCCCACGCGCAATAGACATTCTTTGTTTTTGTCCACCAGAAAAGTTAGTCCCACGTTCCTCAACCGGACTTTCAAAGGCCAAGTCCATACGACTAATAAATTCACTTGCTTGGGCGATGCGAGCTGCGCGTTCCATTTCTGAAACTGTCGCATCTCCCTTACCTTGTCTTAGATTATCTGCGATGGTTCCACTAAAAAGAATGGCTCTTTGTAGGACGATAGAGACTGTCTTGCGAAGCGTCCCTTCACTAACTGTACGAATATCCTTTCCACCAATTTTAATCGAACCTTGCTGAGGATCAAACAGTCGTGGAATCAACTGAGCCAAGGTTGACTTCCCTGCACCGGTTGCTCCGACAACCCCAACCATCTCACCAGCTGCAATATCGAAAGATACATCTTTTAGGATAGGTTCTTCATCATTTGGATAGGTGAAGGTTACATTTTCAAAACTGAGACTTCCTTCTAATTCTTCATCTTCCACATACTTGAAGGTCATAGCCGGTTCTGTATCCAGGATTTCACGAATACGACGGAGCGATATCATGGCACGAGTGACTGAATTCCCCAAAAATCCAACCATGACGATAGTAAAGATAATCTGACTCAGATAGTTTACAAAGGAAGCAATGGAACCAACTACTGACGGATCTGACTCTGCCATACCTGCTACAAGCCAGATGGAAAGAAAGACAGCCCCATACGAAATTAACATCATTGCAGGTTGCATAACAGAAAAGGCATAACCGATATAAAGGTTTTCACTCAGTAATTCATCGGATACCTGCGTAAACTTAGCAAACTGGTCTTTTTCTCGAACAAAAGATTTAACCACGCGCACACCACGTAAATTTTCTTTTGCAATGGCATTGATACGTTCTAGCAATGTCTGGAACTTTGAAAAGCGTGGTCCCACCATCCCCATCATAAAACCCATTATGACAACAATCAAAACGACCATGAGAACTAGCACCCACCATAGAGAAGGTAGGGTGACAACGGCTAAAATAAAGGAACCGATAAACAAAAGCGGTAGTCGAAAGAGGATTTGGAAGGTCATCATGACTACGTTTTGAATCTGGTTGATATCGTTGGTCATACGAACAACAAGATTCCCTGCATTAAATTCCTCAATATTAGCGTATGAAAAAGTTTGAATCTTACGAAAGGCATCTTCCCTTAGGTCAGAAGAAACTCCTTGCGCAATGTAGGCCGCTAACACAACATTGATGCCACCTGCAATCAAACCAATCAAGGCAACAAGGATTAACCAAAAACCAATATGATAAATAGCTTCATTATCACCTGTTAGCAGTGCCTCTAAAACTTTCTGCAAATAACGTGGTTGCAAGAGTGAACTCGTTACCATTAGACCTGTCATAATTAAGGAAGCTAGAACCTGCCATTTATAGGCTTTTATTTTCTGAAACAGCATATTTCCCCCTTCTAAGATAGACAAAAGGGAACGACAACTCTGTCAGTCCCTTCTTATGCTTTCATGTTGATGCTATTCTAACAAAAAAGAATGCTATTGTCAAAGCACTCAACTCTTACAAGCTTGTGCAATGACGACATCAGCATTCTATAAAATCGTTTAAAAATCTTCTAATTGAGAATAAAATTTTTATTTCTCTGAACTAGCTTGCTCTTCTAACTTAGCTCGACCAATTTCACGGTAGCTACGGTCCCCAACAATCTTGACTGAGAACTGACCATCTTGGTACTCGAGAATCGTCACACTTCCATTATCAAGGCCATGCGGATGCATTCCGTTGATTAAATAAACAATGGTTCCAATAGTCATTCCATGGCTGACTACGAGAGCATTTCCTCCCCCATTAGCTTCCATTTCCTTGGCAATGGCTTCAAAACCTTCCCAGATGCGACCACTTAGTTTTTCCCAGCCTTCAGCCCAGCCTGCTGTATCCACTTCTACCAAGCCTTCAGCTAGCTCCGCGTAGGATAAACGATGCACATGATCAACATTAAAGATACGAGGAATAATCCCCATAAATAAGTCTCCATCATAAGCACCATCAAAACTACCAAAGCACCATTCACGGATTCGCTTATCCATACGATAAGGAATTTGTCCTGTTAAACCAAGTTCCTCAAGGATAATTCCCATAGTCTGAATAGTCCGCCCAGAGTCGCTTGAATAAGCACGTTCAAAGGTTAAACCTGACTCACGCAAGCCAATCCCCAATTCATGAATGCCTCGTTCCCCTTCAGCTGTCAGTGGAGTATCACTCCAACCTTGAGCACGCCCAATCGTATTAAACATTGTTTTCCCATGACGCACTAGATACAATTTTACACTTGACATATTCTGTCCTCCATATGTATCTATTATAGCATGATTTCAGGTAAAAACCTCGTCCTAACCCACTGAGTCCAACATCACCACTTAAACTAGATTTTACAAATCTGATAATCTATGTCTTATCATTCTTAGAAGGAGTAACTTTAGATGGCTCGGTGGCCTCTTTTTTAACCTCTTCTTTTTTCTCCTCACTTCCTTCTTGGGCCTTGTTTTCTATCTTCTTAGACTTTTGGCCGGTCTTTTTCAAAGGTGGAAATTGAAATTCAAATTGATTTTTTCCAGTGTCAACAATCGCTGTAAACCCCTTTTGGTCATTACGATAAGTTGACTTCCCTACATTAAATGACTGCTTACCACTCTCATAACTAGCTTTTTCATAGGTTCTCTTAGCCATTGCAAAGGCAAGGAGTTTTTCTTTATTCAGTGCATAATCCTGATGATGAGCCACTTGTCGATTTAGATAAAACTGCAACAAAAGACTAAAAATTCCAGCAATAGTAACCGCGTAAAGGAGAACTCCAGCCCTAACTTTTGTCTTTTTCCACACGATAGATAAACTCCCTCTCTAGTCCCTTTTCAAACTGAAAATTGAAATGAACATTCTGCCCTTTTTGGTAAATGTGCGCTGATTTAAGGCCATAAACCATGGGTTGATAGCCACGTCCACTGGCATCTGTTTTCCGAAAATCATCTGACCTTGATTTACCCATGGAAATAGGTTTACCATCTTGTTTGAGGTAAAGCCTATCATTCTCAACTTTTTCAAACTGGGCTCGATTCAACTCTGCTTCTAGCTGATCCACAAATAAGAGCCATTCTTTTTGCTCGCTTTTCTGCTGGTAGCGAACCTCTGAAACCAAGAGTTGACTCATAGATTGAAAAAGAAGCAAGCTACCACTAATTACAAGAAGAGCAACCAAAGATTCTAAAAGTGTAAAAGCTCTGACACTACTTGTCTTGAATCGCCAGTAATTTTTCAGTTCCATGATACACCTCCAAACTTCGCTCATTAGAGACAACATGAACCGTAAGCCCATTGACCGTCAACTGCTTTTGTCCAGTCTGCAAAGCCATTCGAGCCACTCGCAAAACTTCTTCCTGTTCTAATAGTCTTGCTTCCTGTCGTCTACTTTCTTGAATCTGCCCCAGCAAGAGGGTTGCAATACTTGCAAAAATTGCCAGCGAAATCACTGCCTCTAGTAGAATAACAGCCTTAATTTTTCGTGTCTTTAGTTTGTTTAATCTTTCCATTTCCTAAATATAATTGATAACGAATAGTTTCTTTTCTCGTTTGAAATTCCACCTTTGCTAGACTTGAATTTCCCCCAGAACGGTCAAATACAATTGTTTGGTCTGATGGAGCTTGAATCCCTTTAGGAACTGTCAACTTTTGACTGCCATTACTGATCGTCTGCCCATCTAAGTTTAGACTAGTCTTTTGCTGACTCGCAACACTGCGTTTTTGAGTTTCCCGATAGAGTTCCTCAAATTCCATAAAAAAAATCTGCTCCTCAACTGCTGCAAAAGTGGACCGGACAGAACCTGATAGACCCAATGCTAATAGGCTCACAATACCTAAAACTAAGAGACTCTCAAGCATGGTAAATGCCTTAATCCGCAACTGTTTGACTTGTGTTCTGTTTTGCATGGTATTCTTTGTAGGCTTTTGCTTGTTCAGCAGTGATACGTCCATCCGCCTGTAATTTGCTTAGACTTGCAGTCTCATTTTTATCCAGACTATAGAGTTCTGCTTGGCTTTCTACTACCTTAACTACAGCTGCTTTACCCTTGTCATTGACTGCATCCTTTTGCTTGGTCAAATTTGGCACAAAGAGCAATAGAAGCACGCTGATAATCAGCAAGACCACCAACATTTCAATCAGTGTAAAAGCTTTCACCTTCGCTTCTTTTAATTTCATCATCATTTTTTTCATCTAAAAATTTACCTCCATATTTTGATACATCGGCAGCAACATGGCTGCGTACAATAAAACGATTAGCAGGGCTACAAAAATAAATACCAGCGGTTGAACTAGATTCATGGTACGATTGACTCGGGTAAAAAATGCCTCCCAAGTTTTTTCCGCATAGATTTCCAATTCGCTTCCCAGTTTGGATTTGACCTCTCCGTATTCAATGATTAAACCCAACTCTCTTCTAAGGAAAGGATAATGTTGCACAACTTTCGAAAATTCATGCCCATTTTGCAAGGCTTGATCTAAATCTTGTCCTATTTCCCTAAAAAGAGGATTTCCTTGCTCCTGCATCATCTGGAAAATCTGTGATAGCTCCAGACCTTGACCAATCATATTACCCCATTCTCGAGCATAATAGGCAGTTAGATAATACTGAACATACACACCTAGAAAGGGGATTCTAGCTAGAAAAGAAAATACTTGTATCTTCCTAGATTTTCTGTAGAATATCAGTCCTGTTAAAGATACTAGACCTAGCAATAGAGTAATACCAAGAAAAATCTGTGGCAGGTTACTAATCACTAAGGTAGCAATATTACTACTATCCAGTTGGGGCAAGAGATAGTTTCGCAAGCCCAACATAATGAGCAATAAGAAAACTAACAAAATGACTGGATAGGTCGCAACTTCAATCAGCTTTTTCTTGACCTTAGAAAGATTATCCAGATATTCTTCGATTTTCCCCAAACTTAAATGGAGATTCCCATGAACTTCAGCCAATGAAAGTTGCGTGACAATCGCACTCGAGAAACCTAAATGACCCATCATTTCCGAAAAAGACTTTCCCTGCGCAAGTCCTAGACGCATCTGCGATACATAGTCCTTTTCCAACAAGAGACTTCTATCTAGAAAGGAAATGATTTCTACCAGATGAAAACCACTAGAAAATAAATTGTTAAAGAGAGTGATGATTTTCTTCTGCTTACTGGTAACTAATTTTCTCCGTTTCAGCTTGAAGGGCAGTGATATGTCCTTCTTTAAGAAGCTGGTCAATTTGTCCATTCCACTTTTCTGCCTGGTGTTCTTGATAATTTCCATTTGCAACATCAATAATTCCTCCTCCTCCGATTAGTCTCTGGTAACAAACTCCTTGTAAAACAACTGCAAGTTCATCTTCACTGACACCAAGTTCTAAGAGGCGCTCATAAACCCCACGAACACTCTTGGCATGTATGGTCGAGAATACCGTGGCACCTGTAAGACTAGCTCGTACAACGGCACGGGCTGTTTCACTATCTCGAATTTCTCCAATGATTAAAAGATCTGGACGATGTCGTAAGGAAAGTTTTATCAAGTTTTCATAGCTCAGTCCGATAGCTTCATTGAGCTGTAATTGAAGCATCTCTTCCTGCTTAATTTCTACTGGATCTTCAATGGACATGACCTGCCGACCCTTAAACAGTGACTTGGCTAATTCATGCATCAAAGTAGTTTTACCACTTCCTACGGGGCCTGCAAAAAGATAAAGTCCGCGTTGCCTAAAGCCCTTTTCCAGTTCCTTAAGGTCCTGAAACCAGAAGCGCAACTCTTGTTCTTGATCATGCAAAAGCCGGATTACTAGACTCTCATGACCACGATAATCTCCCACCGTCGATAAACGTAATGAAGAAACCTTTTCTCCATGCTGATAATCACAGGAACCAAGCTGACTACGGCGTTTTTCTCCAACGTTCATCCCAGCAATAAACTTAAAATGACTAATGACAGCCCCCATCTTTTCAAAGTCATAGGTGTTAATCAAATGTCTCTCATCTCCAACTCGCATATGTAGCTCATAAATCTTTTCTTTAGGAACAAAATAGATGTCCTGAGCTCCCTGTTTTTTGGCCAGTGTAATCAATTCTTGTGCAAGTATTTGTACCATATCTTCCTCCTCATTCTTATTATTCGAAGAAAATATAAAAAAAGAAGAAACAACTTCATTAAAAAGTTGTTTCTTCTTTTTTTATGCGACAAGTACGGTGGATTTCTAAACCAGTCTGCTTTTCGTAACCAGGTCTAAATTTTTCATCAGGAATGACTTGACCATCTTCCAACAAAGCCAAGGAATGATATTGCTGAAGGAATTCATCGCATTCTTCACACCAGCGTTTATCTTCTGGATCCCAAAAAATAGTCATCAAGTCTCCTCTACTTTTGTAAAGGGGAATTTCCTTTTCTAACTCAAACCAACAAGACTTATAATATTTCAAGGCGTCATAATAGTTATCAAATTTTTTGCTCGCAATGACGTCGTCTTCCCAGCCTTCTATAAACCACCACGGTTCAAAATCTCCGTACATTTTTATAACTCGATACATAGTTTAACTTCCTTTGTACCGTATATTATAGCGAATTTTTGAGAACAATGAAAGAATTTTGCTCATTTTCACGAATTATCTAACATTTTCAAAAAATCCAGCTATTCTAAAACGAATAACTGGATTTTAAAACAAGATTAGCCTTCTGAAATATCGTTTTCAATAATAACCTTAATCGCATGATGATCTGCAGCCTTACTAAATACTTCATAGGCCTTTTCTATTTCACTAAGTTTGAAATAATGAGTTACCAATTTTTCAGGTTCAATTTTATGACTTTCTAAGGCTTTCAAAAGCTGAGGAGTTGTATTGGTAGAAACCAATCCAGTAGTAACATTAATGTTACGAATCCAAAGCGTGTCCAAATCAAACTGAACTGGCTTACCATGCACACCACAGTTGGCTACTGTTCCATCTACACCGATAATCTTTTGGCAAAGATCAAACGTTGCAGGAATACCAACAGCTTCTATAGCAACATCCACTCCTCTACCATCTGTTAAATCATAAATTTCCTTAATTGCCTTTTCAGGGTCTGAAGAATTAACCTTATGAGTCGCACCAAATGACAGAGCAGTTTCCAAACGGTTATCATCTAGATCCACCATAATCAATTTAGCTGGTGAATAGAATTGTGCAGTCAACAGAGCTGCCAGTCCAACTGGCCCTGAACCAATGATAGCTACGCTACAACCAGGCTCTACTTTCCCTTTTAAGACACCAATTTCATAGCCAGTTGGCAAGATATCAGATAACATAACTAAGGCTTCATCAGACAAATCAGCTGGAGTATGATAAAGAGTATTATCAGCATGAGGCACACGAAGATATTCTGCTTGCATACCGTCGATCAAATGCCCAAAAATCCAACCACCTTCGTCTTCACAGTGAGCATAGATTCCTTTTTTGCAATAGTGACACTTGCCACATGCACAAACACAAGAAATCAGAACCTTATCACCCTTTTTGAAGTTTGAAACGCCTGCTCCAACTTCCTCTACAATACCAATTCCTTCATGTCCTAGGATAGTTCCACTCTTACATGCAGGAACATCCCCTTTAATAATATGAAGATCAGTACCGCAAATAGTAGTCTTAACGATACGCACAATAGCATCTGTTGGCTTGCGAATAATCGGTTTGTCAACATCAACAAATGACGCAAGGCCTGGTTTAACGTAAGTATAAGCTTTCATAAGCAATCCTCCGCTTTTTTATTTGTATTATTTACATCATAATTGTAAGCCTTTTTATTTATTTCTTCAAGCATTTTTTGTGATTTTTATAGCTATTTTATTTACTGGTAAAGAAATATATGTAAAAAGCAGAAGCTAGTCTTTAACTCCTGCTTTAACTATTATGCTTGATAGCGTTTTTCTCCATCTAGATAAGTTGCTACTAATTCCAAATCTTTATCTAGCACGATAAAATCTGCATCATAGCCCTCGCGAATTTGTCCACAAACATCATCAATGTGAACAGATTTTGCTGGGTTGAGGCTGGCCATCATGACTGCTTCATGAGGATTCGCAATTCCCCATTCAACTACATTCTTCAAACCGTCCTTGAGTTTGAGTATAGAACCTGCCAAGTTTCCTGTAGATTTGAGGCGAGCAGTTCCATTAGCAACTACTACTGGAAACTCACCTAACATATAATCACCATCTTGCAAACCACCTGCTGTCATACAGTCAGTGATAAGGGCAATATTTTCAGTTCCTTTTTGTTTAAGAAGAATTTCGCAAGCCTTAGGATCTACGTGATGACCATCACAAATCAATTCTGCATAAGTGTGTGGTAACTCATACATAGCACCTACCATACCAAGTTCGCGGTGTGTTAAGCCACGCATTCCATTGTAGGCATGTACCCAAACGCTTGCCCCAGCATCTACAGCTTTTTTAGCTTCATCAAATGTCGCATTTGAATGTCCAAGAGCAACTGTTACGCCTTCTCCAGTAATAGTCCGTACAAAGTCTTCTACACCTTCACGCTCTGGCGCAAGGGCAATTTTATTTAGCAAGCCATTTGCCGCTTTTTGCCAAGCACGAAACTCATCCATGCGGGGATCCTTCATGTAGGCAGGATTTTGAGCTCCCTTGTATTTCTCTGTGAAATAAGGCCCTTCAAAATAAATACCACGAATCTTAGCACCAGATGCTTCTTGATAGCGTGCACCAATGTTTTCAGTAACAGCCAGCAATTGTTCGTATGATGAAGTTAGAGTAGTTGGTAAGAAACTAGTAACACCTGTGCTAAGAAGGCCTTCACTCATCGTATGAAGTGTACCTTCGATATTATTATCCATAACATCGACACCACCAAAACCGTGAATGTGTGTATCAACTAGACCCGGTGCAATGCTGTAACCAGAGTAGTCTAAAATTTCTGCATCATCCGAAATCTCTTCAACATGCTTACCAAACTTGCCATCAATAAGTTCCAAATAACCTCCACGACGAATACCATGTGGATAGAAAAATTGATCAGCTTTAATATACTTAGGCATAATGAAAACCTCCTTAAGAAAATATTCTACTATTTATTATGTCAATTACATTATAAACCTTTCAAAACAATTTGTAAATGGTATAGACCTTTTTTAGTGAAATTTTAATAAATTACTCAACAAAAAAAACAAGGTTTGAAAACCTTGTCTTTCATACTATACCGGCGGCCGGGGTCGAACCGGCACGTCCTTGCGGACACTGGATTTT
>CAUSCX010000051.1:0-11602 GCA_963530385.1 uncultured Streptococcus sp. | reverse complement strand
ATGCACGCTATGAATCGTTTCTTGACAGTTTCTCACAGCAGACGTCAGCGTATTGCAGTTATTGGCGATGGTAGTTTAGCTTTTGTAATGGCTAATATTATCAACTATACCTTGCCTGAAGCTGAGATTATTGTTATTGGTCGTCATTGGGAAAAATTAGAACTCTTCTCTTTTGCTAAGGAGCTTTACATTACGGACAGTATTCCAGAAGACCTTAGTTTTGATCATGGTTTCGAATGCTGTGGTGGTGATGGCTGCGGACCTGCAATTAATGATCTCATTCGTTACATCAAACCACAGGGAACCATTTTGATGATGGGGGTTAGTGAGTACAAGGTAAATATCAATACTCGAGATTCACTTGAAAAAGGTTTATTGTTAGTAGGTTCTTCACGTTCTGGGCGAATTGACTTCGAAAAAGCTGTCCAAATGATGGAGATTAAGAGATTTGCCAATCGTTTGAAAAATATCATTTATTTAGAAGAACCAGTCAGAGAAATTAAAGATATTCACCGAGTTTTTGCAACTGACTTAAATACCGCATTTAAGACAGTCTTTAAGTGGGAAGTATAATGGAGGATGATTGTGAAGGAAATCGTTAAAGCAAAGATTGCTCCCTTATTGTCAGCAGACGAAGAAATTCAGAGCGTTGAACAATTGGGGGGGATGACCAATCAAAACTATTTGGTTAAGACAAGCTCAAACCAATATATTGTTAAGTTTTTCGGTAAAGGTACTGATAAATTAATCGACCGCCAGAATGAGAAGTTCAATCTTGAATTGTTGAAAGATTTGAAATTAGATGTAGAAAATTATCTTTTCGATATCGAAGCAGGAATTAAGGTTAATCAGTACATTGAAAATGCTGAGACACTTGATTCAACTACCATTAAAACTAAATTTGAAAAGATTGCACCAATTCTACAAACGATTCACGCTTCTGGTAAAGAACTAAAAGGAGAGTTTGCTCCTTTTGAGGAAATTAAAAAATATGAATCCTTGATTCAAGGGGAGATTTCCTATCCGAACTATGAAACTGTCAGAAAGTTAGTATTTTCTCTGAAAGACCAACTTGAAGAAATTGGTATCGATAAGAAATCATGTCACATTGATTTGGTTCCTGAAAATTTCATAGAAGGACCAGATGGCCATCTTTATCTCATTGATTGGGAATATTCATCTATGAATGATCCTATGTGGGATTTGGCAGCCCTCTTCCTAGAATCTGAATTTACAAGTGCAGAAGAAGAAGACTTTTTAAGTCATTACGAGAGTGACAAGACTCCAGTTTCAAGGGAGAAAATTCGTATTTACAAAATCTTGCAAGATATCATTTGGAGTCTTTGGACTATTTACAAAGAAGAAAATGGTGCAGATTTCGGAGATTACGGAATCTCTCGCTACAATAGAGCAGTAAAAGAATTAGAGTCTGAAGGAGATTTAAATGAAAACTAAAAATGGAGTTTCTTTTGGGCTACTATCAGGTGTGTTCTGGGGATTAGGATTAACTATTAGTGCTTATATCTTTTCAATATT
Source organism: uncultured Streptococcus sp. (assembly GCA_963530385.1). GTDB lineage: Bacteria > Bacillota > Bacilli > Lactobacillales > Streptococcaceae > Streptococcus. The sequence goes on along the minus strand of CAUSCX010000051.1, from coordinate 10,066 downwards.
CACGGATTTATCGCCCTTTGTAGTAGCAGCAGCGCACGACTTTCTTAGTATTTTTATCTTGCTAGGATATCTTCTAGTTAAAGAAGGAAAGGTACGTTTTTCAATCTTCTTGAACATTCGAAATGTCAGTGTTATTATCGGAGCACTATTGGCAGGGCCAATTGGCATGCAGGCCAATCTCTATGCAGTCAAGTATATCGGTAGTTCTTTGGCATCATCTGTTTCAGCGATTTATCCTGCAGTTTCTGTCCTTCTTGCCTTCTTTATTCTTAAGCATAAGGTTTCGAAGAATACAGTATTTGGAATTTTATTAATCATTGCAGGAATTATTGCTCAGACTTACAAGGTTGAACAGGTCAATTCATTCTATATTGGTATCCTCTGTGCTTTGATCTGTGCCCTTGCTTGGGGAAGTGAAAGTGTTCTCAGCTCTTTTGCTATGGAAAGTGATCTCAGTGAAATTGAAGCCCTCTTGATTCGGCAAGTTACATCCTTCTTGTCTTATCTTGTTATTGTGCTCTTCTCGCATCATTCATTTGCAGAAGTGGCTAATGGGCAATTGTTTGGTTTATTGATAGTCTTTGCAGCATTTAATATGATTTCTTACCTTGCATACTACATTGCTATCAATCGATTGCAACCAGCAAAAGCAACTGGTCTAAATGTCAGTTATGTGGTATGGACTGTTTTGTTTGCAGCAATGTTCTTGGGGACACCTCTGACTGTCTTGACCATTATAACTTCATTTGTTGTAATGGCTGGTGTTTATATTATCATTAAAGAATAAAGGAGAAAACGCGTGAAAGCGATCATCTTAGCAGCGGGATTGGGAACTCGTTTACGTCCTATGACAGAAAATACTCCCAAAGCCTTGGTTAAAGTCAATCAAAAACCTTTGGTTGAATATCAAATTGAATTTTTAAAAGAACGTGGTATTGATGATATTATCATCGTTGTAGGTTATTTGAAAGAACAATTCGACTACCTTAAAGAGAAGTATGGCGTTCGTTTGGTCTTCAATGATAAGTATGCGGATTACAATAATTTTTACTCTCTTTACTTGGTAAAAGAAGAGTTGGCTAACAGCTACGTTATCGATGCGGATAACTATCTTTTCAAAAATATGTTCCGTAATGATATCGAGCGTTCAACATACTTCAGCGTTTATCGTGAAGACTGTGACAATGAATGGTTCCTAGTTTACGGAGAGGATTACAAAGTTCAAGATATCATCGTTGATAGCAAGAATGGACGTATCCTGAGTGGTGTTTCATTCTGGGATGCTCCAACAGCTGAAAAGATTGTTGGATTTATCGATGAGGCTTATGCAAGCGGTGAATTTGTAGATCTCTACTGGGACAACATGGTTAAAGATAATATCAAAGAACTGGATGTTTACGTAGAGGAATTGGAAGAAAATTCTATCTACGAAATCGACAGTGTCAAAGATTATCAAAAATTGGAGAAGATTCTCTCTTCACAAAAATAAGTAAACTAAAATACGTCAGACACCTTACCTATTTTTGCTTGACTTTTTAGGGTTGATACAGTATACTAATAAAAATTTAACCTTTAAGGGAAGTCCAGAGAGGCTCACAAGGTGTCAGATAGAAAATAGATTACACAAACTTCGAATAAACACAGTTTATTTGATTCTTTTCTGTAAGTATCTTACTGAAACCTTGCGATTGCAAGGTTTTTCTTTTTCTGAACCCCTTAAAATTTAAGGAGGAAATGGTATGAATCCAAATTGTAAAAAACGCATGGGTGCCATTCGCTTGGAAACCATGAAAGTAGTGTCTCAAAAGGAAATCGCACCAGCAATCTTTGAACTCGTACTTCAAGGAGAAATGGTTGAAGCTATGAAAGCTGGACAATTTCTACATTTACGTGTACCTGATGATGCCCATCTCTTGCGTCGTCCAATTTCAATCTCGTCTATAGATAAGGCTAATAAACAATGCCATCTTATTTATCGTATCGAAGGTTCTGGTACGGCAATTTTTTCAACCTTAAAAACAGGTGATAGCTTAGATGTTATGGGACCTCAAGGAAATGGCTTTGATATTTCTGAGCTAGACAGCCATAGCAAAGTTCTCCTTGTTGGTGGAGGAATCGGTGTGCCTCCTTTGCTTGAAGTAGCTAAACAATTAGATGAACGTGGTGTAGATGTCACAACAGTTCTAGGATTTGCTACTAAAGATGCAGTTATTTTGGAAGATGAATTATCCCAATACAGCAAAGTCTTTGTAACGACTGATGATGGTTCTTATAGAACCCAAGGAAATGTATCAGTAGTGATAAAGGAATTTGATAACGAATTCGATGCAATTTACTCATGCGGAGCACCTGGTATGATGAAATACATCAATCAAACATTTTACGACCATCCAAGAGCTTATCTATCACTAGAATCTCGTATGGCCTGTGGTATGGGGGCTTGCTACGCTTGCGTCTTGAAAGTACCTGATAGTGAAACAGTTAGTCAACGTGTGTGTGAAGATGGCCCTGTATTTAAAACAGGCACAGTAGTTTTATAAGGAGAGTGTCATGACTGCAAATCGATTACAAGTTTCTCTACCAGGCTTAGAATTAAAGAATCCTATCATTCCTGCTTCAGGCTGTTTTGGCTTTGGTCAAGAATATGCCAAATACTATGATTTAGACCTTTTAGGCTCTATCATGATAAAGGCAACTACGCTTGAGCCACGTTTTGGTAACCCTACTCCAAGGGTTGCAGAAACACCAGCAGGTATGTTAAACGCCATTGGTCTACAAAATCCTGGTTTAGAAGTCGTTCTCTCTGAAAAATTACCTTGGCTTCAAAGAGAATATCCAAATCTCCCTATAATTGCAAATGTAGCTGGATTCTCGAAACAAGAGTATGCAACAGTTTCTCATGGAATTTCGAAAGCTAGTAATGTGAAAGCCATCGAGCTCAATATCTCTTGCCCAAATGTTGACCATGGAAATCACGGACTTTTAATTGGACAAGATCCTGAGTTGGCCTATGATGTGGTGAAGGCTGCCGTAGAAGCATCAGAAGTGCCCGTTTACGTCAAATTGACTCCAAGTGTTACTGACATTGTAACCATTGCTAAGGCTGCAGAAGATGCTGGCGCAAGTGGTCTCACCATGATCAATACCCTTGTCGGTATGCGTTTCGACCTCAAAACTAGAAAACCAATTATCGCAAATGGGACAGGAGGAATGTCTGGCCCAGCAGTATTTCCTGTAGCCCTAAAACTAATCCGTCAAGTAGCTCAAACAACTAAGCTTCCAATCATTGGGATGGGAGGAGTTGATTCAGCAGAAGCTGCCTTAGAAATGTATCTGGCTGGTGCATCAGCTATAGGAGTCGGTACAGCAAACTTTACCAATCCTTATGCTTGTCATGATATTATCGAAAACCTACCAAAAATCATGGACAAATATGGTATTGATAGTCTAGAGCAACTCCGTAAAGAAGTCAAAGAAGGTTTACTTTAAGTTTTATATGCTGAATTCAGTCTAAATTGTTTTGAAAGCGACATTTTTTTTGGTATAATAAATACTATGATTATTACAGTACCTATTAAAACAGAAAAAGATATTGCAACACCAGGACCAAACGTCCTTGTACTTGGTTATTTTGATGGAGTTCATCTTGGACATCAAAAATTATTTGAAATAGCTTCTAACATTGCTTCTGAAAAGCGCCAGGGAGTAGCTCTAGTAACTTTTAACGAATCACCAAAACTAACTCTGAATCAATATTCACCTGAACATTTATTGCATATTTTGTATGCTAGTGAACGTGAACGTAGATTGAAGAGAGCTGGAGTTGAGAGTTTGTATTTGATGGATTTCACTAGTCGAGTAGCAAATATGACTGCCCAAGAATTTATTGATACATTTGTCAAGGAGGCGAAGGCAGATACGATTGTAGTTGGTTTTGACTATACTCTTGGTTCAGATAGAAAAACAGCTGAGGATTTAAAAGAACTCTTCCATGGTGAAGTGGTTATTGTTCCACCAGTTGAGGATGAAAAGGGGAAAATTAGTTCAACGCGTATCCGCCAAGCCATTCTAGAAGGAGATGTAAAAGAAGCAGGCAAACTTTTGGGATTTCCTTTACCAACGAGAGGTGTAGTGGTTCACGGAAATGCTCGAGGTCGAACTATTGGCTTCCCGACAGCTAATCTAGTCAACTTGGATCGGACATATATGCCAGCTGATGGTGTTTATGCCGTTGACGTTGAAATTCAAAGAAAAGTCTATCGTGGTATGGCGAGTCTAGGTAAGAATGAAACCTTTGATGGCGAAGAAGAGCGTTTTGAAGTTCATATCTTTGATTTTTCTGACGATATCTACGGGGAAACTGTCATCGTTTCCTGGTTAGACCGTATCCGTGATATGGTAAAATTTGATAGCGTTGATCAATTGGTTAAGCAACTAGAAGAAGATGAAAAGATAGCTAGAAAATAAAATCAAAAAATAGTAGAGTTTGGGATTTTCTCAAACTCTTTTTTAGACAGGGAATTATAAATCCTAGAAATGTATATCAAAAACTTTTGTTTTTGATATAATGTAATAATCAAACTAAAGAAGACACTTATGTTTAAGGAAAAAAGAAATAAAGGATTTATTTCTGGATCACTTACTATAAAGGAATGTAAGCTTTAGACCTAAGAGATGTAGACTATCTGTATCTTCTAGAAGATTAATAAGTCTTTGTTTTCGAAAACGATTTATCAATTTTGTTATAGCCGTAAGAATGGCAAGAAAAAACAAGATATGGTTTAGAAATCAACAAAGACAGTTCGAGATCAACTTGAAGAGCTTTGGAATATTATTTCAAAAAATTACCCTAATATTCAACTTGTAGTGTAAAAAGAAAGCATCGAAATTTTGATGCTTTTTAATACTTATGCTAGTCTTATTTTAATTTTCTAAAATCTTGCTAAATCTTGAAGGTAATTCTTTAATCTAGTAAGTAGGGAGTTGTTTTGGTATAAAATCCAGAGATTTTCAGTACACTTGTAAAAACATGTAACTATCACTTGAATTTTTTAAAAAATCCATGAGTTGCTAACAAAAATAGAAAGTATGTTTTTGACAATCTAAATAGTTCAAATTGTTAGTAAGATATCATCTCGTAGAGAGAGTTTTATATTCTTTATGAAAATTTGATAAAATGACTAAGTAAATAATGTTTTTTTCTAATTTCCCCTTCAAATCATTGGAAAAAATAGTTAAAAAGTGTTACAATAAAGGTAGCATCAATTTTTAGGATTGATAGAAAAATGGAAGGTATTTACATGTTTTTTAAAAGAAATGAAGGTCAATTTAGAGAGACAGACCGTGTTACAAGATTTAAGTTAATCAAGTCTGGTAAACACTGGCTACGTGCCTCTACTTCCCTTTTTGGTTTATTTAAAGTCATTCGTGGCGGAGTGGATACTGCTCAAGTATCAACAGAGGTTGTTGAGGATCATTCTTCTGCACCATTGACAGGAATCGATGTTCTTAAGGGGATAGTAGCAGCTGGTTCGGTTATCGGAGGAGGAGCTATCGTTCAAACACAGGTTCATGCCAATGAACAAACTGCTGTTGAAAAAGTTATTGAAACTGATGCTACACTCGTTACTACGGATAAAGTTGTTCTAGGGACAGTTGGGAAAGAAGATCAAGGAACTCCAACTTCAGATGCTATTTCTCAATCTATCAGTGAGAGTGTATCAGTCTCTGAAAGTCAATCACTATCAGAGTCCTTGTCTTCATCAATGTCTGCAAGTACATCTGCGTCGGAGTCAGCCTCAACTTCGACTTCAACTTCAGCATCTACCTCAACTTCAACTTCAGCATCTACTTCAACATCAATTTCAACATCAAGCAGTACCTCTGAGTCACTTACAAGATCAGAAAGCCTCTCAGAAACTGGTTCTACTAGTTCTGTAGCCACAAACTCAACAAGTCAGAGTGCTACTGGTGAAACTTCTAAGGTAGAGGAAGTAGTAGCGAATAAAGATGGTGCTACAATTACCTATAAATCAACTCCAGCAAACTTGAATACTACTTCAGCAAGTGCAGGTATTTCTGATAAAGTCAATGGCAATTCTGCTGATATGTTGACAACAGTAGCAACAGGGGTAGTAACTGCAACTGAAGCTGACAAAAAACGAGCAGAGCAAGAGAAAAAACTCAAGAGTCTTTCAGATGAGATAGGAACCTATCTCGGTCGTCTGGGAAATCGTGAGGGTGCTGAAACTGCGATTCTAAAAGGAAAGGCTACGATTGAAGCTATTCAGTCTGCTTTAGCGGATCCTCAAGCAGATTTACAAGCTCACATCACTGAGGCAACGAAGACACGTAATACTGTGGTCAACACAGTTCTCCGTGCAAGCTCTGGAGCGCGTGACTATCGTACAGGCCAACCACTGACAAAATCAAATGACTTACGTGCCTTTGATACAAATGCTTCTTTGGGAAGGGCAGAATATCAGTCAAGAGCTAGCCTAATCGTTACAAATGAGAACCAGACAGATTACTTTGAAACAAGTGGAACGGCCTATCTTGATAATGGTACCGTAACCTTGACGGAAAATACTGGTAGTCAAGCTGGTGCCTATACCCTTAAAAACAAGATTGATTTGACTGAAAGCTTTACATTGAAAGGAAAGCTCAATCTTGGAGATGCTTATGAAGGTTTTGTGAATAATGGGCATAAAGGTGGTGACGGGGTTGCAGCGGTGTTTTCAACTGCTGATCCTGGGGTCATCGGTAATGCTAATGGGAATGGTTCGGGTGGATCTCTCGGTATGGGAGGTAGCAATCTAAGAGGTTCCTTTGGCTTTAAACTCGATACATGGCACAATACTGGTAGACCTTCTGCTAATAATAAAGTATCAGCAGACCCTAAATATGGTGGTACTAGCTATCAAAGAGGTGCCTTTGGTGCTTTTGTTTATAACTACAATGGAAATAATACACAAGCTCAAGGCAGTGTCTACCCAGTAATCCGTACGGTTCAAAAACTATGGGATAGTCCGTATGATAATTCGCTAAAAGACTACACAGTATCCTATGATGGTAGAACAAAAGAGATGACGGTAACCTATAATGGTCAAACTTGGTCTCTATATTTAAATCAAGATCCGTTAGCAGTCACGAACGATATATTTGTCGATGGATGGCCAAATAGTAAAGCACTTGAGTACCAAAATAGGAGTAATACATTACTTTCAAATGCTGGAAATCCTGAAGAGTTAGCCTTGGCAATCTTTGCTTCTACGGGTTCAGGAACTAACCTCCAACAGTTCAGACTAGAAAAATTCCAGTATTCTGCTAGGGGTGCCTATGTTGTCGTTAAATTTATCGATGCGGATACTGGTGAACAAATCCCTGGTAGGCCGGAGAAATTTATACAACTTCCTGAAAATAGACTTGCTGATCTTTCAAATCTTTTGAACATTGACGGTTATCAACTGAGAGCGTCCAACGTTTCCACTGCACGAGGATATGTATCTGGCAATACGGTTAGGGTTATTGAAGGAAAACAAACGATCACTTATTCCTTCCATAAGATTAAACAAAATGAAAAATATGATGCAGTTGCCAAAGTTCCAACTGTCTACGCCGTTCAAGGTGAAACTACCGCAGATCTTGCTAATGTCAATAACTTTCTGACTATCAATCCAGTTGATAGTTCAACACCAGCTGTAACTGGACATAGTATTGCTTGGGTAACACCAATCTCTACTAGTGCAACTGGAGCACAAACTGCTCTAGCTCGAGTGACGTATTCGGATGGTTCTCATGATGATGTGAACATTCCTTACACTGTATATCCAAAGGTTGAAACGAAGACAAAAGATGGTGTGACAGGTCAGTTCTATGCCTTCAAATCAAACCTACCTGGTGATAAAGTCACAGGGGGAGGTTGGGCCAACAACATCGGTGGTACGATTGAACAGTATACCAACCTTGGGGAATCAGGTTTTGCTGGAACAAAATGGTCCTATAAATATAAAGTCAATAATCAAGGTGCTGAAACTGTTACTCCTGTCGGCACTCAGCGTTTCCAAGATGTGTGGAATACTACTGGTTCAGATGCCAAGAGCCATAGTACGACCTATACTGTAATTGCAACTTATCCGAATGGACGTTATGGTACCGTATCTTCTAGCAATCCTGCTTTGACAAGTGAGACTAGTTTTGACTATACAGTAGTTGATCCAGTGGCTAAGCAAGACTATGTGACTACTGCGGGTGATAAGGCTCCATTAGCAGATATCATTGCTAATCCAGGAAATACACTGAAGAATTCAACTACTAATGTTACTTTCCCTTCTGGTACAACCTATAGTTGGGATCAAACTCCTGATGATGCTACAGTAGCAAATCCAGGAATTTACACTAGAAATGTGAGAATCACCCTTCCACAAGGTTCATTTAGTGGAGCTGCGGGGAATAACAGACCAGTTCCGGTGATCATCAAGGTCAATCCGCAAGCGCCAGCTATCTCAGTTGATTCTACTAATGAAACGGGTGGTTTACCAAATCGTTCGATCGTTGTTACGAATGTAACACCTGGAGCTCTTGTAACCTTGACTCTAGCTGGACATACGTTCGAGAAGAGAGCTAAGGACAACGAAACAAGTGTTACCTTTGAACCTACTGAGCTGCAAAAAGCTTACGATGGCAACAATGGTCTTCTTCCGAAAGGTGATGTAACAGCTAAATCTACAGTTGCTGGTCTCGATTCAGAAGTAACGACAAGTACGATTACTCTTGAACGTGTGAAACCAACAATCACCTATACTGTAACAGTAAATGGTCAGGAACCTAAGAAAGATAGCAATGGTCGCTATTTGTTCTATGCCGGAGATACTATCCAGATTACTTATACAGGTAAAGATAATAGTGGTAAATTGAAAACTTTGAAGGTTTCTGGTAATCGAAAAGATTTGACGGACTTCTTTGAAAACAGACCTGAATGGGGAACTGGTCCTATTACCAATATTATTAATACTTTAACCAATGATGACCAGACAAACTTTACCATCAATGCGATTTCTAATCAAAATCTTGCTTGGAAATCAGGAAATCACTGGGGACGTTGGCTCTATGCTACAGATCCGAGTGATAATGAAGTTGGTGTGGGAGAAATTGTTGTTCAACAAGATCAGTTGCAGAACTTGTTTAATAAACCTGCGATTGATGTGACTGAGGTCAAGGATAAAAATCATTTATCAGAATCTGATAAGGAAAAAGTTCGCGAAGAGATTAGAAAAGCTCATGATAAGGTTGTTCCAAACGGTCGAAATCGTATTTCAAGCATTGATGTAAGTGACAGTGGTGTCGCAACAGTCTACTATAAAGATAATGCCAAAGTGGCATCTGGCAGTCAACCGTATACACCAACTGTTTATAATCAAAACGAGACTGTTACGGATAACAAATATCGTTCTCAGTCAGCGTCAACAAGTGCCTCTGAGTCAGCAAGCACAAGTGCTATGACGAGTGCAAGTACATCCGCATCAACAAGTGCTATGACGAGTGCAAGTACATCCGCATCAACAAGTGCAATGACAAGCGCAAGCACGTCAGCATCAACAAGTGCAATGACAAGCGCAAGCACGTCAGCATCAACAAGTGCAATGACAAGCGCAAGCACGTCAGCAAGTACATCCGCTTCAACAAGCGCAAGCACATCAGCAAGTACATCTGCATCAACAAGTGCAAGTACATCTGCAAGCACATCTGCTAGCACATCAGCCTCAACAAGCGCAAGTACATCCGCTTCAACAAGCGCAAGCACGTCAGCAAGTACATCCGCTTCAACGAGCGCAAGCACGTCAGCAAGTACATCAGCCTCAACAAGCGCAAGCACGTCAGCAAGTACATCTGCCTCAACAAGTGCAAGCACATCAGCGTCTGAATCAGCAAGCACAAGCGCGTCAACCTCAGCGTCTGAATCAGCAAGCACAAGTGCATCAACATCAGCATCTGAATCAGCAAGCACAAGTGCATCAACATCAGCGTCTGAGTCAGCAAGCACAAGTGCGTCAACATCAGCGTCTGA
>CAUSCX010000050.1:0-11774 GCA_963530385.1 uncultured Streptococcus sp. | reverse complement strand
TTAAATCTTCTTCATCCCAAAATAATTGCCAAAAATAGGGTATTGTGTAAATTCCCTCTGTTAGAATACGAGCTTCATCTCCGTTTTTTAAGTAAATATAAGTTCTATTTGCCATATCATTTCCTTTCACAATCTTTGAAAAAGGTTAGTGGTTCAAGTAGGATGTAGATAAAACTATATAGTTTCCCAATGTAAAGAAACTCTCTAATCTTTAGCTCTGCCTTCTAGTTCCTCACTGAGCTTTTGCATCTCTTTAAAAGCTGTTAGGCTAACATAGGCACCCGCTTCATAGTATTCCGTTGGATTAATGGCATAGTCAAAAACTTCAATCATGCCTCCTGCTTCTTCAATCATGCCATTCCATTTTTCATCAAAGACCATTCGCAGACGTTTCCAATCAGTAAATACAGGCACAGAATTTCGCCCATCTTTTCCTTCTTTAACTGGAATGTTGAAACTAGAATCTTTTTCTAAAACGAAGGAATTTCCTTCCTGACTATCGCCCTTAAATTCCGAAGCCACATCTAGAGGAATTAGGAATTTAGCTTTCGGCATAGCTTCTGAAAAGAACTTATAATAGAGCCTATAAATTACTTCTTCATCTTCTGTCGTCGGGCTATCCAATTGTCCCATCAACAACATCCATCTTACTAGGTCAGGATTCATTACAGGAACTTGTATTTCTGGTAAATCAGAAAAATCTGGTTTTTGGACTAAGGCTGAAGCACTGATGCTGACTTCCTTGGAATTAAAGATTGCTCCCAAGGCACCATTTAAGTAAAAGGCTGTTCCAAGGAAATTCTCAATCCCTTTTTTATCTTCCGTATTTTCAATCAGTTTTACGACAGAGTTTGGTCGACTATCAATGGTTTCCTTGAATTGGCGATACCAAGATGGCGTCAAAAGCATGATCATGGGATCCGTACAGAGATACCCCTCTTCTCCCCTGTCATAGGTCGTTGAGAAAAGATAGGGTTCGCCTGTTTTTTCTGAGAAAACTGCATAAACTGAATCTGCTGCTAACAACTTATCCTTGACAATTTCTGCTAGACGCTCCAACTTGCGGGTGTTAGCTTGATAGCTTTCTTCACTTTCAGTTTCCTGATTTTGACGGCATTTCCATAAAAAGAGACGTAAAATTTCTACGCTATCATCAAGGCTAGCTGCCAAATAGTCTTCATTTGTTAACTGACCCTCTTGGATGGCTACAAAAGCACGATAAAGAGCATCTGAATAGCTAGATAATTTTTGCTCTTCATCAACACCTGAACTAAAGAGCACGCTTCCCTTTTTCAGTTTATCCAAAGAAGGAATCCTATCAACCACTAGATGCACGAGAACTTCATCAGTAAGACTATCTGCATCTTTGTTTTGACTGCTGAGTTTTTTAACCTCTACACTACCAAGACTTTCCATTCCTTGGTCGGGATTGCAAAATTGCAACTGATCCCCAACATTCAGACTACCTTCTAAACTCCCAACAATCAATAATTGATTCGTTTCCTTCATCGAGAACAAATCTAGAACACCAATACATGCATTGTTTTTAGATTCTTCTCTTTCTTTCTGTGCTTCAGTGATTTCAGCTGCCTCTGCAGTTTCCGTCTTTTTTAAAAAATCAAAGATTCCCATAACTTTTCCTCATTAACTCCACACAAGGCTAATCCTGTGGAGCACTTTTCTAATGCTTGCTATCAAGCCTGATTAAACCGTATATGATTACTTCTATTGTATCATATTCCCCCTACATTTTGGGACGGTTTCTCAATTCTCATATGATTTCATGGCATCTTCAACTTCAGCTAAACTGATGCCAAATAATTCTAAACGCTTGAGAAGTTGTTTCCCATTGGAATAACCAATACGTAGACTCTCTCCTAGATATTCTCTGCGTTTTCGGCTATCTGCTCCAGCCAAAAATCCCAATCGAATCAAGTCACTACGGCTAATGTCAAAGTCACTTTCTGCTTCAAACTGCTCTGTGACTTGTTCCAGCGCTGTTTTTAGATCTTCATAGCTTGCGTGTTCAATCCCCAGAGAACGTCCTTTGGTCTTGGACTTAGGAATTGCCTCATCACGTTTGAGAAAGGCGTGTTGCACTGTCGGAATGGTCGTCATAATCATCCGACGAATGCGTTCCCCATTAAAGTCAGGATCTGTAAAGACAATCACCCCATGACGTTGGTGTAGACGTTGGATACGCTCAAGGTCCTGCTCATTGATAGCGGAGCCACGAGTCTCATAGGTCTCCACATCAAAATAACGTTTGAGATTGGCCGTATCATCACGCCCTTCGACTACGATGACTTGGGAAATTTTCTTTTTCATAATTTACTTTCCAGTCCAAAGATTCGTTCTGCATTGGCACTGGTCGCAGCAGCTAATTCTTCTGCCGTCACGCCACGCAAGTCTGCAATAAAGTCCACTACATAGCGCGTGTAAGCTGTCTTGTTTTCGCGACCACGCTTGGGTACTGGGGCTAAATAAGGCGCATCTGTCTCTACTAAAATCTTATCCAAAGGCAATTCTTTGGCTGCTTCCTGGATATCTGTTGCCTTCTTGAAAGTTACCACTCCAGAAAAGGAAATGGTCATACCTAACTCCACAAACTTTTCAGCCCATTCCAGAGAACCTGAGAAGGAGTGCATGATGCCACCACGGGGACCGACTCCCTCACTTTTGATAATTTCATAGGTATCTTCGAGCGCATCACGGGTGTGAACTACAAAAGGTAAGTCCAATTCCTTTGATAGCTGAATCTGACGACGGAAAACCTTCTCTTGCACTTCTTTAGGCGCTGTCATCCAGTGATAGTCCAAACCAATCTCACCTAGGGCAACAACTTTTGGATGCTTTAGTTTTTCTAGCAAGTAATTCTCAATATCCTCTGTATAATCTCCTGCTTCTGTAGGATGCCATCCAATAGTCGCATAGAGTTGGTCATATTCTTCCACCAACTCTAGGGCACGCTCAATAGTCGGTTTGTCAAAACCAACAATATTCATCCGAGTCACACCCATTTCAGCTGCTAATGCTATTTCTTCTGCTTCTCTTCCTGAAAATTCTTCCACATTCAAGTGGGTATGTGTATCAAAAATCATGTATATTTCCTCGTTTTTTCTACCTTCTATTATACCAAAAAACTGCTCTCATCCTTATAGGAAAAAATATTTTAAAATCACTCACTTTTTCTTGACGACTTATTTTCATAGCAGTATAATAGCTCTTGTTGAAAATTTTAAAAAAGGAAAGAAAATGTTTACAAAACTTAAATATACCTTTATCGGTCGTCCTCTCAAGTCCTTAACTGAAGGCGAAGGAGGGCTACTTGGAAAAACACAGGCACTTGCCATGCTATCAAGCGATGCCCTTTCATCTATCGCCTATGGACCTGAGCAGGTCGTCCTTGTCTTGGCTAGCCTATCTCCGCTTGCTATTTGGTGGAGTCTTCCTATCGGCATTTTTGTCCTCTTGCTACTTGCTAGTCTAACCATTTCTTACCGACAAATCATTCACGCCTACCCTCAAGGTGGGGGTGCCTATATGGTAACACGAGAAAATCTTTCTCCTGAGCTCGGTTTGATTGCCGGTGGAAGCTTGCTTGTTGACTATATGCTAACAGTAGCCGTATCCGTGGCCGCAGGAGCTGATGCGATTACAGCTGCACTTCCTGCTCTCCATCCCTACAACCTCCACATCTCCATTTTTTTGGTCTGTTTGCTCATGCTTTTGAATCTGCGAGGCTTGAGGGAATCTGCTAGTTCTCTGATGATTCCGGTCTACCTCTTTATCTTTAGTACAGTCTTCCTCTTATTGTTTGGTATCTTCCAACTATTGACAGGTTCTCTAAGCTATCATGCAACTTCTGCAATTGGTCAAACTGTCCCAAGTCTCTCAATTGTCCTGATTTTAAGAGCCTTTACCAGCGGTTCAGCTTCATTAACCGGGGTTGAAGCCATCTCAAATGCTGTTCCATTTTTCAAGACCCCAAAAGAAAAGAACGCAGCCCAAACGCTTACTATCATGTCTCTTATCCTTGGATTTCTATTTGCAGGAATTACCTTCCTAAACTACTGGATGGGGATTACACCTCAACACGGAGAAACAATCCTTTCACAGATGGCTAAAGGAATTTTAGGGGATTCAGCTCTCGGTCAAGTTGTTTATTATCTCTTCCAATTCTCAACTGCTCTAATCCTAGCCGTTGCTGCAAATACTGGTTTTTCTGCCTTTCCGATGTTGGCTTACAATATGGCTAAAAACAAGTACATGCCCCATCTCTTTATGGAAAAAGGGGATCGCCTTGGTTATTCAAACGGTATTTTGACCTTAGCCTTTGGCGCTATGATTCTTCTGCTCATTTTCAACGGAAATACAGAACGCTTGATTCCTCTCTATACTATCGGAGTTTTCGTACCTTTTGCACTTTCTCAAACAGGTATGATTCGCCACTGGAAAAAAGAAAAAGGTTCTCATTTCTTGAAGTCAGCTTTTGCAAATATCCTCGGTGCCATCATTTGTTATGCTATCGTTCTTATCTTACTCTTCTTCAGACTTGGAGATATCTGGCCATTCTTCCCAATTATCCTAGTCTTAACCTTCCTCTTTTTGTCTATCCACAGTCATTACCAAAAAGTGGCCAAACAGCTTCGACTTTATGAAGGAATTCAAAAGAAAACCTACGATGGCAATGTCGTCCTTGTCTTAGTGGGAAATGTTACTCGAGTAAGCGTCGGAGCGATTAATTACGCTCAAAGCATAGGAGATGAAGTTTTGGCCATGCACATTTCTACCAAGGAGACCGAAGAAAAAGACCAAGAAATCCTCCAAGAATTCTCCGACTACTTCCCAAATATTACTCTAAAAAACATTAATACCAGCTATCGCGATATTATCACACCTACAGTTCGATATGTTCGAAAAATCTCTCAAGAAGCCAAGAAAAAGAACTACACGGTTACAGTTCTAGTACCCCAATTTATCCCTAACAAACCTTGGCAAAATATCCTCCACAATCAAATGAGCCTCAAATTAAAATATGCTCTTAGATGGCACGAAGATGTCGTCGTTGCCAGCTATTCATATCATTTGAAAGAATAAAGAAAAGGCATTACCAGAACCAATAAGCTTCCGGTAATGCCTTTTTTATAAATCTAGTCCGTATTTTAGCCGAAACATTAGACTAGGAGTTTTATGGATACTCTTCTTCTATTGAATGTGGCTAGCCAACTCTTCTTGTTTTTTTATTAGACTTAGCTTTTTCTTTTTGCCATTTTCATAAAGTTCTTGGTACTGTTTAGCCGTCACAGGTTCCTTTACAATTCAGCATATTTGTAGTTGTCCGCATCTCCTTTGTGTCCAACAAATGAGAAGGCCGCTGTAAATGGAACAGTCTTACGGAAGATAGGATTAGCTCCTCCACTTTGAACTGGTAGGAAGAGAGCATTATCTGTCAACCAAGCTTGAACTTCGGCAAATTTTTCATAACGTGTTTGCGTATTTTCATTCTCTTTATCTGCCGCATCCAACAACTCCTTGTAGGTAGCTAGACTAAGTTTTTCTTTAACTTCATTGTCTGTTCCTGGAGTCAAGCCAAGATTTTTCAACGGAAGGAACCAGATTGCCATACTTATCATTTTCCAACAGTCCATCAATCAAGTTTGTTGTAATGCTGGATGTCGAGCCACGTGTCGAAGTAATGTCGTCTAGTGTGTCTGGATCGTTAACAAATACATAAGAGTAGGTTTTATCAGATGCATTTAACTGTGTCGAGCTACAAGCTACCATCAAGAAGCTAGCACTCAAAATTCCAGCCCCTAGTAAGAGAGCTTTTGATTTTTTCATAAATATTCTCCATTTATATAGTATATGAAATATTATAGAAAAATAGAAAGCTTATACAAACTATTATTTTAGAGCAAAACAAAAGTCAGTAGACTCGAGTTCCTACTGACTTCTTTGTTGAATTCGTTTGGATTATGCAGCCAAAACTTTGCGTCCTTTACGACGACGAGCTGCCAATACGCGACGACCGTTTTTAGTTGACATACGGTTACGGAATCCGTGTTTGCGCGCACGACGAAGTTTACTTGGTTGATAAGTACGTTTCACGATGAATACCTCCTCATAGATTTTGTATTCGTTTAGCCGGCTATAAAGTGATCAGTTACTAAACATACTTTACTATTCTATCTGATTCTTTTGCATTTGTCAATAGCTCTGACAAATGTTTCCAGCTTTTTTGCTGGGGGAAGTCTGTATGTACTAATTTCAAATATCTTTTTAGTGCATTGTACCCTTTATTTATCACATCCTTAACTGTCTATAAAAATCAGCATTCATTTCTAACAGTTCTTTAAAGGGAACTATTTTTCTAACTGCACCTGATGGAGTGTATTCCATTGACCAAATAAAAGGATAGGTCAAGACAACTTCATTTTTTTCAAGCGATAAATCTAATGTTAACAAATCTGGTACTATAAGTTCTTGATAAAATGTGTCTAACTGATTTGTAGTAACCCAATATAAAAATTCCTTATAATCTATCTCTAAATCCTCCCATTCTAATGTATCAGGAGCGAAATATTCTATTGAATTTAATTTTTCAATATTTATTGCAAATAGACCTCCCAAGATATCATAAGCTATCAAACAATGATTAGAATTATTACATTTTGAAAACAATTCATTACAGTAGCTGAAGCCATTCTCTGAATCATTCCCCAAGATTTTTAAATAACCATTAACAGTTACATAAGAAAAATATTCTAAGATAAACTTTAGTTCTTGTGGTCTTTCTATACTATCCGTTATTTTTTTGTTAAATTTAAGGAATTTAATATCATTAGGACTTTCCTCAAATTCCTCAAGAATCTCTTTCATAGTTAACATTTTATTCGTCTCCCCTATCACATTCAATTTTACACTCTTGCTTCATTTTTATTTATATGCACAACATTAAAGAAGTTCAATCGCAGATACTTCATTATCTAAATCAACAAATTCAAACTTCTTAGGATATTGCAGATAATCAATACATTTTTTAAAAATATGAAAAAACTCAGAGAAACAATGTTAAAATCATCAAAACATTTGATTTCTCTGAGATAAAATTTGCTGATTGTACTCGAAACCTAGATCGTTCTTATCTACGATACTGTTTCAAGAAACGGGTCATCTTTTCTTGAATTTGGGCTAACTCATCTACACGTGGCAGATAAACGATACGGAAGTGATCTGGCTCTTTCCAGTTAAATCCTCGTCCATGAACCAAAAGCACCTTTTCTTGCTTCAAGAAATCAAGGACAAACTGCTCATCATCATCGATACGGTACATATTGCGGTCAATTTTAGGGAAGATATAAAGACCAGCCTTGGGTTTGACAGCTGACAAACCTGGAATATCTTGAATGGCATTATAAATAAAGTTTCGTTGCTCGTAGATACGACCACCTGGCAAGAGTAATTCGTCCACCGATTGGTGACCACCAAGCGAGGTTTGAACGACCTGTTGAGCCAAGACGTTGGAACAAAGGCGCATGTTTGAAAGCATGTTGAGACCTTCAATATAGCCCTTTACATGATGTTTAGGCCCAGACAAGACCATCCAACCTACACGGAAACCAGCGATACGGTGAGATTTAGACAGACCATTCATGCTGACACAGAAAAGATCTGGTGCTAGACTAGCTACTGGTGTGTGGACATTGCCGTCCATAACCATACGGTCGTAAATTTCATCCGCAAAGATAATCAAGTCATTTTGACGAGCAATCTCGATGATATCTAGTAAGAGCTCTTTAGGATAGAGAGCCCCTGTTGGGTTATTCGGATTGATCAAAACAATAGCCTTAGTATTTGAACTAATCTTAGACTTAATGTCATCTAGGTCTGGATACCATTCCGCTTCTTCATCACAGACGTAGTGAACGGCATTTCCTCCAGCCAAGCTAACTGCAGCTGTCCAGAGAGGATAGTCAGGCATAGGAACCAAGACTTCATCGCCATTGTCCAAGAGACCTTGCATGGACATGACAATCAACTCACTAACACCATTTCCAAGGTAGATATCATCAATACCTACATTTGGGAATTTTTTGAGCTGACAGTACTGCATAATAGCTTTGCGGGCTGAAAAGATACCTTTTGAATCTGAATAACCTTCACTATCACGCGCATTCATAATCAAATCATGGATAACTTCATCAGGTGCTGTAAAGCCAAACTCAGCTGGGTTCCCTGTATTCAAACGGAGGATTTTTTCTCCATTTGCTCGCATACGCATGGCTTCCTCAAGAACTGGTCCACGAATATCATAAGCCACATGCTCTAATTTGATTGATTTGTTAAATTCTTTCATTTGATTTCCTCAATTCATCAGGATAGTTAATATTATACCACTTGATAGAAAAATCGTAAATCGCCCAGTACTATTCCACAAAAAAACCTTGCTTAACGCAAGGTAAACAGAGCAAGGTCGATTTCTTTCTATTTTTGGGAGAAGAAAGAGAAAAATATGCACCTCTAGTAAGATATACATCTAAATCTAAAGTCTCGCATATAAACCTCGAATCGAAAACGAAGGCATCGTTATGGATGATAGTTGCATGAACTCATGAATTTCTTCCTGTGTCCAGCAAAACGCAAAGAAAAAATAAGTCGACTCAACAAACAACATAGACGATGTCTGGGCTAATTCGAGTCTGTTTGTAAAGAATTTTACCATATCACTGACTTCTTTCCCTGCCCTGTCACTTAATATTATACACTAAAACTTTTGCATTTTCAAATAAGTACATGTAAAAAGAACTCTTTTTAAAGCACCACCTAAACATTTAATTGAATATGATTCTACTTTGACAATAAAAAAGAGAGAACCATGCGATTCTCTCTGAACTAAGTTCTACAATTACTATAGCCAAAAGTAGTCGGAACTTAGCTTATTTTGCAATTTCTGCCAACATTTTTTCGATGTGTTGGATTGATTTTTCACGACCAAGTAAGTAGATGGTTTCTGGTAGTTCTGGTCCGTGCATCTCCCCTGAAACGGCAATACGGATTGGCATGAAGAGGTTCTTCCCTTTGATACCAGTTTCTTTTTGAACTGCTTTGATTTGTGGGAAGATGTTTTCCACCACAAACTCGTCGTCTGACATAGACTCAAGTTTCGCCTTAAAGGCCTCAAGTACAGTCGGAACAGTTTCACCAGCCATCACTTCTCGTTCAGCTTCTGTCAATTCTGGGAAGTCTGAGAAGAAAAGGTCTGTCAATGGAACGATTTCGTCCACTGACTTCATTTGTGGTTTGTAGAGTTCCACCAATTTTTTAGCCTTGTCTGTCAAACGTCCTGCTTCTTCAAGGAATGGTTTTGCCATTTCAAAAATAGTCTCGAGGTCTGCATTCTTGATATAGTCATTGCTCATCCAATCAAGTTTCTTCTGGTCGAAGGCTGCTGGAGACTTACTAAGACGGTTTTCATCAAAGAGCTTGATGAGTTCTTCACGAGAGAAGATTTCATCTTCCCCACCAGGGTTCCAGCCAAGAAGAGCGATAAAGTTAAAGACTGCTTCTGGAAGGTAGCCCTTCTTACGGTAATCTTCGATGAACTGAAGGGTATTGGTGTCACGTTTAGACAACTTCTTACCAGTTTCAGAGTTAATAATCAAAGTCATGTGACCGAACTCTGGAGCTTCCCAACCAAGCGCTTCATAAACCATAAGCTGTTTTGGTGTGTTGGCAATGTGGTCATCTCCACGGATAACGTGAGAAATTTGCATATCGTGGTCGTCGATGACAACGGCAAAGTTGTAAGTTGGGTAGCCATCTTTCTTTTGGATAACCCAGTCACCACCGATATTGCCACCTTCAAATTCGATATCACCTTTGACCATATCATGCCACTTATAGATACCAGACTCATTCACTGCTAAACGCACAGTTGGGATAACACCTGCGGCTTCACGTTCTGCAACATAAGCTGCTTTTTCTTCCTCGCTCATGCCAAGGTATTCGTTAATGTAACGAGGTGTTTCACCTGCTGCTTCTTGGCGTTCGCGTTCAGCTGCCAACTCTTCTTCTGTAACGTAAGATTTGTAGGCTTTCCCTTCAGCTAAGAGTTGGTCAATGTATTTTTGATAAAGTTCCAAACGCTCAGACTGGCGGTAGTTTTCATGAGTCTCTGGACTTTCATCCCAGTCCATGCCTAACCAACGAAGGTTTTCAAGCTGTGAACGTTCTCCGTCTTCGACATGACGTTTGCGGTCAGTATCTTCGATACGGATGATAAAAGTTCCACCATGGTGGCGTGCATACAAATAGTTAAACAATGCTGTACGGGCATTACCGATGTGTAATAGTCCTGTTGGACTTGGTGCATAACGCACACGAATATCTTTTGACATATCTTCTCCTATAAAGTCTCTAGGCATCTGCCTTTTCGCTCTCTATATTATATCACAAGTCTCGCCAGAGTCCAATTTCTCTTTTCGAGAAAAAGCAAAAAGAGTGGTAAAACCACTCTTTTCAGCTCTATTATAGACGAGCATTAAGTTCTTTGCTCAATTCTTCAAATCCTGGTTTACCAAGAAGGGCAAACATGTTGCGTTTGTAAGCTTCAACACCCGGTTGGTCAAATGGGTTGATGGCATTCAAGTAACCTGAAAGAGCGATAGCCAATTCGAAGAAGTAGATTGTGTAACCAAGAGTGAAGGCATCTTGCTCAGGAAGAGTTACGTACATGTTTGGTACGTCACCATCAGTATGGGCAAGAAGAACACCGTCAGTCGCTTTTTTGTTTACGAAGTCAACGTCTTTTCCTTGGAGGTAGCCAAGTCCATCAAGATCTTCTTCCAAAGTAGGGATAATCACGTTCTTACGTGGTTTGTCAACACGGACAACTGTTTCAAACATGATACGAGTTCCTTCTTGGATAAATTGACCCAATGAGTGCAAGTCAGTTGAGAAGTTGGCTGAAGTTGGGTAGATACCTTTTTGGTCTTTTCCTTCTGATTCACCAGCCAATTGTTTCCACCATTCTGAGAAGTATTGAAGTGATGGCTCGTAGTTTACCAAGATTTCAGTTGCATAGCCTTTACGGTAAAGGATGTTACGCACTGCAGCATATTGGTAAGCTTCGTTTTCTGAAAGTTTGTCTGAAGTGTAGTCTTTACGAGCTGCGTTAGCACCTTCCATAAGGGCTTTGATGTCAGCTCCTGATGCAGCGATTGGAAGCAATCCAACTGCTGTCAATACTGAGAAGCGTCCACCGATATCATCTGGAACAACAAATGTTTCCCAACCGTTAGCGTCTGCTTCAACCTTAACAGCACCTTTTTGGCGGTCAGTTGTTGCGTAGATACGTTTGTTAGCTTCTTCTTGTCCGTATTTCTTAACCAAAAGTTCTTTGAAGACACGGAAAGCGATCGCTGGTTCAGTTGTTGTACCTGATTTAGAAATCACGTTTACTGAGAAATCTTTATCTGAAACGTACTCTACCAAGTCAGCAAGGTAAGTAGATGAGATTGAATTTCCAGCGTAAAGGATTTGTGGTGCTTTACGTTCTTCTTTTGTTTGCAAGTTTGCAAAATGGTGGTTCAAGAAGTCAATGGCAGCTTTCGCTCCAAGGTATGATCCACCGATACCGATCACGACCAAAACATCGCTGTCTGCTTTGATTTGTTCTGCAGCTTTCAAGATGCGGTCAAATTCTTCACGGTCATAATTTTCAGGAAGGTCCAACCAACCCAAGAAGTCGCTACCAGCACCAGTTCCTTTAC
>CAUSCX010000049.1:0-11972 GCA_963530385.1 uncultured Streptococcus sp. | reverse complement strand
GTTAATACCAACTTTAACTACCATTAGTGATTTCCTCCTTATGAAAATCATGAAAATTTTATTGTGAAAAGAGTAACTTGAATCACTACAAATCACCTTTCAACAATTTTATTATATAACTATTTAAGTTAAATTGCAAGCGCTGGCCTTGTTTTTCTGATAAGCTTTGGTAATATTTTCATTTCTTTACTTAACCTTGCAGCCTACTCCAATTCTATGCATTTCTTAATAAAAACATATTCTCTAATCATAAAAAACCGAGGTTTCCCCTCGGTTTTGGCTGATAATCAATTATTTACGGCGTCCTGGTCTTTCTTTGTAACCATAGTAAGCATCTTCGATGATTTCTTGCATATGGTCAACCATTGGAAGACGTGGGTTGGCAGGTGAACATTGGTCTTCATAAGCAAGGAAGGCCAATTCACGAGAATGTTCTTTCCATTCTTTTTCATCGATTCCTTGTGCTTTAAAATTCATTTGGATACCTACGCTCTCACCAAGTTCGTAAACAGCTTTTGCGTAAGATTCAACCCCTTCTTCTGGTGTAGAAGCTGGAAGTCCAAGCATACGAGCAATATCTTGATATTTCTCGTCTGCACGGTAGTAGTTGTACTTAGGCCATGTAGCTGTCTTAGCTGGGCGAGTACCGTTGTAACGGATAACGTATGGAAGCAAGATTGCATTTGTACGTCCGTGAACTGTGTGGAATTGCGCACCAATCTTGTGAGCCATTGAGTGAGAAATACCTAGGAAGGCATTCGCAAAGGCCATACCAGCGATTGTTGAAGCGTTATGCATTTTCTCACGTGAGTGGAAGTCTGCATTCTTAACTGAGCTTTCAAGGTTTTCGAATACAAGTTTGATTGCTTGAAGAGCAAGACCATCAGTGTAATCACTAGCCATTTGTGATACGTAAGCTTCAGTTGCGTGAGTCAATACGTCCATACCAGTATCAGCGGCTACAAATCCAGGAACTGTCAATACCAAAGCAGGGTCTACGATTGCCACAGTTGGTGTCAATGAGTAGTCAGCGATTGGGTATTTACGGTTGTTTGCTTTATCAGAGATAACGGCAAATGGAGTTACTTCAGATCCTGTACCAGATGTAGTTGGGATCGCGATGAATTTAGTCTTCTTACCAAGCAATGGGAATTTGAAGGCACGTTTACGGATATCCATGAATTTTTGTACAAGGTCACGGAAGTCCACTTCTGGTTGTTCGTAGAAGAGCCACATTACTTTAGCAGCATCCATTGGTGATCCACCACCAAGAGCGATGATTGTATCTGGTTTGAAAGAGCGCATAATCTCAGTACCACGTTCAACTGTAGTGATATCTGGATCTGGTTCTACATCTGCAAAGATTTGGTAAACAACCTTATTGCGACGAAGGTCAAGTTGTTCGATGATACGATCAAGGAAACCAAGCTCTACCATGGCATGGTCAGTAACGATCATGACACGTTCAACGTCACGACATTTTTGAAGATATTGAATTGAATCACGTTCAAAGTATGTTTTTGAAGGAAGTTTCATCCATTGCATGTTATTTCTCCGTCTTCCGACTTTTTTGATGTTCAAGAGGTTAATGGCGCTAACGTTATCCCCAACTGAGTTACGTCCGTAAGAACCACATCCGAGTGTCAATGATGGCAAGAAGGCATTGTAAACGTCCCCGATACCACCGAAAGTAGAAGGTGAGTTACAGATAACACGAATAGCTTTAACAGCTTTACCAAATTCTTTAGTCAATTCTTCGTCAGCTGTGTGGATGGCTGCTGAGTGCCCAAGACCGTTAAATTCAACCATTTGACGAGCTTTAGCAATACCATCTTCACGGCTTTCAGATTTCAAAACTGCGATAACTGGTGACAATTTTTCACGAGTCAATGGCTCGTTTTCACCAACTTCTTTACATTCTGCAGCAAGAATGTTTGTTCCTTCTGGAACAGTAAATCCTGCTTGTTCTGCAATCCAAGTTGCTGGTTTACCAACGATGTCAGCGTTCAATTTTGCACCAGCACAGTTTTTGCTATTTGCTTTTACGCCGAAGCAGAACTCTTCAAGAAGAGCTTTTTCTTTTTTGTTTACAAAGTAAGTGTGGTAAGATTTGAACTCTGCTACAAATTCATCGTAAATTTCTTTATCAATGATAACCGCTTGTTCAGATGCACAGACCATACCGTTATCAAATGATTTAGACATTACAATATCGTGAGCAGCTTGGCGGATGTTAGCTGATTTTTCAACATATGCTGGTACGTTTCCGGCACCCACCCCAAGAGCTGGTTTACCACATGAGTATGCCGCTTTAACCATGGCATTACCACCTGTTGCAAGGATTGTTGCAACACCTTCGTGGTTCATCAATGCGCTAGTTGCTTCCATAGATGGTTCAGTAATCCACTGTACACAGTTTTCAGGAGCACCTGCTTTAATCGCTGCATCACGAACGATTTGAGCTGCGTGAGCTGATGATTCTTGAGCTGATGGGTGGAATGCAAAGACAATAGGATTACGAGTCTTCAATGAAATCAACGCTTTAAAGATTGCTGTTGAAGTAGGGTTTGTTGTTGGAGTGATACCACAAACAACACCAACTGGTTCGGCGATAAGAGTCAATCCTGTTACATCATCTTCTTCGATAACACCAACTGTTTTAGTGTGGCGCATGTTGTTTACTACGTGCTCACAAGCAAATAGGTTTTTAGTTGCTTTATCTTCAAATACTCCACGTCCTGTTTCTTCAAAGGCATGTAAAGCCAATTCTCCGTGAGCATCAAGTGCTGCAACTGAAGCTTTTGCTACGATATAATCGACTTGATCTTGGTCGAGCTTACGCATTTCTTCAAGGGCAACTAAAGCTTTTTGCACCAAACCATCGACATGCTTTTCAGCAGCGAGTTTCTTTTCTTCTGGTGTTACAGTTTTTTTATCAGCCATATTTTCCTCCATAGCTTTCAAGGATTGTAAGTCCTTTGTTAATTTTTTCACAAGTTTATTATAACTCTTTTTTAAACGTTTGTAAACAGTTTCATAGACATTTCACAAACTTTTTTTATTTGTTTGTGAAAACAATTTCAAATATACCCACACATGCACTTTTTTACTTAAAGTTTGTGAATTATTCCATAAAAGTTTTATTTTTCACAAACTTAGTTGTAAAACAGTCTTGTAAGCCGTTTTTATTTCCATGTAAGCGCTTTCTGTTATTCCGGAAGAATACCTCCTTCTAGGAGGAGGTTATTGTGCTTGTTGAAATAAACCTTGTTTGAAGTCCCCTTCATAGACTACTTCTTGTTCGGTAGTCAGTTTTCCTTTTCCTTCAGCTTGGCCATTTACAAAGTCTCCCTCATATACCCAACCTGCTTTAGCTTGGTAGGTACCTTTACCATTGAAGGCACCATTGCTAAATTCTCCAGTATAGGTATCACCGTTTGAGAAGGTAACAGTGCCCTGACCATTCATCTTACCACGAACTAGGCTCCCGTCATAAATAATAGCATCGTTATCCAGCTTAAGAACGCCCTGTTTTGGAAGATTGGTCAGAAATACGAGACCTGCACAGACAACACTGACGATCACTGTCGCAATTTCTAAACGGGGACGTGTTAAATAGACACTATATTTTTCATAGAGTTTTTTTAAATTTTCCATGTTCACTCTCATTTTCTAAGCGACTTAACCAATCCTGGCAACCAGTTAAAACTCGGTCATAAGTTTCTTCAAAATCACCTGTATACCAGGGATCTGGAACGCTTTCAGATGCAAAAGGCTGTATCTTGTATTGTTGATCCTGTGGACACATCTCACGCAAATCAGCGAGATTAGACTCATCCATCCCAATGATATAGTCAAAATACTCAAAATCTTTTTTAGAAATTTGTTGGGAAGTTTTTGAAGTATCATAAGGAACGCCATGACTTCGAAAGATGCCTTGCGTCCCTTTGTGGATTGGATTACCGTGTTCCCAGGAAGAAGTCGCACGACTTTGAATCTCATATTTATCGGTCAGGGATTTCATTACAAATTCCGCCATAGGACTACGGCAAATATTGCCAAGACAGACAAAGACAACTTTTTTCATCATTGTTCCTCTCATTTATAGAAAAACGGGAATGCATTCCACCCCGTTTTATTCTTCAATAGCACTGCCTTCTTCGATAACTGCACCTTCAGGTGTGACAGCTTCTTTGACTGGCAAAACTGTTCTAATTGCACCTAATTCGAAAGTCAAGTATACTCCGTCTACATCAAGTACAATCGTTTTGTTTTCAGTATCAACTTCGTCGACTGTACCGTAGAGACCACCGATAGTGATTACTTCGTAGCCTTTTTGAAGTTTGTTGAGGCTCTCCATACGTTTTTCAGCTTGTTTTT
The DNA here is from genome assembly GCA_963530385.1 of uncultured Streptococcus sp. Classification (GTDB taxonomy): domain Bacteria; phylum Bacillota; class Bacilli; order Lactobacillales; family Streptococcaceae; genus Streptococcus. Next base: position 7,592 of record CAUSCX010000049.1, on the reverse strand, counting down.
TTTGAGAACGTTGCATGAAGAACATCAAGCCGAACATCAAAACAAGCATAATCAAGAATGTTAAATTCCCACCCATTATTTTTTCTCCTTTGTAATTCAGATAAAACTACTATATCAAATTTCACTTGTTTTTACAAGATTGCACCTTGATTTTAGGTCAATAAAAAACCAGAGCAAATGCCCTGATTTTTCTTATTTCAAGTTGTTTACAAGTTCTACTAAGTTTTCAACTGTAAATCCATATTCTGCTAAAACTTTTGGTGCTGGGGCAGATGCTCCAAAGGTATCAATACCAAGAACTGCTCCATCAAGACCAACGTATTTATACCAGTTTTGAGTTGCTCCCATTTCAACTGCTACACGGCGACGAACTGCATTTGGTAAGATTTCTTCTTTGTAGGCTGCATCTTGTGCGTCAAATATATCTGTAGATGGCATGCTGACTACGCGAACTTTGCCACCTTGACTTGCCAATTCTTTAGCAGCTGCAACAGCCAGATTAACCTCTGAACCAGTCGCAATCAAAATAGTGTCAAAGTCAGTTGCATTTTCATAGACAACATAAGCACCTTTCGCAACCTTGTCAAAGTCTGTTCCTTCTTCAACAGTCAAGTTTTGACGAGTCAAGACAAGAACAGTTGGTGTTTTCTCGCTCTTCACTGCTTGATACCAAGCTGCTTGAGTTTCACGCGCATCTGCTGGACGGAAAACATTGAGGTTTGGAATCGCACGAAGACCTGCCAAGTGCTCAATTGGTTCATGAGTTGGACCATCTTCTCCGACTGCGATTGAATCGTGGGTGAAGACATAAGTTACAGGAAGACCTTGTAGAGCTGACAATCGAACCGCTGCTTTAAGATAGTCTGAGAATACGAAGAAAGTTCCACCATAAACACGAAGTCCACCGTGAAGAGCCATTCCGTTCAAGACAGTACCCATTGCAAATTCACGAACACCAAACTGGATGTTACGATTTAAGCGATTTGCATCATCTTGAAGTCCATCAGTTTTGATGTAAGTCATATTTGAATGAGCAAGGTCAGCTGATCCACCGAGGAAGGTTGGCAATTTAGCAGCTACAACATTCAAAGCATCCTGACTTGAGTTACGAGTTGCTTGAGAGAAGCCATTTTCTAAAGCTGGGAAGTCTTCTGGAGTCAATTCAACTGGATCGCGCCCTTCGATGATTGCTTCCACTTCTGCAGCAAGTTCTGGGTGAGCTTCTTTGTAATCTGCGACTAGTTTTGTCCATGCTTCGTATGCTGATGCACCACGGTCTGCAACATTTTCTTTGAAATCAGCATAAACTTCTGCTGGGATTTCAAATGGTTCGTAGTCCCAACCAAGGGCTTGGCGAGTTGCAGCAGTTTCGTCTGCACCAAGAGGAGCACCGTGTACGGCATTAGTCCCTTGTTTATTTGGAGAACCATAACCAATAACAGTTTTCACTTCGATCAAAGATGGTTTTTCTGAAGCCTTAGCTTCTTCGATAGCAGCATGAATAGCTTCTAAGTCTGTTCCATCTTCTACCAAGGCTGTATGCCAACCATAAGCATTGTAACGATCGCGGACACTTTCTGTGAAAGAATCTTTTGTCTCACCATCCAAGTTGATATCATTTGAATCATAAAGAACAACCAACTTGTCAAGCTTTTGCAAGCCTGCATAAGAAGCAGCTTCACTTGAGACACCTTCCATCAAGTCACCATCTCCACAGATAACGTAAGTGTAGTGGTCAAAGATGTTATAATCTTCACGATTGTACTTAGCTGCAAGGAAACGTTCTGCTTGTGCAAAACCTGTCGCAGTCGCAATCCCTTGTCCTAGAGGACCTGTTGTTGCATCAACTCCTGCTGTATGACCAAATTCTGGGTGACCTGGTGTTTTAGAACCCCATTGACGGAAGCTCTTCACTTCATCCATGCTCACATCTTCAAATCCTGAAAGGTGAAGAAGGGCATAAAGAAGCATTGATCCGTGACCAGCTGAAAGAATGAAACGGTCGCGGTTAATCCAGTTTGGATGAGCTGGATTGATACGAAGTTCTTTAGTGAATAGGCTATATGCCATCGGTGCAGCTCCCATAACCACCCCTGGGTGACCTGAGTTCGCTTTATTGATAGCGTCAATACCTAGAAAACGAATCGCATTAACAGATAGATTTGACATAGAATTTCCTTTCTCTTTGAGGTGATAGGTCTATCACGCATCTTATTTTACTATTATATGAAAAAATATCTAGAATAGCAATAAAACAATTTACTATAAAATGAATCAATCGATTATACTAATTTCTAGTTGCTTGATAGTAAGGTAATAGTTTTTCAAAAGATTTATCTAATTCATCTAAAAACTTGTCTAGAGATTGTCTGTCTGTCACTGGAACATCCGATTTAACTAAAACTTTGCGGACTTCCTGATGGGATAATTTTTCTCTTAAAATTTGACGATTTTCCTCAGTAGCCTCCATCTTGTGACTTTCTCCATTTGAGTAGACTAAATAGTAAATTCCGTCTACCACTGGAACTTCTAGGACCTTGGCCTGTTTGTCTAAAGTTTTATCATCCTTCTTACGTTCTATAAAACTCACTTCTAGTGAAACTCCAAAATCAGAAGGGCTTCCATATAAACGAAGAGCCAACATAGGCTCTGTCACTTCTCCCTCACGCTGTAGATAGGCCCAGAAATGCGGTCGCAAACGTTGGGCTTGATTCATCCACTGACTCGTCCCTTGGATATCCCATTCTGGATGTCTTTCTTGAAAAGCCTTGGCTAAGTGTGTAAAGACCTTTCTGGCCTCCTGCCCCTTACTCCTCAAATAAAGCATTTTTTCAGCTTCTTGACCTGCCTTCTCGGGTTTTTGATACTGTAAACCAGAGAAAGCTAGATATTCTCTCATTGTATTCAACATAAGATCAACCTCCCTTAGCTAGCAAAAAATCAGGATGCCCCTGATTTTGCTTTGATTATTCTGTATCAACCACAACGTAACGATTTGGTTCATCACCTTCTGAATAACTAGTGACACCCTCCATACGTGAAATAATACGATGGATGATTTTACGTTCGCTACTAGACATTGGATCAGTCACCTGACTACGCCCCTCTTCTAGGACACGTGTAGCTAACTTCTGTGCATAGCTCTGCAAGACTTCTGCACGGTGTTCTACATAATCATTAACATTGATGGTAATATAGAAGGTTCTTGAATAGCGGTTATAAAGATAATTTTGCGCTAAAAGCTGGAGAGATTTCAAAACCTTACCATGGTAACCGATAATACGGCCCGGTTCATTAGTATCAATTTGCATATTGATAGAACGGCGATTTGAGGTACTTGAAATTGCTCCCTCAACATCCATATCATCAATAATACCTTGAACATAGTTGGTCACTTCTTCGACCACCTGGTCAATATCATAGGTCGGTTCAATCTTCAAACCTAGATTTTCTAAATCATCATTCTGCTCGACTTCTTCCTGCTCTTTAGATTCTTCTGGCAGTAAATCTTTTAGAATGGCAATATGACCAGTCTCCTCTAAAATTGTACTAGCCTCTTTCTCATTTTTTAGAATTTCGGCCTTAACCTCTTCAGAGATCCCTTGTCCTTCTTCCTCGATTTTCTTGATTGCTTCAACAACATGACCTAAGTCTACTGTTGCCTCACTAACAGACTTAACGGGTTCGTTCTTAGCATTAACTTCCTTTGGAACTCCTTTGACTGCTTGCTGATTTGCCTTCACAACAGTTGTCTCACTAATTGCTTCGATATCAACTTGCGCTGGTTTCTTCCCAAAAAGGCCAAAGAAACCTTTTTTCTCCCTTGAGACAACCTTAATATGCGCCTTCATTCTAGGAATCCCCAATTCCTTCAATCCCGTTTGGATCGCTTCCTCAACAGTTGAACCTGTAAATAATACCATTACAAGATTCCTCCTTACTTTTTCTTTTTCTGTGCTTTCTTGAGAGCTTTTCTCTTCTTGATTTCTAAATCCTTCTTAGCCTGTACTCCCGCCTCACGCTCTGCAATAATCTTGAATGGATTGTTGAGCAAATAGGTTTGGAGCACCTGATAAGCATTGGATACCGCCCAGTATAAGGCAACCCCACTTGGTGAATACATGGCAAAGAAGAAAATCATGACTGGCATTGCATACATCATTCCTGTCATGGCGCCATTTTTCTCAACCATGGCCTTATTGGATAACCAGGTGCTAAGGAAAGTAAAGATAGCTGCCAAAATAGGCAAAACGAAAGTCGTATCAACACCACCAAGGTTAATCCATAAGAAATGACCCGTTTTTAGAAATTCTACCCTACTCAAAGCTTGGAACAAGGCCAACAAGACTGGCATTTGGATTAAGATTGGCCAAAGAGAAGCTGACTGTTTGACACCATGTTGCTTGAACAACTGACGCATTTCTTGATCCAACTTGGTACGGCTCTCCATATCCCGTCCCGGATAACGTTCTCGCAACTCCTTAACCAGTGGTTGTACTTCTTGCATCTTTCTAGATGCCACCATTTGTATCTGAAAGACTGGTAAAAGAATGGTTCTGATTAGAAGGGTAAATAAAATAATCCCCAGACCAATACTTGTATCAAATGATAAAAAGCGAATGATTTCAGCAAAAAAATAAACAAATTTACTCCAAAAATCTGTTGATTCAGCTGTAATCTCACTCGTCGTACCACTAGCCGTGCAGGCGCTCATTACAAATAAAGCAAGCACCATTAAGCTAGTCAACTGTAATTTCTTTTTCACTCCCATTTCCTTCCTGGTAAATCTTTGATAACTTTAATACGTGAAGTAGATTTTTTTCCATTTCCGCGTAGTCCAAGATTTCAACACCTTTTCGAGCAATCACAACAAAATCTACATTTTCAACCAGCTGATTTTTATGTTCAATCAGAATATGGCGAATTCTTCTCTTGATCTGATTCCTCGTGACAGCGTTTCCTAATTTTTTACTGACAGATAGGCCAACTCGAAAATGCTGTTCATTATTTTCTAATCGATAAATAACAAATTTACGATTAGCAAAACTCTCACCTTTTTTAAATATTGCACTAAAATCTTTCTCTTTTTTTACACGAAAGCGTTTTTTCAAAATTCAACTCCATCTATTAAAACTACTACTATTATACCATAATTTTTCAAAAAGCCAATAATAGCAAGGTTTTAGCCCATTTTACAGAATGAAAAAACTGGTTTTATCCTTTAAATCATCTTATTTTTGAACAAATTTACAAATTTGAACATGCTACTTTCTTTATTTTCTCTTGATATAAAACAAAAGTCACTCCAAAGAGTGACTTTTGTAGGAGATTATTATGAAAAAGTTAGGATTTTAATTAAATAAAGTTAGGAGGTCTTTATTTAATGATAGTAGTATACAGTTCTATCCTTAAATCCAACTTAAACAGATTCCACTTCTTTTTAATTTTTAAAACTATGGATTGGAGCCGGGATTTGCCCTCCACGTGCAATGAAGTCAACAGACGAGGCACCGTTAACTTTCATGACTGGAGCCGTTCCTAGAAGGCCACCAAATTCGATCATATCTCCTTCTTTTCCTTTTGGAATAATACGTACAGCAGTTGTTTTCATATTGATGACTCCGATAGCAGCTTCATCTGCAATCATTGCCGCAATCGTTTCTGCAGGTGTATCTTCAGGAATGGCAATCATATCCAAACCAACTGAACAGATAGCCGTCATAGCTTCTAGTTTTTCCAAATTAAGGGAGCCATTTTGCACTGCAGCAATCATCCCCTCGTCCTCAGAAACTGGGATGAAAGCACCTGACAAACCACCAACTTGGTTGCAAGCCATAACTCCGCCTTTTTTAACTTGATCGTTCAAGAGAGCCAAGGCAGCAGTCGTTCCATGAGTCCCAACTATCTCTAGCCCCATTTCTTCAAGGACACGGGCTACAGAATCACCCACTGCTGGAGTTGGAGCCAAACTCAGATCGACAATTCCAAAATCAACTCCAAGTCGCTCACTAGCCATTTGACCGACTAATTGACCAATGCGGGTAATCTTGAAGGCTGTCTTTTTAACAGTTTCAGCAACAACATCAAAGCTCTGACCACGAACCTTTTCCAAGGCACGTTTAACAACACCTGGACCAGAAACACCGACATTGATGATGACATCTGCTTCACCAACACCATGAAAAGCGCCTGCCATAAAAGGATTGTCCTCTACCGCGTTGGCAAATACAACCAATTTAGCCGCCCCCATATCAGATAAAGAAGCTGTTTCCTTGATAATGCGTCCCATATCCGCTACTGCAGTCATATTGATGCCCGATTTGGTAGAACCGATATTTACAGATGAACAAACCTTATCCGTTTCTGCCAAAGCACGAGGAATGGAGTTGATAAGGGTTTCATCACCTTTTTGATAACCCTTTTGTACCAAGGCTGAAAAACCACCAATGAAGTCAACACCAATTTCTTTCGCAGCTTTATCCAGTGCTTTAGCTAAGACTACATAATCCGTTGCATCGGTAGCAGCACCAATCAAGGAAATTGGAGTTACTGACACACGTTTATTCACAATAGGAATTCCTAACTCAGCCGCAATTTCATCCCCAACAGCTACTAAATTAGCTGCTTTTGTAGTAATCTTTTCATATATTTTGTCTGCAGCACGATTGATATCTGGATCGATACAGTCCAAAAGGGAAATCCCCATGGTAATGGTTCTAATGTCGAAGTTTTGCTCCTCAATCATTGCGATTGTTTCGGTAACTTGTCTAATATCCATAAATACCTCCTAGATATTGTACATAGCATCAAAAATAGCAGCACTTTGAATATTGATTTTGACATTCAAAGTCTGACCAAAAACCTCAAATTCGTTTCTAAGATGAGTAAAATCTTGTTTTTTATCACTAGATACCACAGCCATCATAGTAAAGAATTCGTCTAAGACTGTTTGTGAGATATCATCAATATTTAAGCCTAATTCAGCAATTTTTGTCGCAACACCTGCAACAATTCCAGATTTATCTTTACCAACAACAGTAATAATAGCTTTCATGATTAAACTCCGTTTCTAACACAGAACGATATCCATTTTGGACAAAAATAAAATGAAAAAGGGGGATAGAGTAACTAAATCACTTAATAGTGAACAATTATCCAAGTTGAAACCCTAAAAAAATCTCTTAGTTGATCTTGTACCAGGCTAATATTTTTTACCAAGTCGCTAGTTTAGAACTTGAAACTGATAATATATTGGCTCATAAGCTCTTTATAGAATATTTTTGAAAAAATGAACATTGTCGATTTTCTTTTTCAATAGTATAGCATATTTCTTAATAAAATACTCAAAAACGCCTGCTTACGAAATTGTTCTTAAGTAAAAAACAATTTCGTAAACAAGCGTCTACCTTATCATCTTATGATGAGTGTTCCCGCTAGGACATAAGTCCTAGCGGTAGACCAGAGCTAGACTAAGAGCACAAGACCCCATCATCATAACACTCAACAAAATTGATGATTTTATACTAATTCGATGATTGCCATTGGCGCTGCATCACCACGACGTGGTTCAGTTTTAAGGATACGAGTGTATC
>CAUSCX010000048.1:0-12533 GCA_963530385.1 uncultured Streptococcus sp. | reverse complement strand
ATACACTCAAGTGCATCTTCGTAGTGACCGTGGTCAAGGTGGATAGCTACTGGTACAGTGATACCCATTGATTCAACAAGGTTAGCGATCAAGTTGCGAGCAACTTTGTAACCACCCATGTATTTAGCAGCACCCATTGAAGTTTGGATCAAAACTGGAGCTTTTTTAGCTTCTGCTGCGCGCAAGATAGCTTGAGTCCACTCAAGGTTGTTTGTGTTAAATCCACCAACTGCATAACCGTTGTCACGAGCTGCTTGGACAAATTTTTCTGCTGAAACGATTGCCATTTTATCAGGCCTCCTGTATATTTTTATGGGACATCCCATTTACATTGTTCATTTTATCACTTTTTAGCAAAAAAAGCTAGTTTTTCCCATACTTTAGATTGAATTTCTTCTATTTTAAAATATGTAAACCTTTTCCTAATTGGTCTAAGGCAGGTTCATGTGAAATACCAAGTGATCATCATATCTTTCAAATCGATAGTCAATTTCTTCATTTTCCAATAAACTTTTAACGACGAAGAGTCCCAAGCCAGCTCCCTTACTTTGTCGACTAGAGGACGTGAAGGATTGTTCAAATTTATCTTGCTCCTCAGATGTACAGGCGTTCTCTATAAATATCCAACCATTTTTTTCACCAATTTTTAGATAGCCACCTTGGACAGAATGTTTCACAGCATTACTGATAATATTGGAAAGAATCAGCTTTAGTACCGAAGGATTTAGATAAGTTTGTTGGTCAGTCAGTTGATTCACGACTGAGATTTCCCTCTCTTTGGCTAATAAATCATAATCCTTTAAGAGAAAATCTGTCATTTCAAGAAGGTTGATTTCTTCTTTCTTATCTCGCAACTCCTGCACTGAAGAAAGGGATAAGATTTGCTGAACGTGGTGAGTCAAATCATCCACAATACCCAAAGAAATTCCCAGATAATGATCACGATCTTTATAGCGTCCAATATTGGCTTTCATATTCTCCAGAAGAATCTTTAGACTAGCTAGAGGTGTTTTCAGTTCGTGGGAAGCACCTCGCAAAAACTCAACCTTCATTTTTTCCAGCTGGAGAATGTCCTCGTTTTTCTCATGCAAATCTGCAATCACAGTCAAGAGATGCTGATAAAGGCTGTTGATTTGTTCTTTAAGATCGCCAATTTCATCCTTAGAATTCACGCGCAATCTCACTTCTGCATCCAAATCCATCATCCGTCGAGTCACTCGTTTGATTTCCAAAATAGGAGCAACAATGGTTCTAGCATAGATAAAGGCGATGAGGAGCGAAATGATGAAAGACGCTAATAAAGTATAAGGCAGAAATTGAAGACTGATGTCTTCTGCTTCTTTCTGCAAATCCATAGATGCCAAAAATTGCAAAGTCATCGTCTGACCATCCTTAGTTTGAACTTTTCTTTCCTCAATAACCAAGGAAGCCGTTTGTCGTTGTTTATCAATGGGAAGATTATCATTGACTTCCAACTTATCCTGAGTCATATCTCCCTTAACATCTCCCTTAATATCACTGCTTTTAGAATAAAGTTCAAGGACTTCCTGAATAGTTTGACTGTCCTTTCCTTGGAGAGTTTGAGCAATTTCTGTAGCCTTTTGCCCGATGCTCTCCTGACGGTGACTGAGATAGGTCGGAGGAAAGAGGAAATAGATGGCCAAATGCAAACAAATGACCAAGGTAGAAAATACCGAGAAGGTATAGATAAAAATTTTTTTAAATAAACCTGAACGTCTCATTTTCTCTCCAATTTATAACCAACATTGCGCACGGTAAGAATACAGTCTAAATCCAATTTTTTTCGTAGTTCCTTGATATAGACATCAATCACTCTATCAAAAGGAACCTCATCTGTCATCTTCCATACAGCATCGATAATCTGCGACCGTGTTAAGGCTCGACCTTCATTTTTAACCAGATAGTCTAAAATTTTCAGTTCTTTTGCATTCACTGCAACTTCTTGACCAGCCACTTTGGCGCTATAGCTGTCAAAGTCTACCTGGGTGTCCCTATAGGTAAAAATACGACAGGTATCATAATAACGTTTAAAGATGGCATCCACTCGTACTTTTAACAACGATAGAGAAAAAGGCTTTTCCAAATAACCATCTGCTAATGCAGCAAAGGCACTCATCTTATATTCTTCGTCCTGAAAGGCTGTCAACATCAAGACCGGAACTTGGCTGCTTTTACGGATTTCTGACAAAACCTCTAAACCATTGAGTTTCGGCATTTGAATATCTAAGAGAACCAAGGCAACTTGAGGATTCGAAAATTGTTCTAAGGCCTCAAGGCCATCTGCTGCCTGAATGGTTTCATAGCCACAATCTGCCAAATAATCACTAATTCCCTCGCGGATCATGTCTTCATCTTCTACAATTAGAATTTTCATATAAATCCTTTTCTATCAAAAATACTACCTATATTATATCTCATTTGAATGAGAATAGGTAGCAGGTTTTTTATTCACTATCCAACAAGAGTTCTTTTGGTTGTTTAAAGAGGAGATTGCTGGAAGCAAGTGCCATAACTAGTACTACTAGAACCAAGCCAAGTACAAAGATGATAGCAAAGTCAGAAGGTTGAATGGATATATCCAGACTTGAAAGTGTCTTGCTAAAGCCGTCGACTTCTGCACCACCACCAAGATTAGAGGCTTGGGCTGCCTTACTTGCCTGTTTAGCCACATCTGATGTGACATTTGCAAGAACTGTATTTCCAATAGTACGAGCAGTATAGTTAGCTAAGAAGTAAGCTGAAATTAGTGCTGGAATTGCAATCATAACTGCTTCTGTGATAAATTGTTCTAGAATACTTGCTTGTTTTAGACCAATTGAAAGGAGAATTCCAACCTCTTTACGACGGGCGTTAATCCATAGTGTCAGTAAGAGAGCCAGTAGAAGAACAGAGAAGCTCAAGCTACCCCAGAAGAGAAGATTAGCCATCTTGTACATGCCTGAGATAGATTGTTCGAGGGCAGGATAGTTAGATGAACTCTTAATCAAGCTATACATCTTCCAGTTGATGCCGTTGATCGACCCTAGTTCTTGCATGACAGTATCTAGGTTCTTATCTCCAGCTACAAAGAAGGTAGCATCGCCATAGATAGCTGTATCTTCATTATAACCATAGAGTTGGGCTGCTGTATGAATATCTGTGATAGCTGTATTCTCATAGAGTTCTTGTGAGTAGGTTACAGCAGATTTGTTGTGCCCATCAAAAAGTCCTTTGATCGTTACTTCTACTGTTTCCTTGGCTCCTTTTTCATTATCTGCATCGTAGATATTGGAGTTCAGTTTGACCTTATCTCCTACCTTCCAGCCATGTTTAGCAGCCAAGCCTTTGTGCATGAGAATTTGGTATTTGTCATCGTTTGTTAAATGCTCACCTTCGACTAGTTTGTAAGAGCCTGACACAAACTTGTCTTCTTTAGAAGAGTCATTGACTCCTGTTATCATCAAGCTACTTCCAAAACGTTGAGCCCGATCAGCCGTTAGATTTTTCTTGGTTTCTGGAGTTTCAATCAGTTCATAGCCTGTCAAATCACCGATAGCATTAATCCGTTTGATGTAGGATTCAATGGCCTTATTCTCGGTAATTTTTTTGATATCTTCACCCTTGATATTCCCAGCACCACGTGGAGTTCCTTGATTGACCCTGCGGTTGATTTGCATGGAGAAACTATTGGTGATATTTTTAAAGGTTTCTTGAGAAGCCTTGGCTGTCGCACCCTTGATAGACAAGCCGACCAAACTCAAACTAGCCATCAAGAGAATGATAAGAAAGATCACAAGCGACTTGAAAAATTTTCTTGTGACATAGGCAAATGCGTTGTGTAACATAGGATTCCTTTCTAGATTTACTTCGCTTATATGTTTTTATATTTCTTTATTTCCCTTAAATAGTGCGGACGGGAGCAACTTCATTTTAGAATTTCATCCCTAATTTTTGAGCCATCTGTCTCAAAAATCCCGTCCTAGATAATAACAAAGTTATTATCTAGGATACCACTATAGCGGGAAATAACTGTTTAAGAATCACTTCGTTTATAATTACTTAATAGTTTACTAAAGGAATTCCAAAAGTTTAAGAAGTAGACTCTATTTTTCAGTCAGTTTCTTATCCTTCAATTCAAGTGTAATATCTGACGCCTGTGCCACTTCCTTACTGTGGGTCACAACGATCACACACTTGCCTGTTTTCTCAGCAAGAGATTTGAGCAGTTCAATAATATCCCCAGCAGTCTTAGGATCCAAGTTTCCTGTTGGTTCATCCGCTAAAATCACTGGTGCTTCAGATACAAGGCTACGAGCAATGGCTACACGTTGTTGCTGCCCACCTGATAATTGGAGAACATTCCGCTTGATTTGACTTTCATCTAAACCAAGTTCAAGAAGGGTATCCTTGCTAGCTTTTTTATTAACCAAGTGGATATTTTCCAATGGAGAAAGATAATCAATCAAGTTATAGTTTTGGAAAACTAGCGAAATATGGTTCATGCGATGATAAGAATAACCTTGTTCACGAATATCCTTGCCTTCGAATAAGATAGCACCTTCGACTGGGCTATCAAGTCCTGCTAATAGAGATAAGAGTGTTGACTTCCCAGCTCCTGATTCTCCGATAATACTATAAAATTTACCAGGTTCAAAATTATAATTGATTTTATATAATACAGCTTCTGCAGTGTTCTTGTAACGATAAGTAAGATCTTGTAATTGTAGTAATGTCATGATTTCTCCTTTATTAACTGATGGATGATAAAATTTCTTTCGGTGATTTTCTAAATAAAAATAGGAAACAAAGTGCAACTGACAAGCAGCTGATGATAAGTAGGAAAATATAAGATTCTCCAAATGATAGAAGACTTGTTGAAAGGTTCGTTGCTTTTGCTAGCGTATCTTGTAGGGCAGCTTGGTCGCCACTTGCTAGCACAGTCTTCAAGAGATAGGAAGTAATGGCATTGCCAGCTACAAATGCAGGCAGAATAGATGCCAATGAAACTATGATGACTTCCAGGCAGAATTGGCTAAAGATTGCTATTTTCCCTTTACCTAGTGCCAATAAAATACCAACCTCGTAGACTCGCTCTCGTAACCAGAGGGACAATACCAAGACCAGCGCCCCTACACCAGCAATCATCATGCCATAGAGGAAAATCTGGAGGAAGGTTTGGAAGGTCGAAACTGAATCCTTGATTTGTTCAAAAGCCTTATTTTCCTTTTCAACTTGATAACCATGGTTTTCCAGAGATAACTTTTCAACCTCTTGAATGATACTATCCATATCTTTTGGATTTTCTAGATAGAAACGAGCGGCGCTAACTTGAGCTTCCTTATTTCCAAGAAGAGTTTGGCTACTTTCGTAGTCTGTATAGACCGTGTTTTCACTAAAGTCTGATGATAGACCGGTAAATTTCTCTTGCTTCTGACCTGAGAAAATACCCACGATTTCATAGTCTATCCTTTGACCACTATTTCCTTCTACTTGGCCAGGACTTAAGTTAATCTTATCTCCTAGCTTTAGATTGTTTTTCTTGGCTAAATCTTCATGGATTAAGATTTTTTTACGATCCCCTTTTTCGATATGTCTTCCTTCTTTAAGGGTAAAGGCAGAACTTGTAAAAGAAACATCCTTGGAAGAATCTTTCAAAGCAATTAAACTGATGAGATTTTTTTCATCCTCTGTCAAATCATCCCTTTGGATACTTTGTTCTCCAGTAACGACTTCTTTGTCAGTTAACTTGGCTATTGTTTCTAGCTCAGGTGAAATCCTCTCAAGACCCTTTATCTTTTTAAGGTCATCTAGTTGAGACAGTTGAAAGGTCTGATCTGCTTCTATTCTTTTAATAGAAAAAGACGTATTCAGTGAGCGATAGAGATTATTTTCTACTGTTTTGTTAGACTTCATGAGCGTCAGACAAGCCGATATTCCAGCCAATAAGACAAATAGAATCAAGAATAATATGAGACTTCTCAGTCCTTTTCTGCTGACGTAAGCCCAAGCTCTTTGAGTGGGATTCATATAGCACCTCCATATTTGTAAGACTATTATAATATCCAAATATGAAATGTTTATGAAATCACAAAAAAAGAGCAAAATCTTTGCCCTTGTTTAAATAAAAATAAAAAGCTAGCCGAAGCTAACTCTTTTCCTATGCGGAGAGAGGGACTTGAACCCTCACGACCTAAAGCGGTCACAGGATCCTTAGTCCTGCGCGTCTGCCAATTCCGCCATCCCCGCGTCGATTACTTTACCAGTATATCAACTTTCATAAACTTTGTCAACACTTTTTTCAGATTTTTTTCAGTTTTTTTGAATACATTATTCCTTGATTTCAACTAGATTTTCATCAAGGAGTTTCGCTCCTAATGTATTCTTAAAATGTCCAAGTGCAAACTGATGGTTTTCAGGCCAAATGGATGCGACTGCTGGCTTGACAACCTCTATCTGATACCCAAGATTATAGGCATCGATAGCCGTATGCAAGACACAGATATCTGTAAGAACACCCGTTAAGATGACTGTATCCACGCGACGCTCTCTCAGACGGATATCCAAATCTGTGCCAGAAAAAGCTGAATAGTGACGTTTGTCCATCCAAAAAACACGACTATCATGGGCCTCTTTCTGATAAAATTCAGCTAACTTACCATATAGATTACGCCCACTAGTCCCAATCAGATTATGAGGGGGAAATAGTTTACTTTCTGGATGAAAGACATCATTTTCCTCATGAGCATCAATGGTAAAGAAAATATAATCTCCACGATCAAATGCTAATCTAGTCACCTGATTGATAGCTTCTGATATTGCTTGAGCAGGAGCTCCTGCTGTCAATTTTCCATGATCCGCTACAAAATCTTCTGTATAGTCAATCGAAATTAAAGCCTTAGCCATTAATAGTCCCTCTTTTTCACTTCTTCAAAGATATCTGGAATCAATACCTTAAGATAAGTTCCCTTCATCCCCAGTGAACGACTTTCAATAATTCCTGCTGATTCGAGTTTTCGAAGGGCATTGACAATCACAGAACGCGTAATACCGATACGGTCTGCAATGACTGACGCAGTTAATTGTCCTTCATTGCCATTCAATTCACCCAAAATAGCTGATACTGCTCGTAACTCAGAGTAAGAAAGAGTGTTGACTGCCATTGTTACGGCTGTGCGACGACGGATATTTTTCTCATCTTCTTCACGTTGGAAGTTCAAAAGCTGAATACCAACCACTGTGCTAGCAATCTCAACAAGAATCAAATCCTCATCTTCAAATTTCTTGTCATTACGCCAGATAATCAAAGAGCCCAATCGAATCCCAGAGACATGAATTGGAGCAATGGTTGTCAAACCATCTGGGAAATCAGAACGACTTTCAGTTGGGAAGATTGTCAAATCATGCTCTACAGGAAGATTCGCTTCCGTTTCATAAACCATGTTAGCGCCTTGAACGTAATCTTCAGGAAAAATTTTTGATTGAAAAAATTGCTCTACACGGTCATTATTGGTCTTGTAGCGCATAAAATATCCCAATAGTCGGCCTTTACTATTCACAATACAAGCATTACAATGGATAATATCAGCTAACTGACGGGTAATGGCATTGTATGGAAGATCATCTTGTAATTTATCCTCTGCACGCTTCAGGATAGACGTAATTTTTCTCGTTTTTTCTAATAAATGTGCCATGTTTCACCTCGTATTTAATCGCTTCCATTATATCATAAATTGACCATTATTTCAATAATTATCTGAAAATTGTTTATTGAATTGCAATTCATGACTGTTCGAAAATTTTTACTAGTTTTTTAAATTTTTTTATTGACAGGTCCCAAAATTTTTGATAATATAATATTACAAGATAACAAATATATAAATCTATTTTCTCGTATGAAACTTTTCTTGACTCTCGGTCTCCTTATATATAAAAGCGATCCACCTCAGTGAACCGCTTTTTTTATTATTTATCACCCTTGTTACGAATAACAAAGCCTGTTTTCTTCTCGCTTGAAGTATTGCGTGGTTTTTTATTATCCTTACGGTAACGTTTTTCCTTCTCAAAGCGGTCGTTTTTGCGACTGCCTTTTTTGAAATCATCTCGACGTTCACCACGACGATTGTCGCGACGGCGTTCACGATCACGACGGTCATCTCCACGATGACCTCCCTTACCTTTCCCACCGAAACCATTACCTGAAGGTTTAAATGGTAAAGGTTTTTCACGTGCAATCTCAACCTCAGGAAGACTATCTGGGTCTTTAACAGTTAAGCTGAGGATATACATAGCCAATTCTTCTGGGCTGAATTCTGAGGCTAATTGACGAGCATCCTTGCCAAACTTCTCAAAGTTGCTACGAATCTCCTCATTTGCAAAATCACGTTCAATTTTCTTAAGAGCTACTTTCTTCTTAGCTTGGAAGGCTTCTTCCGCACTTGCAGGTTTGAGACCTTTCATACGTTTCTTAGTCAAGTTTTCGATGATTTGGAGGTAACCCATCTCATTTGGTGCTACGAAAGTAATTGACTGGCCTGACTTACCTGCACGACCTGTACGACCGATACGGTGAACATAACTCTCAGGATCTTGTGGGATATCATAGTTGTAGACATGAGTCACACCAGAAATATCCAATCCACGTGCTGCAACGTCTGTTGCAACTAGGACATCAAGATTACCATTTTTAAAATCACGAAGGACACGAAGGCGTTTGTTTTGATCCAAATCTCCATGAATCCCTTCTGCACGGAAACCACGGATTTTCAAACCACGAGTCAACTCATCTACACGGCGTTTTGTACGACCAAAAACGATTGACAACTCAGGTTGATCAACATCCATAAGACGAGTCATGGTGTCAAATTTTTCTTGTTCCTTAACACGGATATAGTACTGGTCAACTAGTTCTGTAGTTAATTCTTTTGCAGCAATCTTCACATGCTCAGGTTCTTTCATGAACTGAACACCAATACGTTTGATAGCATCTGGCATAGTTGCTGAAAAGAGCAAGGTTTGACGATTTTCTGGGACACGAGAGATGATGGCTTCGATGTCTTCAAGGAATCCCATGTTGAGCATCTCATCTGCTTCGTCAAGGATGAGAGTTTCAATGTCCTGCAATTTCAATGCCTTGCGTTTAATCAGGTCTAGGAGACGACCAGGCGTTCCAACTACGATATGAGCTCCTGATTTAAGAGCCTTGATTTGTTTTTCAATACTTGAACCACCATAAACAGAACGAACTTTTACACCCTTGCTTCGACCAAAGCGGAAAAGCTCTTCTTGGCTTTGAACAGCCAGTTCACGAGTTGGGGCAATTACCAAAGCTTGGATAGTTGCTTCTTCTGTACGAATCTTTTCAAGGGTTGGCAAGCCAAAGGCTGCTGTTTTCCCTGTACCAGTCTGTGCTTGACCGATCACATCTTTTCCTTCAAGAGCCAAAGGAATGGTTTGCTCTTGGATAGGACTTGCTTCTACAAATCCTGCTTTTTCAATTTCCGCCAATAAATCAGCAGAAAGGTTAAATTCATTAAATTTCACGTTATTCTTCTTTCTAAAGATGGTGCGAAGCCATCCTATAGGGCTTAGTTTATACTTTTCTTGTCATGACGTACTTTCATATCTTTTATGAAAGACCGTGTTGCTTCTTTTCCACAAAAGAAAAGTATTGCTATCTTTGCAACTTATCTAGTATAACACAAGAAGTGAGTAAAAGATAGTCCAACCTCCTTATAAAATGACCAAATTCATTATTGCTAAAAAGTGAAGAAATCAGCCCACTAAATTTTCCGTAGCAAATTTGTGAAAAAATTTTTTTCTTATGCTAGAATGAAATTCGAACAGGAGGATTTTTAAATGTTAACATACGATTTAATTGTCATTGGATTTGGGAAAGCTGGTAAGACACTAGCTGGTAAAATGGCTTCAGCTGGTAAAAAAGTTGCCCTTATCGAACGCAACAAAGCAATGTACGGTGGAACTTGTATCAACATCGGTTGTATTCCAACTAAAACCTTGTTAGTTGCTGCAGAAAAGGACTTGTCATTTGACGAGGTTATGGCAACAAAAAATACAATTACGAGCCGCCTCAATGGTAAAAACTATGCTACTATCGCTGGTACTGGAGTTGATATCATTGATGCCGAAGCCCACTTTGTTTCAAACAAGGTCATCGAAATTCAAGCCGGTGATGAAAAACAAGAACTAACTGCTGAAACAATCGTCATCAACACTGGTGCTGTTTCAAACGTTTTACCAATTCCAGGTCTAGCTACTAGCAAGAATGTCTTTGATTCAACTGGTATCCAAAACTTGGAACAATTACCAGAGAAACTTGGAATTCTTGGTGGTGGAAATATCGGTCTTGAGTTTGCAGGTCTCTACAACAAACTTGGAAGCAAGGTAACAGTCTTGGATGCTCTAGATACTTTCCTACCTCGAGCAGAACCTTCCATTGCTGCTCTCGCTAAACAATACATGGAAGAAGACGGCATTGAACTGCTTCAAAATATCCATACTACTGAAATCAAAAACGATGGTGACCAAGTCCTTGTCGTGACAGAGAATGAAACCTACCGTTTTGACGCCCTTCTCTACGCAACTGGACGTAAACCAAATGTAGAGCCACTTCATCTTGAAAATACGGATATTCAACTAACTGAACGTGGTGCTATCAAGGTGGACAAACATTGTCAAACAAACGTTCCTGGTGTCTTTGCAGTTGGAGATGTCAACGGTGGACTTCAATTTACTTACATTTCACTTGATGACTTCCGTGTTGTTTACAGCTACCTTGCTGGAGATGGCAGCTACACACTTGAAGACCGTCTCAATGTACCAAATACTATGTTCATCACACCTGCCCTTTCACAAGTTGGTTTGACTGAAAGCCAAGCAGCTGATTTGAAACTTCCATATGCTGTTAAGGAAATCCCTGTCGCTGCTATGCCTCGTGGTCACGTAAACGGAGACCTTCGTGGAGCCTTCAAAGCTGTTGTCAACACTGAAACTAAAGAAATTCTAGGTGCAACTATCTTTTCAGAAGGATCACAAGAAATCATCAACATTATTACTGTTGCTATGGACAACAATATCCCATACACTTACTTCACAAAACAAATCTTCACTCACCCAACATTGGCTGAAAACTTGAATGACTTGTTTGCGATTTAATTATAGAAAGCAGTCCGATAGCGGGCTGTTTTTCTTTTTCTAAAATCTCAAATCTGTCTTTTCCAGCATTTATGATATAATAGAAACATGAAATTAAAAACTACTTTGGGCCTTCTTGCTGGGCGTTCTTCTCACTTTATTTTGAGCCGTCTTGGCCGTGGAAGTACGCTGCCTGGAAAACTCGCCCTTCAATTTGATAAAGATATTCTACAAAATTTAGCGAAAAACTACGAGATTGTTGTGGTAACTGGTACCAATGGAAAAACCTTGACGACCGCTCTCACTGTCGGTATCCTAAAGGAAATTTATGGTCAAGTTTTAACTAATCCTAGTGGTGCCAACATGATAACAGGAATCACGACTACTTTCTTGACTGCAAAATCTTCAAAAACTGGAAAAAATATAGCAGTACTTGAAATCGACGAAGCTAGTCTCTCACATATCTGTGACTACATCCATCCTAGTCTTTTTGTCATCACCAATATTTTCCGCGATCAAATGGACCGCTACGGTGAGATTTATACGACCTACAACATGATTTTGGATGCTATTCGAAAAGTTCCTACTGCTACTGTTCTGCTGAACGGTGACAGTCCACTCTTCTACAAGCCTGCAATTCCAAATCCTGTTCAATATTTTGGTTTTGATTTGGAAAAAGGTCCAGCGCAACTTGCTCACTACAATACTGAAGGTGTTCTCTGCCCTGAATGTCAAAGTATTTTAAAATATGAGCTCAACACTTATGCCAACTTGGGAGCTTATATCTGTGAAAATTGTGGATGTAAACGTCCTGACTTGAACTACCGTCTGACAGAATTGGTTGAGTTGACTAACAATCGTTCTCGTTTTGTTATTGACTGTCAGGAATATGGTATTCAAATCGGTGGTCTCTACAACATCTACAATGCTCTGGCTGCGGTTGCTATTGCTCGCTTCCTCGGAGCTGAGCCACAACTTATAAAGCAAGGTTTTGACAAGAGCCGTGCTGTCTTTGGACGACAAGAAACCTTCCATATCGGTGACAAGGAATGCACACTGGTTCTTATTAAAAATCCTGTTGGTGCTACCCAGGCCATCGAAATGATCAAACTAGCTCCTTACCCATTTAGTCTATCTGTTCTCCTCAATGCCAACTATGCGGACGGGATTGATACCAGCTGGATCTGGGATGCAGATTTTGAACAAATTACTGATATGGACATTCCTGAAATCAATGCGGGTGGAGTTCGTCATTCTGAAATTGCTCGTCGTCTACGTGTTACTGGCTATCCAGCTGACAAGATCACTGAAACAAGTAGCCTGGAACAAGTTCTCAAAACAATCGAAGCTCAAGACTGCAAGCATGCCTATATCCTTGCGAC
>CAUSCX010000047.1:0-12712 GCA_963530385.1 uncultured Streptococcus sp. | reverse complement strand
TAAAAACACCCCAAAAGTTAGATTTTTATGTCTAACTTTTGGGGTGCAGTTCATTGTTTGATACTTATATCCTACATAAAACAACCCAAGTAGAATTGGATAGGTTTCTAGATAAAACAAGGTATTGATCGGTTTTTTCAAAATCAAATACGTTACAATGTAGATAATGACTGACACTATAAAATAACCTTCAGCAAATCCCAATAAGAATTTTTTCATAGCAGACTCCTGCTTACCTGATAAGAAAGGCGGAAAAATTCCGCCATTTACATACACAAAATCCTTTTCATTCAGATTCATCATTTATAGTTTTGATTTTTTTTTTGACAAATCCTTGCAAAAAATCCCAAAATAGCCTGAAGCAATCAATCCAACTAAATACCATTTCCAATCAAAGTATAATAAAGAACCTGTACGAATTACATGAAGCACAAGATTGAGACCTATTGCTACTAAAGGAACTATAGTGGCTAGTTTAGGTAACAATGTATTGAGATCAGTGTTGCGATTCATAATTGATTTCCTTTTACGATTTGCCACAAATTTTTAAATTAACGTCTACTTCCCAGATGACGCCCATACATATAGGTAACGACTCCTAAAACACCCCAGGCTACTGCTGTAGAAGTAGTAACAACGATGCCTCCTTCAGTAACAGACAAATCTGCATCTGTCATGATTTCAAATTTTTCAGATAGTTTCTTCATCTTTCATATACTCCTTTTTAAATAATACTAGCTAATCCAATAGCTACTCCAGACAAAAGTCCTACTATTCCTGAAGTCGATATAATAATAGCCGCAAATTCGTTTGAAAAATTCATTGATTTCTCCATTCTTTTTTAGTTCTTATGTCATTGATAGTAACTAAAATATGATTATTCAATAGCATTTGCCACACACTAATAATAGTTCTCTTTAAACCCTGTCTTTACCTGAATCCAAATAACTCATCATCAAAATTAGCATCGGAACAAATAATTCTGTTTGGAAATATTTTTCAACATTAAAGGTGATTACATTTAAATCCCCCAATACGCAAAATATTCCAAAAATAATTAAAATTGCTCCCATTACATTTTTTAGATTTTTCATACAAGTCCACTTTTATCCAAATTTACGTTTTAAATCTTGACCAATTAATCGACCACCAAGGAAAATTGCTACTCCTGCACCAACCATGGCTATGGTAATTGATCCACCTTCTGTATTCATCAATTCTTCTTCTGTCAATTCTGTCCATTTATTTAAATTCATTTTTTCTCTCCTTATTATTACATAAAATAGCCCCAAGCAATACCACCAATTAGTAAGAGACCTCCTACAACTACAGCGGAAACTGCTCCCCCATCCACTTCCATTAGCTCTTCTTCCGTAAGAGCTACAAAGTTCTGTTCCATTTTGTCAAAGTTTGTCATTTGTTTTCTCCTTTATTTTTATAGTTTTTTGTTTGTTATTTTTAGCCTTTAAACCATTTTAAAAGCCAAATTGGATAAATAACTGAAATAATCATTTCTAATCTCCTTCCTTATCTTCTCACTTGTCTATTCGAGAAATCATTTTAAAATAAACAGCTAAATCAAATTTATTTTAAGAACCACTTAATTAACCATGGATACATGATTGGCATAAACATGAAGCAATCTCCTTCCTCTTCTTCTTACTTATCTATTCGAGAAATCATTTTAAAATAAACAGCTAAATCAAATTTATTTTAAAAACCACTTAATTAACCATGGATACATGATTGGCATAAACATGAAGCAATCTCCTTCCTTTTCTTCTCACTTATATATTCGAGAAATCATTTTAAAATAAACAGCTAAGTCAAATTTATTTTAAAAACCACTTGATCAACCACGGATAAAGACCTGTCACATACATCAGTAATCCTCCTTTTTTGTTCTCATCTTTTTATTCGTAAACTCGACTATAAAACTTCAAAATCTTATCTTTTCTCGAGAAATAAAAAAACAACATGACTTGCATGTTGCTTTATGTTAGATTTTATCTTTAATGGCTTTCAATACATCTGCCACACTTTGGAGGTGGTCGATTTCTTCATCACTAATTTCGATTCCAAATTCATCCTCAATGGTTAGGACAAATTCCATCAAATCTACCGAATCAGCATCCAGATCATCCTTCAAGCTCAAGGCCTCTGTGACTACAAAGTCTTCTCCTTGACGTTCTTGGATAATGGTCACGACACGGTCAAAAATTTCTTTTTCTGTCATATATATTATTCTCCTGAAAATTCACGCGCAGTTTGAGCAACTACGTCTGTTTCTAGCATGGTACGAATCTGACGAATCGTACTGTACACAGCCTTGGCATCACTTGAGCCATGAGTCTTGACAACAGGCGCCTTGACACCAAACAAGACTGCACCCCCAACATCTGAATAGTTAAGCTGCTTTTTCAAACCTCTAAGACTATCCTTAAGAAGAAGAGCACCAAGTTTTGCTCGAAGTCCACCACCTGTAATAGCATTTTTTAGCAAGCCCATGATTCCCATAGCAGTCCCTTCAATAGCTTTGAGCACAGCGTTTCCCGTGAAACCATCTGTTACGACTACATCAGCAACACCCTCCATCAAATCACGCGCTTCCACATTACCGATAAAGTTCAAACTCTCATCAGCTGCTAGCAAGTCATAAGTTTCCTTGCGGAGTGGATCTCCCTTGCTGCTCTCTGTCCCGTTATTAAGCAAACCAACTCGTGGTTTTGCAATTCCACGAACATTTTTAGCGTAGAAAGAACCTAGGATGGCATATTGATGAAGGTGATGGGCTGTGTTTTCTGCATTGGCACCAAGATCTAGCATGTCAAAACCTTTCCCATCAACTGTTGGTAAGGTTGACATAAGTCCAGGTCGGTCAATATTCTTGATGCGACCAACGATGAAAAATCCTGCCGCTAGCAAAGCACCTGTATTTCCTGCAGAGAGAACGGCATCAGCCTCACCGTCCTTGACAGCCTTGGCCGCCAAGACCATACTGGCATTTTTCTTCTTACGGATGGCTTTTGTTGGTTCATCATCCGAATCAATTTTTTCATCTGTATGGATAATGCTGACGCGATCTGTCGCTGTTAGATATTGCTTAATTTTACTTTCATCTCCGTAAAGTTGAATCTCAATATCTGAAAAGTCAGCAAGGGCTTGATTGACTCCCTCTACAATAGCTTGAGGTGCGTAATCGCCACCCATTGCATCTACTGCGATTTTTTTCATTTGTCTTCCTCTTTTAGTAATTGTCCCCAATCAGCTAGGGAATCAATAAATTTCTTTGATTTTAGGTGAATTCCTACGTATTCTTCATAAATTTGATCCATGAACTGACGCAATTCTTGCTTGATTTCAGACTTGAGAGAAATAGTCTCTAAAGTCTCAAAATTAATAGCTTGAAATTGATTGAGCAGATAGGGAATGTTTGGATTCAGATGACAACGTTTCTCATCCTCATGATAATGCTCAGGACATAAGCAAGCGCCATATTTGAAAGAAAAATCAAAGGCCTGACCTACCCGATGGCAAAAAACACACTCATTAAAGTTAAGACTGATCCCAAAACGTGTCAAAATCTGAATTTCAAAAATATTAGTCAAAACTTGATAATCCAGACCCTCTTCCATCAACTCTAAAGTCTTTTGTAAAAAAGCAAACAAGGGAGCATCCTGTTGATTGTCCTGCAAACTAGCATCTGCCAGAGCTGCCACATAGGTCGCATAGGCCATGACAAAGAGATCACTATTGATTTTTGGAAAGGTCATCACCTCATGATAGTCTTCAATATAACTAAGCCCATCATCATTGATTCGTAAAAGAAAACGAGCCAGCACCAAAGGTTGAATAACTGGAGCCAGTTTGGATTGACCGGCATGTTTGACAAAAAACATGCGCTTACCGACCTGCTCTGTAAAAATCTTGACTAGCTTGTCATCCTCACGAAAATTACGATTGTAGAGCACCAACCCCTGACTCGTAATAGACTGAATCATGCTTCTCTCATGTACTCCTCAAGACGTTTCATAGCCTCTCTGATGGTTTCCATACTAGCCGCATAAGACAAGCGCACATAACCTTCTCCATATTGACCAAAAGCTGCACCAGGGATAAAGGCAACAGCCTTCTTCTGAGCAAAATCCTTCAGAAAAGCAAAGGAATCTTGATTATAGCCTGCTGGAATCTTAGCAAAGATATAAAAAGCACCATCTGGTTTGATAATCTCAAAACCAAGGTCAGTCATCTTCTCGATAATGTAGTCCCGACGTTGGATATACTCCTTCTTCATGGGTTCTGCATCGTTCTTACCAGCCGTCAGGGCTTCCACCGCAGCATGTTGAGCCATGGTATTTGCGGCAGTGACCAAGTACTGATGACTCTTGATTAACTGGGCTGTGAAATTTGCTGGAGCAAATATAAAGCCTAAACGCCAACCTGTCATAGCATGGGATTTGGATAGACCGTTGATGATAATAGCCTGATCTCTCAGCATAGTGCCTAGCGATACATGATTTTCCCCTGTATAGGTTAATTCTGAATAGACCTCATCACAGACAACGAAAATCTCATACTTACGTAAAACGTCTCCCAAGGCTTCCAACTGTTCGCGACTATAGGTAATTCCTGTAGGATTAGCTGGATAGTTGAGAATAACTGCCTTGAGCTTGTCACCTTGCTCGATAATAGCTTTCTCTAGCATTTCAGGAGTTAAGACAAAACCGTTCTCAGTCGTATCAATCTCGACAATCTCTGCACCAACTAGATTAACAATTGGTTCATAACCAGGATAGGCAGGAGCTGGCAAGAGAACCTTGTCACCCTCTTCTAAAATAGCTGTCAAAGTAGCTGATAGAGCTTCTGTCGCACCAATTGTGACCAAGATTTCATTCTCTGGATTATAGTCGAGCTGGTATTTTTCTCTTACAAAATCACTAGCTGCCTGGCGTAAAGTCATCAAACCACTCATCCCTGTATAGTAGGATTGATTTTGGTCAATGGCTCGCTTAGCCGCCTCCTTGACATGGTCTGGAGTTGTGAAGTCAGGCTCTCCCAATGTCAGACGTAAAACCCCAGGAATCTCTGAAATAGCCTGGTCAAACTGACGAATCAAGGAAACTTGAATCTTATCTAATTGTTTATTAAATCGCTTGGTTAAGTCCATAGATACCCTCCTTGCTTAAAGAACATATGTCTATTATACTACAAAAGCTCTCTGACCGCAAAATCACACTAGTATAAGCAACTGATGTATGTTCATTTAAATTCATTACAACACTATGTTTTTAAAATACTCAATGAAAATCTCATGAAACTAGGAATCGAGGTGAAAGCATAACTAAAGTTAGGTAAGCCGAAGATAACAACGTATTAGGAGATTTTCGACGAGTATTGAGAAGTTACGTAAGGAAATAAATCGGATAGGGGTCAATATAAATCAGATCACAAAAAAAGTAAACGAAGATAATCAGGCTAGTCTAAATGAATTTAGTCAGATTCTTGAATTGCAGAAACATTTGAAAGATACAGTCAGACAATTTATTCAAAAACAAGAAAATCAAACACAGGTACAGGACAGATGGTTGTAATAAGAATTATTGTTGATATTCTCTCTTATCTATCCTAAACTTATAACTAAGGATAAGATGATGTCGAGTGACTGGTAACAGTTTGCTCAAAGGTTGCTGATGATTCAGCTTCAGGTTCGGCACTACCTTCAGCTTTAGGCTGTAAAGAACCCGCTCCACCACTGGTCCTATTCGTTTCACTCTTGGAGTATATTCAAGAGTTTTTTTCTTGCAAAAAAGGTTCAAAAAACATATACTGGATATACACGATATAGAACGGAGATATACCATGACTACATCACTTGTTAAGCAATACAATTTTAAAATCAATGAGTTAGCAATGGAACAAGCTAGAGCCATTATCAAGGAAAAAGGAATGACCATGACGGATGCTATCACTCTTTTTATAGAGCAGATTGTTCTCGAACAGGACTTGCCAATCAAGACTGCAGAAGATTTACACCGTGAACAGTTGATTGAGGAATTACAAGCTCAATCCGAAAGAGCCTTAAAAGAATATGAAGCAGGAAAAGGGACTTCCCTAGACAGTATGAGGGCACGCTATGGCTTATAAAGTAATTATTTCTGATGAAGTGAGCCAAGCTATTGACAGTATCCATGATTACATCACTACTGTTCTTTTATCACCTCAGTCTGCTAAAAATACTGTGGGTAAAATTTTAGATGGCTTAAAAAGTTTAGAAGTCTTTCCTGAGGCTGGTTTTGACGCCGATGAAAAAATTGGTGTAAAGATTAACAGTAAGTTCCCTACACGAGGAAAAATTATTGGTCAGTATGTTTTACTCTACTTCATCGACCAAAAACGAAACACTGTTTTTTTATCTCACCTATTCCACACAAAAAGCGACTATGTCACTTTGCTACAAAATGGTAATAAAAAAAGCTCAACTGATTGAGACATCTTTCTTTATTTTATAAGCTCCGAAACCTTAATTTTTGGTACCGTCTTGGTTTAACAATACGCTGTATATATAATATTTACAGCTACTTTTTCTTTAGAAACGTTGATTTAATAAGGATTTAAATATTACAGAGTATACCTTTGTAAAATACGGTTTTGCTAATCTTCGTTACAACTATTCTAGCACCATTATTGATTACTAGATCGGTAACGTCATTTCTGAGTGGATAGTCAGAAAGTGGCTAGACAAGCGCGACAAAAAAATATAACCTGAGTTTAGTTTTAATATGACTAGACAAACAGAAATACCAGAGGTGGAGCTCTGGTATTTCTGTTTTTGCCAAGACTTCGTTACAGTTCTTGTACAGCTATTATCACATAAATTTGAGAAACTTGTCAAATAATTATTAAACTTTACTTTCTCTTTACTTTTCTGACAGACAAGACTATAATAAGAAGTACTTATTTTAGGAGGTTTTTATGTCATTTTCATCAAAAAACGGGGCAGGACTTTTAGCCTGTCTTATCATTTCCATCATCTCTTGGACCTTAGGGAGCTTCTTGCCTGTTGTCGGGGCACCTGTCTTTGCCATCTTTATTGGCATGATTCTCCACCCATTTCTCACTTCCTATAAACAACTAGATGCTGGTTTAACATACAGCTCCAAAAAACTGCTTCAGTATGCTGTTATCTTGCTTGGGTTTGGACTCAATATCTCTCAAGTTTTTGCAGTAGGAAAATCTTCGCTCCCTGTCATTCTATCCACCATTTCTATAGCCTTGATTGTTGCCTATCTCTTCCAGCGCTTTTTTGACCTAGATACAAAGCTAGCTACCTTGATCGGTGTCGGTTCCTCTATCTGTGGCGGTTCTGCCATTGCAGCGACTGCTCCTGTCATCTATGCCAAGGAAAAAGAAGTCGCACAAGCCATTTCTGTTATCTTTTTCTTCAATGTCTTGGCAGCTCTTATCTTCCCAACTATAGGTTCTTGGCTCCATCTTTCCAACGAAGGTTTTGCTCTCTTTGCAGGAACTGCGGTCAATGATACTTCCTCTGTAACAGCCACTGCCAGTGCCTGGGATAGTCTTTACCAGTCCAATACTCTCGAAGCTGCCACCATTGTCAAATTGACCCGTACCCTAGCTATTATCCCTATCACTCTCTTCCTCTCTTACTGGCAAAGTCGTCAACAAGGAAACAACCAAGGGGTAAAACTTAAAAAAATCTTCCCTGTTTTCATTCTCTACTTCATCCTAGCTTCTCTGCTAACCACCGTCCTTACTTCTTTCGGTGTCAGCAATAACTTCTTTGCACCTCTCAAGCAACTGTCTAAATTCCTCATCATCATGGCCATGAGCGCTATCGGCCTCAAAACCAATCTCATTGCTATGATTAAGTCCAGCGGTAAATCCATTCTGCTTGGAGCTCTCTGCTGGATTGCCATCATCCTGACTAGTCTCGGTATGCAAACGCTCATCGGTATTTTCTAAGACAAAAGGTAGCCCGCAAGCTACCTTTTTATTGTTCAAGAATTAAGCGTGTATGTTCTCTCTTAATACAACGGTTCATCACGATATCATCGCAACCTCCAGAACGCAAGATTTCTTCCGCTTCTAGACTTTCAAGTCCTAGTTGCGCCCAGAAAATCTTAGCATCAACCTTGAGAAAATCTCGTGCCACATCTGGTAGAAACTCACTACGACGATAGACATTAACGATATCTACAGGGAAAGGAATCTCAGCCAGACTAGCATAAGCCTTTTCTCCCAAGATTTCCCCACCTGCAGCCTTAGGGTTTACTGGTATGATTTTATAGCCACGAGCCTGCATTTCCTTTGTCACTCGATTGCTAGTTGTTTCCTCACGGTCAGACAAGCCCACTACTGCTAGAGTTTTACTGGTTTCTAGATACTGACGGATCACGCCATCACTTGGATTGATAAATTCTTGAGTCATAAAAACCCTCCTTTTTCATCAGTATAGCATATTTTGAAAGGGTTTTCAGAAATTTGCTATAAAATCAAAAAATCCTCCCAAAATTAAACAATTTCATTTAATTTGAGGAGGATTCATAAAAATTTTATTTAAAGATTATTCTCTTGTTGGTTTATACTGAAGGCTTTCTCCATGTTGTTTGACAAAGTCACTCATCTCTGAGTCAGGAATTTGTCGAAGGTAGAGATTGGCACGAATCGTATCATCTTCTTCACGACAAGTAGAAAGAACAAGATATTTATCCTTAGCTGATACCTTAACATTTGGTTTCTTAACCTCTGCAGTATCATAAATAATATTTAGCTGTTTCTCAAAATCCGCATCATCATCAAAAGAAGTACGGTAAAAAGCTGTTTCTTCTGGAACAATAATCATAGCAACAGCTTCATAATAATACTTTCTCTCTGGAGTTTCAATGACAACATAAGGGTGTTCATCAAAATATTCCTGGCGACTGAAGTAATTCACATCTTTAAACATGCGGTGGTCAGGCACTTTACTACCACGAGCGTGACCAAATAACCAAGTCAATCGATCACTAAAGTCCTTCTTGTTATCAGCATCCATAAAGACTGTACCCATTAAAGGCTCATTAACGCCATCAAAGCGCTTATCTAAATAAGTCGCATTATCCGTTGTTTGAACAACTGGTTCATCCAACTGTGTGCCAGGAATATATACATAACCAACTGTTTCAGAGTTTGTTTCGAGCAAGCCTTTAAATTTATTTGCGAGATATTCCTTTTCTTCTGCGCTAGCATTATAGGCTTGTTTTGGAGCTTCCTGAGTAACCTTTGCATCATTTAGCTTATCTCCACTTGGAGCTAGAAAGCTTTTATAGATAAAGAAGCCTCCCAAAGCAACGATAGCTACTGCAACGATTGAAGCAATTATTTTAGTAATTGGTGATTTCTTTGTCGTAGAACGTCTACTCATCTTTTCCTCCCTCATTTTTTACCAAAAAAATCACTGAAACCAAGTTTCAGTGATTGGCTACTTTTTAAATAAAATTATTTAGCAGCGTGTGTTTTTGGAAGGGCTTTTTGACCTGCTTTAGCATTTGCTCCTGCTTTTTTAGCAGCTGCGTCTGCTTTTTTAGCTTGGTCTACAGCACCTGGTTTACCATCTTCTGGTTTAGTTGCAGCTTGGTCAGCTGCTGCTTGTTCTTCTGTTACTCCACCGTGGTTAAGAGCTTTATCTTCTGCATCGCGCATTTCTTTAGTTTTGTTGTCTTGAACACCAGTTGGATCGTTCCAGTATTTACCTTCACGTTGAGCTGCTTCACGGTATTTTTCTTGCAATTTTTGAACGTAACGGTTACGAACAGTATTGTAAATTTCGTTATAAGCTTGCTCACCTTTAGCTTTAGCTGCTGCAACTTCAGCTTCTAGAGCGTTTTTCTTATCAGTAAAATCATGGCCTGAGTATCCTGAGTCCAAGAAAGCTTTCAATTTAGCTTCAGCTGCTTTAACTGCTGCTGCTGCTGTTTGATCAAATTGACGTTGTGCCTCTTCACGGATTTCAGCGTCATGTGCTGCTACTTGTGTATTAGCTTCATCTGCAATATCACGTTCAGAAACATAATGTTTTTGAATCAATGCGTTTGAGCTATATGAATTGTCAGATGCAAATGCTGGAGCTGCTGCTGAGAATACTGCAAGAGCTGCTACTGATGATAATAAAACTTTCTTCATGTTTTATCTCCTCTTTGATTTTTAATTTTAATTATAAGGATAATCCTTATTACCTCAAATTATATCACATATATTAGAGTTGTCAAGCTATTTCTTAAAGTATTTTTAAAATTCCTGGTAAAAAACGAGTAAAATTTATTATATTTTTAAAAAACAAACAATATTATCGAAAGATTAAGGAAAAAAATGGACTAAAAAACGAACAATTAGTGAAATTTTCACATTTTCCTGATCTAATTAAGAAAACTCCCAACAAGGCCTATCACTTTGTTAGGAGTTTTGTCTGATCCAACGAATTCGTTAGATTTTTTTCTCAATACTAAATAATGGAGATAGAGGACGTTTTTCGTGGATACGGATGATAGCATCCGCCAAGAGATGTGCAATAGAGATTTGCTCAATCTTATCAATCAATCGCTCTTCTGGTAGGTAGATAGTATCCAAAACAACTAATTTTTTAATAGCTGATTTTTGGATATTATCCATAGCAGGCCCTGAAAGAACTGGGTGCGTACAGCTTGCGTAAACTTCGACAGCACCAGCTTCTGCAAGAGCATCCGCCGCATGGCAAATAGTTCCAGCTGTATCGATCATATCGTCAATCAAGATACAAGTCTTACCTTCTACCTTACCAATGATGTTCATCACTTCACTGGTATTCATCTTGTCTACGCTACGACGTTTGTCGATAATGGCAATTGGAGTTTTCAAAAACTCTGCTAATTTACGAGCACGAGTCACCCCACCATGGTCTGGGCTGACAACCACATAGTCAGAACCAACCATGCCACGACGCTCAAAGTAGTCTGCAATCAAAGGAGCACCCATCAAGTGATCAACAGGAATATCAAAGAATCCCTGAATCTGTGCAGCGTGCAAGTCAATCGTCAACAAACGATCCACTCCAGCCACTTCTAGCATATTTGCTACAAGTTTTGAAGTGATTGGCTCACGCGCTCTCGCCTTTCTATCCTGACGTGCATAGCCATAGTAAGGCATAACAACGTTGACAGATTCTGCACTGGCACGTTTCAAAGCATCTACCATAATCAAAATTTCTAGCAGATTGTCATTTACAGGTGAGCTAGTTGATTGTAGGATAAAGACGTGTTTTCCACGGATCGATTCTTCGATATTAACTTGAATTTCTCCATCTGAAAATTGACGTACAGTCGATTTTCCCAACTCTATCCCAATCTCTTGCGCCACACGCTCTGCCAATTCTCTATTTGAAGAAAGGGCAAACAGCTTTAAATCAGAAAAAGACATGATTTCCTCCAGTATTTATGTATCACTTGTGTTTTTTCACAACATTTTTCCAACTACCATTGTAGCGCTTTTTTCTTGATTTTTCAATAAAAAATAAGACAAGAATGGACATTTATCCCCTTGTCTTGTGCTCATTTATATTCCTGATATTCAAGCTGAAATGTGACAACTTAGACATTCTATCTCATAGGAAGGTAGGAACTCACAAATGAAAAGTTAGTATACCTCTCTCATACTTCCTGTATCCACATCATAAACAGCCCCTGAAATAACCACATCATCTGGAATCAATGGGCATTCTCGAAGTAACTGCATATCCTCACGAACACTCTCCTCAACGTCTTGAAAAGGGAGAAAATCTTGACCCGAGACATCAACCCCTAATTCAGTTTTTAAATGTTCTTGAAACTCTTCGTTTTGAAATGTCTGAGCACCACAGTCTGTATGATGAAGAACCACAATCTCTCTTGTTCCCATTTGTTGCTGAGAAATCACGAGTGAGCGAATCATATCGTCTGTCACTCGACCGCCCGCATTCCGTAAAATGTGAGCATCTCCAAGTGCTAACCCCAAAGCTTGTGCAACGTGCAGACGTGAGTCCATACAAGTCACAATGGCTACTCTTGTTTTCGGCTTGATTGGCAGATTTAACTGCCCATGCAGGGCAACATAAGCCTGGTTGGCTTGCATAAACTGTTCAAAATACGACACGATTTCCCCCTTTAAAAATTTGATAATCAAATATTTCTCCTATCTTATCATTTTTAAGAGTATTTGTCAGCTGTCAACCTCCCTATTAAAAAACCAGGACAGAGACATCCAGCTTCTAGCTTGGGTTTCTGCCCTAGTTTTTTTATTATTATGAACCTTTTTGAATATACTTGTTAAGAGAGCCTGCAAAGCTTTGAAGATTGAGACTTTGTACATAGACCTCACCGGTACCTCGGAAGGTATTCACCACTCCTTCGCCTGTACCAATAGACTGCCAGAAGCCATTTTCTAAGTGGATATGATAGTCCAAAGATTGACTCCAAGCTACCACATGGGCATTGTCGATGGTTATTTCTTGGTTTTGTAGCTCAATTTTCTTGATAGATCCAAAAGCATTGGCCAAGAGAGTTCCCTGGCCTTGGGTGGTCATTACAAAGAGACCGCCTTGCCCTCCGAACAGAGCTTTCCCAATAGACTGACTCTCCATAGTATAGGAAGCTGTACCATCAAGAGCTAGAAAAGCCCCATCATTCAATCGATATTGCTTTTC
>CAUSCX010000046.1:0-12877 GCA_963530385.1 uncultured Streptococcus sp. | reverse complement strand
TTGAACAAAGCTCACTTCTTCGATGTAGAAACTGAAAGAACAGTTTACTAAGATAGATTTGAATCAATGAGCACTACTAGAGTTTTTCTGGTAGTGTTTTTTTATTAAGTTTAGCAAACTCTTACAGAAGAGGCTTTTCTAGTTTTCATATCCTCAAAAAAGTGTTAAAATGGTAGGAAGAATTGGAGAGTATGCATGCCAAAAGAAGTAATTTATTCAGGCGATGAAGTCGTCGCTTTAACGCAAAAATATTTATCGAAAGAAGATGTGGCTTTTGTCCATAAGGCCTTGGTTTATGCTGTTGAATGCCATAGTGGCCAGTATCGCAAATCAGGCGAACACTACATTATTCATCCTATTCAGGTAGCGGGGATTTTAGCTAAGCTTAAGTTGGATGCTGTCTCTGTTGCCTGTGGTTTTTTGCATGATGTAGTCGAAGATACAGAAGCTACCCTGGATGACTTAGAGAGAGAATTTGGTCATGATGTTCGAGTGATTGTAGATGGTGTCACTAAACTTGGTAAGGTAGAGTACAAGTCTTTTGAAGAGCAGTTGGCTGAAAATCACCGTAAGATGCTCATGGCTATGTCAGAGGATATTCGCGTTATCTTGGTTAAATTGGCGGACCGCTTGCATAATATGCGCACCCTCAAGCACCTTCGTAAGGACAAGCAGGAGCGTATTTCCAGAGAAACCATGGAAATCTATGCACCACTAGCTCACCGTCTGGGGATTTCAAGTGTAAAGTGGGAACTAGAGGATCTCTCTTTCCGCTATCTAAATCCAACTGAATTTTACAAGATTAGTCACATGATGAAGGAAAAACGTCAAGAACGCGAAGCCTTGGTCGATGAAGTTGTGACGAAACTTGAGGAATACTCATCTGAGCGCCACCTTACAGGGAAAATCTATGGCCGTCCAAAGCATATCTACTCTATTTATCGCAAGATGCAGGACAAGAAAAAACGCTTTGAGGAGATCTATGACCTAATTGCCATTCGCTGTATCCTAGACACTCAGAGTGATGTATATGCTATGTTGGGATATGTTCATGAGCTTTGGAAACCAATGCCTGGACGCTTTAAGGACTACATTGCCAATCGTAAGGCCAATGGTTACCAGTCCATCCATACAACTGTTTATGGGCCAAAGGGACCTATTGAGTTCCAGATTCGAACCAAGGAAATGCATGAGGTTGCTGAATACGGGGTTGCGGCTCACTGGGCCTACAAAAAAGGAATCAAGGGTCAGGTTAATAGCAAGGAATCAGCTATTGGGATGAACTGGATCAAGGAGATGATGGAGCTCCAAGATCAAGCAGATGATGCCAAGGAATTTGTAGATACTGTCAAAGAAAACTATCTGGCTGAGGAGATTTATGTTTTTACTCCAGATGGCGCGGTTCGTTCACTTCCAAAAGATTCTGGCCCGATTGACTTTGCTTATGAGATTCATACTAAAATTGGGGAAAAAGCAACAGGTGCCAAGGTTAATGGTCGCATGGTACCATTGACTACCAAGCTAAAAACAGGTGACCAGGTTGAAATCATCACCAATCCAAACTCATTTGGACCAAGCCGTGACTGGCTTAATATGGTCAAGACCAGCAAGGCTCGAAATAAAATTCGTCAGTTCTTTAAAAACCAAGACAAAGAATTGTCCATCAATAAAGGCCGTGAATTGCTGATTAGTCAGCTCCAAGAAAATGGCTATGTGGCCAATAAATTTATGGACAAACGCCACATGGATGAAGTCCTTCAAAAAACTAGCTACAAGACAGAAGAAGCGCTATTTGCGGCGATTGGTTTTGGAGAAATCGGAGCCATCACTGTCTTTAACCGTTTGACTGAGAAGGAACGTCGTGAAGAAGAGCGTGCCAAAGCTAAGGCAGAAGCTGAAGAATTGGTCAAGGGTGGCGAAGTCAAGGTGGAGAACAAGGACACGCTTAAGGTTAAGCATGAGGGTGGAGTAGTCATCCAAGGTGCTTCTGGGCTCTTGATCCGGATTGCCAAATGTTGTAACCCTGTTCCAGGTGATGATATCGTCGGCTATATTACCAAAGGACGCGGAGTTGCCATCCACCGTGTAGACTGTATGAACCTTCGTTCACAGGAAAACTACGAACAACGTCTACTCGATGTTGAATGGGAAGACCAATTCTCAAGTAAGGAGTATATGGCTCACATCGATATCTACGGGCTCAACCGTTCTGGTCTATTGAATGATATCTTGCAAGTCTTATCAAATACAACTAAGAATATCTCAACAGTTAATGCCCAACCAACCAAGGATATGAAATTTGCCAATATTCATGTTTCCTTTGGAATTTCAAACCTCTCAACTCTGACTACAGTAGTTGATAAAATAAAGAGTGTACCAGAAGTCTACTCAGTTAAACGTACCAATGGTTAAGTTGGTTTGATATAATCAGAAAGGATTGCTATGAGAATTATCGTTCAGCGTGTCAAGAAAGCTCAAGTTTCTATTGATGGTCAGGTTTATGGTCAGGTCAAACAGGGGCTCTTGCTATTAGTAGGTGTGGGACCTGAAGATCGGCAAGAAGATTTGGAGTATGCAGTCAGAAAACTTGTCAATATGCGTATCTTTTCGGATGATGAAGGCAAGATGAATCTATCTGTCAAGGATATCCAAGGAGAGATTCTGTCAGTATCCCAGTTTACACTATTTGCCGATACCAAAAAAGGCAATCGTCCAGCCTTTACAGGTGCTGCTAAACCAGATATGGCTGAAGCTTTCTATCAAGAATTTAACCAAGAACTAGCCAAGGAAGTTTCTGTTGAGACAGGAGTCTTTGGAGCAGATATGCAGGTGGAACTGGTCAATGATGGCCCAGTAACCATCATCCTTGATACAAAAAATAGATAAAAAAATAGGCTCTATCTTATCTGCCATTAGCTGATGAGATAGAGCCTTTGTTTGTCAAAGCTAGAACTGACAATTCAGTATTCTAGTTGAGTGAGATAAAGGTTAATGATTCTTTAGTTTACTCTTTGTCATTCCATACGAATAGAGCACCTACAGCATTGATGATGTAAAAGATGTATTTACCAACATTGGCAAAATTTCCTTGGATAGTCGCTTTTGATAATTGAACGAAATTGTAAACCAACCAAAATTGCCATTGGGTTGTTAATTTAAGAGCATTTAAGGCATTAGCAATCAATGAAAGTCCAAATGCAATCGTTGTGACGTAAGCAAGGAGGTTCATCTTGCCCCCGTAGCCAATAAAGTTTGTTGCAAAGGCAAATAGGAATGCTAGGACTGAAATAATGATGGCTGCCCATTTCAATTGTTTTTGGTTCATCTTGTTTGGTCTACCTTCTTGTGAAGCTTCCCATTTCTTAATGGCAAAGGTATAAATGAGAAAGGTGACGGGATAGGTGATAATCGCAGCTTTATTTCCAAGGATATAATCAATCGTACCAGATAAGATGGTATTGACAATTCCGTAATAATTTCCCCATTTACTCAATTTACCAGTAAAACGTGTGGACAACATTGAAATTCCAACGTTAGTAACTGAAATGAGTCCAAATGGAACCAATGCAGTCCATGCTCCCCAATCAACAAACTTATCTAATCGTGAATTAAGATATCCTGATGCAATCGCAATGCCGACAACCAGAGCTACACCAAACAGGTCAAACCATTTTGAGGTAGCGAAAATTTTTAGTGATTTTTTCATAAGATGGTCTCCCTCCTCTTTGTTGCGTCCATTCTACACCTAAAAAAAAGCAAAGTCAAGTCATATGGCAATATAAAACCCTGAAAATAGAGCTTTCAGGGTTTAGTGTTTAAACGTTAAAGATTTAGTTGATTTTTTCTACATAAAGTTGTTTGGCGATTTCTAGGCTGACTTGGAGTTCTTCGTTGTTGTGAATCAGAGTGAAGGTATTAGAGAAGCCATCGAACTGCTTGACTTGGAGTTGGTCTCCAATATGGATGCTATGTTTTTCCAAATACTGGAGAAGTTCAAAGCTATCGTGAACACGAGTTAGTAGATAGGTCCCTGCTTCTTTGATATCAGAGAGTGGAAGGTTATTGATCTCAACTAACAGTTCTCCCTTGGCAGGAATGGTTCCTCCATGGGGACAGGTTTTTGGCAAGCCTAACATTTTGTCTAATCTCTCGACAAAAAAGTCTGAAACCGTATGTTCTAATACCTCAGCTTCGTCATGAATCTGATTACTGGTATAGTCTAGATGGTGAACCAGAAAAACCTCAATGAGTCTGTGCTTACGATAAAGATCAGATACAAGTTTTAAACCAATATCCGTTAGTAAGTAGCCCTTTTTCTGGTCTTTTAGGATAAGATTTTCGGATTGCATGCGCTTGATCATTTCGGTTACAGCTGGAGGAGATACCTGCATTCGAGCAGCAATTTCCTTATTAGTAATCTTAGGAAGTTCCATGCCAATTTCATAGATACATTTTAAATAGTCTTCTTTATTTGGTGTCATTCGTATTTCCTTGTTTATAATCTCCATCTAGTATACCAAAAAAAGCTAGATTTCTCTAGCTTATTGCTACAAGAGCTGAACTTAGTTGAGTTCTTTTACAGCTGCAATAGCGGCTTCGAAGTTTGGTTCGGAATTGATATTGTCCACGTATTCAACGTAGCGAATAGTATTGTTAGTATCGAGGACAAAGACTGCGCGTGCCAATAGGTGCCACTCATTGATTAAGAGGGCGTAATCACGTCCAAAGGAATGGTCGAAATAGTCTGAGAGCATGATGGCATTTTCAATACCTTCAGCACCGCACCAACGTTTTTGGGCAAAGGGTAGGTCCATAGAAACAGTCAATACGACCGTGTTGTCCAGTCCAGTCAGTTCTTCATTAAAACGACGCGTTTGAGTTGAGCAGATACCTGTATCGATTGAAGGAACGACACTCAAGACTTTTTTCTTACCGTCAAAATCTGCTAGAGTTTTTTTAGAAAGATCAGTTGCAGTGAGAGAAAAATCAAGTGCCTTGTCTCCAACTTGTAGTTGTTTTCCAGTAAAAGTCACAGGGTTTCCAAGGAATGTAGTCATAAGCTACTCCAATCTTTTTTCTTTTATTTTACATTGAAACATTAGATTTTCCCAATAATTTGACCGGAAATTGAACAGATAAAAACGTCAATTCAAGGAGAATGACGTTTTTATTGTTTATTTAGACAAACCTTCAGCAATCTTTT
This sequence comes from uncultured Streptococcus sp., assembly GCA_963530385.1. Classification (GTDB taxonomy): domain Bacteria; phylum Bacillota; class Bacilli; order Lactobacillales; family Streptococcaceae; genus Streptococcus. The sequence goes on along the minus strand of CAUSCX010000046.1, from coordinate 7,674 downwards.
CAAGATTGTATTTCATCATGTTGTAGTAGCTATCGCCTTCTTTACCTTGTTCTGCGATAGAGTCAGTAAAGATTTGTGCGTAGATTGGGATGTTTGTGTCTTGTGAGACAGTCTTCATTGGACGGTCATCCACACTTGATTCTACAAAGAGTGAAGGAGTTTTTGTTTGGCGAAGTTTTTCAACCAAGGTCTTGATTTGGTCAGGAGTTCCTTCTTCTTCAGTGTTGATTTCCCAGATGTAGGCACTTGGGACACCGTAGGCTTTAGAGAAGTATTTGAAGCATCCTTCGCTGGTTACAATGAGTTTTTTCTCAGCAGGGATGTTGTTAAATTTCTCTTTAGCTTCCTTGTCAAGTTTGTCTAGCTTATCAGTATATTCTTTGAGATTTTTTTCGTAGAATTCCTTGTTGCTAGGGTCTTTAGCGCTCAATTGTTTGGCGATATTTTTAGCAAAGATAATTCCATTTTCAAGGTTAAGCCAAGCGTGTGGGTCTTCTTTACCTTTTTCGTTTTGGCCTTCAAGGTAGATAACATCAACGCCTTCGCTGACTGCAAAGTAGTCTTTGTTTTCAGTTTTCTTGGCATTTTCTACCAATTTGCTAAACCAAGCATTGCCACCTGTTTCAAGGTTGATGCCGTTATAGAAAATGAGGTCTGCTTCAGAAGTTTTCTTGACATCTTCAGGAAGTGGTTCGTATTCGTGTGGGTCTTGACCAACAGGAACGATACTGTGAAGATCAATCTTGTCACCAGCAATATTTTTAGTAATATCAGCGATGATTGAGTTTGTAGCAACAACTTTTAGTTTTTGACCAGAAGCTGCATCTTTTTTTCCGCTAGCACATGCTACAAGAGCAATGACGGAAAGAAAGAGAACGAGTAATGTACCTAATTTTTTCATTAGATCCTCCAATTTATTGGGGTTTTGCCCCTTATTTTAACAAATGTTTATTTTTCAGTTTCAAATATCGTTGTTTTGGAGCGATAAAGAAGCTAATGAGAAAGAAACTAGCAGCTGTGAGCACGATACTAGAACCTGCCGCAACGTTAAAGCTATAGCCGATAAAGAGTCCCAAAACTGAAGCAGTAGCTCCAAAGGTTGAGGAAAGGAAAATCATGCTTTTCAGGCTATTAGCATACAGATAAGCAGTTGCAGCTGGGGTAATCAGCATGGCTACAATCAGGATAGTTCCGACACTTTGCATGGCTGTCACAGACACGAGAGTCAGGAGCACCATGAGAAGGTAGTGATAGAAATTGACAGGCATTCCCATGGCTTTAGCCAAGAGTTCATCAAAGGAAGTTATCAAGAGTTGCTTGAAGAAAATCCAGATTAACAAGAGAATGGCTGCCCCTACCCCCATAGTAATAAACATATCCGTATCTTGTACGGCTAGGATATTACCAAAAAGGATATGGAAAAGGTCAGTTGAACTTTTAGCGACACTAATCAAGATGATACCGAGGGCTAAGAAAGAAGAAAAGGTAATGCCGATGGCGGTATCGCTTTTGATAATCGAGTTTCCCTTGATGTAGGTAATGATGATAGCAGCTAGCAATCCAAAGACAATGGCTCCGATAAAGAAGTCAACGCCCAAGATGAAGGAGAGGGCTACACCTGGCAAGACAGCATGTGAAATGGCATCTCCCATGAGTGACATCCCACGTAGGATGATGAAGCATCCCACAGCTCCAGCTACGGCCCCTACGACAATGGCTGTTATCAAGGCATTTTGTAAGAAATGGAATTTTTGCAATCCATCGATAAATTCTGCAATCATAGGTCACCTCCATTGAAAAAGAGTCGATTACCGTAAGCTTCTTTGAGATTGGCTTCGGTAAAGGTTTCTTTTGTCGGACCAAAGGCAATCACTTCTCGATTGACAAGTAAGACTTGATCGAAGTAGTGGGGAACCTTGCTGAGGTCGTGGTGGACGATGAGAACCGTCTTCCCAGCTTTTTTCAAATCTCTCAGCGTATTCATGATGATTTCCTCACTGACAGAGTCAATCCCAACAAAGGGTTCATCCAAGAGGATATAGTCGGCTTCCTGAACCAAACATCTAGCAATCAAGACTCGCTGGAATTGACCTCCAGACAGTTGGCTGATTTGACGTTCAGCGTAGTCAGCTAGGCCGACGATTTCAAGGGCTTCTTTCACTTTCTTCCAATGTTTAGCCTTTAAACTTCGAAAGAGAGGAATAGAGGGAAAGAGTCCTAAAGAGACACATTCCTTGACCTTGATGGGAAAGTTGTAGTCGATATTGATTTTTTGTTCGACATAGGCAATTCGATGTAAGGATTTTTTAACTTCCTTGTCATCGAGAAATGCCTGACCTTGATGTGGGATAATTCCCAGCATACCTTTTAATAATGTTGATTTCCCAGCGCCGTTCGGACCAATGATTCCGGTAATCGTTGGTCCTTGGAGCACTAGTGAAATATCTTTAAGTGCCAACGTTTCTTTATAGGAGACACTTAGGTTTTCGATATGTATCATACACTTGTATACCTCCTGTTTTTTAATATACCTTAATTTTATTTTTAAGTCAAGTTAATTTTGGAAAAAATTTAAAATATTAATGATTAAAATAAGAAGGCAACTCGGCATTTTTAATTGCAATCCCTAGGGATTTTTGCTAAGCTAGGAATAAGTGAAAATAGGAAAGTGAGAACAAGATGACACGTTATCAAGATGATTTTTATGACGCCATAAATGGTGAGTGGGAAAAGACTGCTGTTATTCCAGCAGATAAATCGAGAACAGGTGGTTTTATCGACCTTGACGAAGAAATTGAAGAGTTGATGCTAACGACGACGGACAAGTGGTTGGCAGGAGAAGATCTTCCAGAAGATCCTATCCTAGCAAACTTTGTCAAGTACCACAGCATGGTGAGAGATTTCGATAAGCGAGAATCAGATGGCATTAAGCCAGTCCTTCCTTTATTGAAGGAATACCAGAATTTAGAAAGTTTTGCGGACTTCGCAAGCAAATTAGCAGAGTTTGAATTAGCTGGCAAACCAAACTTCCTTCCATTTGGAGTATCACCAGACTTTATGGATGCTAGAACCAATGTTCTTTGGGCTAGTGCTCCAGGAACTATCTTGCCTGATACAACCTACTATGCGGAGGACCATCCACAGCGTGAGGAATTATTGAACCTTTGGAAAGAAAGTACTTCTAATCTCCTCAAAGCCTATAACTTCTCAGATGAAGAAATCGAAGATCTTTTAGAGAAACGATTGGAATTGGACCGTCGCATCGCAGCTGTCGTCCTTTCAAACGAAGAGAGTTCAGAATACGCCAAACTTTACCATCCATACGCTTACGAAGATTTCAAAAAGTTTGCGCCTGCCCTTCCATTGGATGACTTTTTCCAAGCAGTGATTGGGCAAACTCCAGACAAGGTTATCGTAGATGAAGAACGTTTCTGGCAAGCAGCAGAGCAATTTTATAGTGAGGAAGCTTGGCCTTTGCTCAAGGCAAGCTTGATTTTGAGTGTGGTCAATCTTTCAACGAGCTATTTGACAGACGAGATTCGTGTCTTGTCAGGTGCTTATGGACGTGCCCTTTCAGGAGTTCCAGAAGCCCAAGACAAGCGCAAGGCTGCTTACCACTTAGCGCAAGGGCCATTCAAACAAGCTCTTGGCCTTTGGTATGCCCACGAAAAATTCTCTCCAGAAGCCAAGGCAGACGTAGAGAAAAAAGTGGCGACCATGATTGACGTTTATAAGGAACGTTTGGCTAAGAATGACTGGCTAACTCCTGAAACACGAGAAAAAGCCATTGTCAAACTCAATGTCATCAAGCCTTATATCGGTTATCCAGAAGAATTGCCAGCCCGCTATAAGGATAAGGTAGTGGATGAATCTGCTAGCCTCTTTGAAAATGCCCTAGCCTTTGCGCGTGTAGAAATCAAACACAGCTGGAGCAAGTGGAACCAGCCGGTTGACTACAAGGAGTGGGGAATGCCAGCTCATATGGTCAATGCCTACTACAATCCACAAAAGAACTTGATTGTCTTCCCAGCTGCTATCTTACAGGCTCCTTTCTATGACTTACATCAGTCATCTTCTGCCAACTACGGTGGTATCGGAGCAGTTATCGCCCATGAAATTTCTCACGCCTTTGATACTAATGGAGCTTCCTTTGATGAAAATGGAAGTCTCAAGGATTGGTGGACAGAGAGCGACTACGCAGCCTTTAAAGAAAAAACACAGAAGGTTATCGACCAGTTTGATGGTCAAGAATCTTACGGTGCAAAAATCAATGGTAAATTAACTGTATCCGAAAACGTTGCCGACCTTGGAGGAATCGCTGCTGCCCTTGAAGCAGCTAAGAGAGAGCCAGATTTCTCAGCTGAAGAGTTCTTCCATAACTTTGCTCGTATCTGGCGTATGAAAGGTCGCCCAGAGTTGATGAAACTCATGGCTAGCGTCGACGTACACGCTCCAGCTAAACTCCGTGTCAACGTCCAAGTTCCAAACTTTGATGACTTCTTTACGACCTATGATGTCAAAGAAGGCGACGGAATGTGGCGCTCACCAGAAGACCGTGTGATTATTTGGTAAAATGATTTCTCAACCAAGTATAACTTGACGTGAATGATTCATTTTTGAAGTTTATCCATCTGAAAATGCAATGCTATCGAGGTTAACATGAAGAAATATTTAATGATGCTTTCAGCTATTCTTTCGATTTCAGTTTTGGCATCTTGTGGTCTCAATAAAAATAATAGAAATATAGAACCTTCATCTACACTATCATCTGTTTCCAAAGACGATAAGTCTAGTACATCAACAGAAGCAAAGACTGGAAATACAAGTGACTCGTCAACCAAGGCGTCACAATCAATTTCTAAAAATAAGAAGGAAACTGGACAAGATGTATATAAAGAAGTGATTGAACGTTATAATCACTTTACAGACCTTTTAAAGCAAGGTAATAGAGAAGATTTATACCAGGAAAATAAACAACACAAGATTGCTTCAGAAGAATATGGCATGATTTTCTCTCGAATGGATTATCAAAATGCACCAGACTTTAAATATGCCCTTCTTGATTTGAATAAGGATGGGCAAGATGAGTTGCTTATTGGGGATGAAAAATTTGTATCAGCCATTTATTATTTGGAAAATCAAAAGCCTAACTTACTTCACACAGCTTACGTAGCTTCTGCGGGAGGTTTTCGTTCAGGGTTTGTTATTTATGAAAATGGTCAAGTCTCTTATGCAGACTGGCAGTCAACTCGTCCAGAAATGAACCTTTCTCTATATTCGTTTGATAAAAATGGAGTGCAGAAGATTAAAGAAGCAACTATTCAAATCGGTGGTAATGAAAAAGCAGAGCAAGTTTTAGATATTTCTTCTGAAAAGCTTGATTTGGCTAACATCGACTGGAAAGAATTGAATATAGATAATTAGTTTTAAATAATTTTTCTAGTCAATGTTGATTCTTCTGAGCAAGTATTGCTCTAGAAATAGAAACTAAAAAATCCAAGGATGATGAACTGCTCCCCTACAGTTTCTAGTGAATTTTATTTTTTCGCTGTCCACTATAAGGGGAGCATATTTTTTAGTGTGTAGTTCATAGAGATTATGAAATTGAGGTCTTTTCTCATTCTGAAATCCATAGTAAAATATCCTTCTGTATCAAAAACAGGAGGATTTTTATGTTTCAGACCACCATCAATATAGGCTACGCTCGCGTTTCTACCCACAAGCAAGACCTGGGCTTGGAGGTGCAAATGGAGGCTCTCAAGCACTGCGACCAGCTCTTTATCGAACGTGAATCTGGTTCAAATAATGCACGTCCAGAACTCGAAAAAGCCTTAAAATTGGCTTCGGACCTTTCGCAGGATGGTAAGCAGGTCATTTTCACTATCTATAAGTTAGATCGCCTGACTCGCTCCATGTTTAAATTGCTAGAACTGATCGAACGATTTAATGCTTCGGATATTCAGCTAGTCAGTTTGCATGAAAAACTGGAAACCGACTCGCTCATCGGTAGGTTACTTTGCGTCATTTTGGGATTTGTGGCAGAAAGTGAACTGGAAAATCTGCGATTTCGAACCCGTGAAGGACTTCGTAAAGCCAAGGAAAATGGTGTCAAACTAGGTGCCAAGCGAATGTCAAGAGATAAGGAAGAGAGAATTATTGAGCAGTATTTGGCAGGGGAATCAAGCATCAGAACAATAGCAAAAACAGAACGAATTTCGACCTCAACCATCTATAAAGTGTTGGAACGAAACAAGGTGGCTATCAATCGTAAAAATGTTTCGCAAAATTCTTGCTAAAAATAAGATAAAATGCTACAATGAGGGCGTAAATATGTTTCGATTAACGACCGTTTGGCGAAACATTCAAAATAACAATGTGAATATTTCAGAAAATACAAATTTAACAAGGATTTGAGCCGGTGTTGGATTGGTATTTTTTTGTTTTTTTAGTGTATCGTTTAACGGTCGTTACACGATACACCAAAACCCTTGTCGTTCAAGTGCTTGAGGTGAATTGTTCGAAGCACTAATATCAAAAAAATTAGGATTTTGTAGTATTTACATACCTAAAAAGTAATTCTACATTCCTAAGGAGGAAATTATGAAAACAAATAAACTTGTTAAACTCGGTATCGCAACCTTTGCGGTTGCGGTGTTGGGTGTAGTGCCAGCTTTTACAGCTCAGGCAGACACAAATGTGGCAGAACAGCCCAATACAGTTTCTAAACCAGCTGAAACGTCTCAACCAGAGGTTAAGCTATCTGAAGAAGTTAATCCTGAACATGAGCCAGAAACAAAACCAGCAGAGTCTCAACCATCTGATACTCCTGAGGGACATGCGAACTCAAATGAAGTAGAAACTTCAAGTGAAGAAGAGATTGGGAGTAATACCTCATTTAATAACCATGTGAATAAAGTTAAGGAAGTTCGTATTGGATATAGATTCCGTATATTTACTTACCGTGGTGGTTGGGCATGGCATTATGCTCCGACTGATGAGGCCCGTGACTATAGTAGTTCTGAAAAATATCCAAGCACGACTATTAAGTTGCATCCTGGAGAAAGCTATACCTTGCCAGCTCCTCCTACTATTGAAGGTTATGTTTTCGAAAGAATGTCCAGGTCAGGAATGAATCCAGGCGATACGATAAACTATGATAACGCACCTACTGAAACAGGTGCATCTAGTCATGGTTATCATATTTCCTATCTTTACCGTAAAGCTACCGAACATTCAAATGATCAAAAAATTGATGCAATTTTAATAGGTGCAAAAGTTGGTGAAGATGGTTATGGAGAATTGGATGATAAATTCCCCCGAAAATATATTGAGCTACTTGCAGGAGAAAGCTATACATTCCCAAACGTAGAAATAGACGGCTACCGTCTTGAAAAGATTATTAATACCGGACCGGATGGAAATGAACTTTCTTATAAGGTTGGAGATGTGATTCATTATATAAATAATGCTGGTGATGACCTAGACCGTGGACCGTATTTTAGTTATGTATATGAAAAAGTCCAGTCAGATAGTTCTAATCAAAGTGGTAATAAACCTATTGAAAAGCCTGCAGAACAACCACAGCCTACTAAGCCAGAGAAACCCGCAGAGAAGCCAATCGAGAAACCTGTAGTTCCTGACACACCAAAACCAGTTACACCAGCTGTTCCAGAT
>CAUSCX010000045.1:0-13116 GCA_963530385.1 uncultured Streptococcus sp. | reverse complement strand
AATAAAAACACCCCAAAAGTTAGATTTTTATGTCTAACTTTTGGGGTGCAGTTCAGTTTATTAGATACTTTTAAATTTTGAGGTATCATGATAATGACTGACAATGAATGATGGCAAGTATTTGATAATAGATTCATAACTTCAACAGATAGTATTTTATCGATATCACCGAAATAGACGCTATAAATAATAGCAAGGAGCAAATATAAAATGAGTACAATCCTAACAAAGAAAGAAATGACAGAAGAAGACATAAAATTTCATTATATTAGCCCTGCTATTGTCTCTAAATGGGATAAGGATAAGATAACCATGGAGACAAAATTAACAGATGGTAAAATTAATCTTCGTGGAAATTTGATTTCTAGAGAAAAACCAAAGAAAGCAGATTATGTCCTGTATCTAAATACCAATAAACCAATTGCTATTGTAGAAGCAAAAGACAATAAGCATAGTATATCTTATGGCTTACAACAAGCCATGACCTACGCTAAAATGCTTGATGTCCCTTTTGCTTATAGTTCTAATGGAGATGGTTTTTTTGAGCATGATTTTCTAACTGGAAAAGAAAGAGAACTTTCTATGGATGAGTTTCCTACTGAAGAAGAGCTGATAAGTAGATATAAGGCAGAATCGAATGATGGAGAAGGACTCAGTGCGCAAGAAGAAAAAATCATTGAACAGCCTTACTTTTCGAGTATGAACTCTTACCCTCCTAGATATTATCAAAGGGTTGCCGTAAACAGAACAGTTGAGAAAATTGCATCAGGAAAAGATAGATTATTGCTTGTGATGGCGACTGGAACAGGAAAAACCTATACTGCATTTCAAATCGTCTATAGACTGCTTCAAAGTGGGATGAAAAGAAAAATCTTATACTTGGCGGATAGAAATATCTTAGTCGATCAGTCTATTCAACAAGATTTTTCTCCGCTTGAAAAAGTCATTCATAAAATCAATGTAGCAAAAGATGATCCAAGTACCATCACTTCACATCAAGTATATTTTTCACTTTATCAACAATTAGTTGGAGAGGATGATAAGGAGCATTTTTCTGAACTTTTTAGACCAGATTTCTTTGACCTCATTATCGTAGACGAATGTCATCGTGGTTCTGCTAAGGAAGAATCTAGATGGAGAAAAATTTTAGAATACTTTTCTTCTGCTACACAGATAGGGATGACCGCGACACCAAAGGAAACTAAATATGCTTCGAATATCCATTATTTTGGCGATCCGATTTATACCTACTCTCTTAAAAAAGGAATTGAGGACGGCTTTTTAGCGCCATTTAAGGTGATCAATATTTCAACTGATATTGGTGAGGGCTGGAGACCAGTCAAGGGACAAAAGGATAAATATGGAAATCTGATTGAAGATAGAGTTTATAACAACACGGACTATGATTACAACATCATCATAGAAGATAGAACCAATCAAGTAGCTAGTGAAATTACAAAATATCTAAAAGCGACAGACCGTATGGCAAAAACAATTGTTTTTTGTCCGACAGAAGAAGCTGCTGAAAGGATGAGAATAGCCCTAGTCAACCATAATGCTGATATGGTAAAAGAAAATCCAGACTACTGCGTTCGTATTACAGGCAGTGATGATTATGGGAAAAGTAAGCTAGATTACTTTATATCTGTGTCCGCAAAATACCCGGTTATCGCAACAACATCTAAACTTCTGTCCACGGGTGCAGACTGTAAGATGACAAAACTGATTGTTCTAGATGAAATGATTGGATCTATGACAGAGTTTAAGCAAATTATTGGTCGTGGTACCAGACTTCGTGAAAAAGATGGAAAGACTCACTTTGTAGTGATGGACTTTAGAAATGTTTCAAGACTCTTTGCTGATCCAGAATGGGATGGCCCAATTGAAATTGATGATGACTTCAACCCTGAAAGTAATCCTAAAGGTGGTAAAAGAAACAAAGGTGGAGATGGTACCCCACCAAATCCTCCTGCAATAAAGCCCATTGTTGATAGAAATGGTTGCAAAGTTGAAATCATTCACAAAACAGTCTCTGTCTATGATACAAATGGTAAGTTATTGAGACAAGAGAGTATTGTCGATTATACCAAGGAAAATATTAGGGGTGAGTATGCGACATTAGATGCCTTTATTCGTGAATGGAGAAAAGACCCCAAAAAAGACAAAATACAAAGCATACTTTTAGAACGTGGGATTGATATCAAACAGCTCAAAAAAGAGCAGGATATGGAAGAAGTCGATGATTTTGATTTCATCTGCCATATTGCCTTTAATCAAAAACCACTGACTAGAAAAGAACGAGCAGATAATGTAAAGAAACAAGATTTCTTTAGTCGCTATAATGGAGTTGCTAAAGAAGTTTTAGAAGCCCTACTCGATAAATATATGAATAAAGGAATTACAGAAATTACGAGTACGGAAGTTTTGAGATTAGATCCTTTTATGAAACTAGGCAAGCCATCTAAAATTGCTAGTTACTTTGGAGGAAAAGATGGCTATAAACATGCTGTAGAAGAATTACAAAATGCAATTTATAACTAAGGAAGGATTTAATAATGGGTAACCTATCAGGATTTATAAAACGATTACGAGATATCATGCGTAACGATGCAGGTATCAATGGAGATGCCCAAAGAATTGAGCAAATCACCTGGATGCTCTTTCTAAAAGTCTACGACGCAAAAGAGGGTGACTGGGAAATGAATGAGGACGATTACACCTCCATTATTCCCAATGAATGCCGATGGATTAACTGGGCGCATGATGATAAGACTGGAGTTGCTCTAACGGGAGACGATTTATTGAATTTTGTCAATAACACGCTCTTTCCAACATTAAAAAACTTAGCAGTCACTCGTGAGACCCCAATCAAAAAAGCGATTGTTCAGACAGTTTTTCAAGATGCCAATAACTACATGAAAGACGGAGTACTTCTGAGACAAGTTATCAATGTCATTGATGAAATTGACTTTGGAGATTATCATGAAAGCCATGCCTTTGGAGAAATCTATGAGACTATCCTAAAAGAATTACAAAGCGCAGGATCTAGTGGTGAATTCTATACGCCTCGTGCAGTAACGGACTTTATGGCCAAGATGATAGAGCCTAAGATCGGTGAGACCATGGCAGACTTGGCTTGCGGTACAGGTGGCTTTATCACGAGTTGGCTCAAAGAGCTTCATCAAAAGGTAGAGACAGTTGCTGATGAAGAAGCCTATTCTTCGTCTATCTATGGAATCGAAAAGAAACAATTTCCTTATATGCTGGCGGTTACCAATATGCTCCTTCATGATTTGGATGTCCCGCAAATCTATCATGACAATACGCTACTTAGAGATGTACTCGACTATACAGATGATGACAAATTTGATGTTATCCTGATGAACCCTCCTTATGGTGGTTCAGAGAAAGCGGATGTCAAAAGTCATTTTCCGGCTGATTTAGCAAGCTCTGAAACGGCAGACCTTTTCATGTCAGTTATCATGTATCGTCTAAAAGAAAAAGGACGAGCAGCTGTCATCCTGCCAGATGGATTTTTATTTGGTACTGATAATGCTAAGCTCAATATCAAAAAGAAACTATTAAATGAGTTTAATCTACACACCATTATCCGTTTGCCGTCTAGTGTCTTTAGTCCCTACACTTCGATTACGACCAATATTCTTTTTTTTGATAAGACAGGTCCTACAAAGGAGACTTGGATTTATCGACTAGATAAACCAGAAGGTTACAAGAACTTCTCGAAAACAAAACCTATGAAGTTAGAGCACTTTGAACCGGTTATCTCTTGGTGGCATCAACGACAAGAAATCCTAGTGGACGGTTTTGATAAGGCTAAGAAATTTTCAAGAGAAGAGCTAGAGGAAAAGTACGCCTACAATCTCGATCTATGTGGTTACCCACATGAAGAGGAAGTCATCCTAGCCCCACACGACCTGATCCATCAGTACCAAGAAGAAAGAGCAAGCCTCAATGCAGAAATCGACCGAGTCCTAGAAGAGATAGAAAAACGACTGGGAGGTAAGGTTCAATGACTCCCCAACAGTTAAAAAATGCCATCTTGCAACAAGCCATCCAAGGAAAACTAGTCGAGCAAAGAGTAGAAGAAGGAACAGGTCAGGAGCTTTTTGAAGCCATCCAAGATGAAAAGAAAAATCTGATTGAGGAAGGGAAACTCAAGAAACAAAAGGCCCTTCCTGACATCACAGCAGATGAAATCCCCTTTGAAATACCTGAGACATGGAAGTGGGTTAAACTAATAGACTTAGTATCAATTTTAGGGGATGGCATTCATGGTACTCCTAAATATTCTGCTTCTGGTGATTATTACTTTATAAATGGCAATAATTTAAATGATGGAAAAATAGAATTGAAGGATACAACCAAGAGAGTTGACAAGCAAGAATGGGAAAAATATAAAAAAAATTTAGATTTACACACTATTTTAATTTCAATAAATGGAACAATTGGTAATATTGCATTTTATAATAATGAGAAAATAATGCTTGGGAAAAGTGCTTGCTATTTTAATGTTGTCTTGGCTGAATTGAAAACTTACTTATTTTTCTTGTTAAAATCGGATTATTTTTTAAAATATGCATTACATTCAGCAACAGGTACAACGATAAAAAATGTTTCTTTAAAAGCTATGAGTAACTTTCTCATCCCCCTCCCCCCTCTCGCTGAGCAAAAAAGGATTGTTGAGAAAATCGAAGAGCTTTTACCTCTGGTTGAGAGATATGAAAAGGCCTGGACTAGACTAGAAGAACTCAACAAAAAGTTCCCTCTCGATATGCAAAAGGCCATCCTTGGACAAGCCATCCAAGGAAAATTAGCCGAGCAAAGGGCAGAAGAAGGCACAGGCGAGGAACTTTATAAAGTTATCCAAGATGAAAAGAAAAAGCTGATTGAGGAAGGAAAACTCAAGAAACAAAAAGCCCTTCCTGACATCACAGCAGATGAAATCCCCTTTGAAATACCTGAAACCTGGAAATGGGTGAGGTTGGGGGAGATTGGTTTTACTAATATTGGTTTGACATACAAGCCAACTGACATTTCAAATGATGGTACTATTGTACTAAGATCTAGTAATATCCAAAATGGGAAATTGGATTTTTCTGATATTGTAAGAGTTAAAAAAGATATTTCTGAAGCAAAAATGTGTCAAGTTGGGGACATATTAATTTGTGCTCGAAATGGCAGTAAAAAATTAGTTGGAAAAGCTGCGTTAATTAACTTAGAAGGTATGAGTTTTGGAGCGTTTATGGCAGTATACAGAAGTATATGCAATGGATATGTATTACATTTTATAAATTCTACATATTTCAGAAATGCCCTATTACCTGAGACAGGAACAACAACAATAAACCAGCTAACGCAAGATTCTTTGAAAAATTGTGTCATCCCCCTCCCCCCACTCGCTGAGCAAAAGCGGATTGTTGAGAAAATCGAAGAGCTGTTACCACTGGTTGAAAAACTGAAATGACTCTGACGGAGACATCTAGCTAGCTGGATGTCTTTTTTAGTAGTTAAAGGATTTTCGTAAAACATATACTCAATGAAAATCAAAAAGCAAACTAGGAAACTAGCCGCAGTCTTTACTTGAGTACGGCAAGGCGACGTTGACGTGGTTTGAAGAGATTTTCGAAGAGTATTAGACAATCTTGAAGTCAAGATCGCAATCTCAACACCATCCAAGCGTAAAAAATAAATAAGAAAAGGCTGTGACTTAGAAAGCGGTAGACCAAGTATCGCTTTTCTAGTCGCAGCTCTTTAGCTATCGTAGAAAAAATAGGTCGGGACAAAAATCCCGACCTTTTGAATCTAATATAATTTCTTCTTAATCATCGAACGTTGAACGTTTGATGCTGCTAAACTCAAGGCAATTGCTAGGCTAAAAGCTAGGACTGTATTGAACTTGAGGGCTAAAAAGATAAAGCTAAACAAGGCCAAAAAGACGCAAAAACAAGCAATGTTTACAAAGAAAAGAACTTCCTTCAAACTAGCAACGGAAGTGGTTTCTGGAACATAGTCTTGGTATAGCGTTGTTTGAGTTTCCTCTTCTTCAAACTCATACGGTTGATATTTTCTTACGGGCATGATTCTCTCCTTAACAGTACTCTTTCATTTTACCATTTTTCAAGAAAAAAATTATTACAGTAAGGTTACAAAAAGAATAAGTAAATTTATCATTTTAGGGAATAGCTGATTTTGCAGAAATGTGGTATAATTTTTCTTATGGAAAAGATTATTATTACAGCAACTGCTGAAAGCATTGAACAAGTAAAAGAATTACTAGAAGCGGGAGTTGACCGCATCTATGTTGGTGAGAAAGATTTTGGACTTCGCCTACCAAAGACTTTTTCTTATGATGAACTGAGAACCATCGCTGGTCTGGTTCATGATGCAGGTAAGGAATTGATCGTAGCGGTCAATGCTCTTATGCATCAGGATATGATGGATCGTATCAAACCCTTTCTTGATTTCTTGGAAGAAATTAAAACAGACTACATTACTGTTGGGGATGCGGGTGTCTTTTATGTTGTCAATCGCGATGGTTATTCTTTTAAAACCATCTATGATGCCTCAACCATGGTAACAAGCAGCCGTCAGATCAATTTCTGGGGGCAAAAGGCTGGCGCTTCTGAGGCAGTATTGGCTCGTGAAATTCCATCAGCTGAACTCTTTAAAATGCCTGAAATTTTGGAAATTCCTGCTGAAGTTTTGGTTTACGGTGCTAGTGTCATCCACCACTCTAAGCGTCCACTCCTGCAGAATTACTATAATTTTACTCAGATTGATGATGAAAAAACACGTCAACGCGACCTCTTCTTAGCAGAGCCTAGTGATCCAGATAGTCACTACTCAATTTTTGAAGACAATCATGGAACTCACATTTTTGCCAATAACGACCTCGATTTGATGACCAAATTGCCAGAGTTGGTAGAGCATGGTTTCACTCATTGGAAACTAGAAGGACTTTATACTCCAGGTCAAGATTTTGTTGAGATTGCTAAACTTTTCATTCAAGCCCGTAGCTTGATTCAAGAGGGAAGCTTTACGCATGACCAAGCCTTCTTGTTGGACGAGCAAGTCCGTAAACTCCATCCTAAAAATCGTTTCCTTGACACAGGATTTTATGGCTACGATCCTGACATGGTTAAATAGAAATCAGAAACCCGAAATAAAATGTTCGGGTTTTTCTACTGCAAGAATGAATTTAAAGCGTATTCATGTTATAATAAAAGTAGCTTTTTGTTTGGAGGTGTTTCAGTGGAAAATCTGAAAAAAATAGCAGGCATCAAGGCTGCTGAGTTCGTAACCGACGGAATGGTTGTGGGACTTGGGACAGGCTCGACTGCCTATTATTTCGTAGAGGAGATCGGTCGTAGAATCAAGGAGGAAGGACTTCAAATTACAGCCGTAACGACTTCGAGTGTAACGACGAATCAGGCACAAGGATTGAATATTCCTCTTAAGTCTATCGATGAGGTTGATGAAGTTGATGTGACTGTTGATGGAGCTGATGAGGTAGATCGTCAGTTTAATGGTATCAAAGGAGGTGGTGGGGCACTTCTAATGGAAAAAGTAGTTGCGACACCAACTAAACAGTATATCTGGGTGGTAGATGAGAGCAAGATGGTTGAGAAACTGGGCGCTTTCAAACTACCTGTCGAAGTTGTCCAATACGGAGCAGAACAGGTTTTCCGTCGTTTTGAAAAAGCTGGTTATAAGCCAAGTTTTCGTGAAAAAGATGGCCAACGCTTTGTGACGGATATGAAAAATTTCATCATTGACCTTGATTTAGGTCTTATTGAAGATCCGATTGCTTTTGGTCGTCAATTGGATCTTCAGGTTGGTATTGTTGAGCACGGTTTATTTAATCAAATGGTTGATAAAGTGATCGTTGCAGGACAAGCTGGCGTTCAGGTTTTAACTTCAACAAAAGGGAAATAATCAAAATAAAAAGGAGACACATTATGCAAAAATTTAATCGTATTCACTTGGTGGTACTCGATTCTGTAGGGATCGGTGCTGCACCAGATGCCAATAACTTTGTCAATGCAGGAGTTCCTGATGGAGCCTCTGATACACTTGGACATATTGCAAAATCAGTTGGTTTGCATGTACCGAATATGGCGAAAATCGGTCTTGGGAATATTCCTCGTGAAGTACCATTGAAGACGGTTCCTGCTGAAAGCAATCCAACTGGTTATGCAACAAAATTGCAAGAAGTTTCCCTTGGGAAAGACACCATGACCGGTCACTGGGAAATCATGGGCCTCAATATCACTGAACCTTTCGATACTTTCTGGAATGGATTCCCAGAAGAAATCCTTACAAAGATTGAGGAATTTTCAGGTCGTAAGGTGATTCGTGAAGCCAACAAACCATACTCAGGAACAGCTGTCATCGATGACTTTGGACCACGTCAAATGGAAACTGGCGAGTTGATTATCTATACATCAGCTGACCCAGTTCTTCAAATCGCAGCCCACGAAGATATCATTCCTTTGGATGAACTCTACCGTATCTGTGAATACGCTCGTTCGATTACTTTAGAGCGTCCAGCTCTTCTTGGCCGTATTATTGCTCGTCCTTATGTTGGTGAGCCTGGAAACTTCACACGTACTGCAAATCGTCGTGACTTGGCCGTATCACCATTTGCACCAACTGTTTTGGACAAATTGAACGAAGCTGGTATCGATACCTATGCTGTTGGTAAGATTAACGACATCTTTAACGGTGCAGGTATCAACCATGATATGGGTCACAATAAGTCAAATAGTCACGGTATGGACAACTTGATTAAAGCGATGAAATCAGAAGATTTCAAACATGGTTTCTCATTTACTAATTTGGTCGACTTTGATGCACTTTACGGTCACCGCCGTGATCCACATGGTTACCGCGATTGCTTGCATGAGTTTGATGAACGTTTGCCTGAGCTTATCGCTGCTATGAGAGAAGATGATCTACTCATGATTACTGCCGATCATGGTAATGACCCTACTTATGCAGGTACAGACCATACTCGTGAATACATTCCACTTTTGGTCTATAGCCCATCACTAAAAGGAAATGGACACTTACCAATCGGTCATTTTGCTGATATTTCGGCAACAATCGCTGATAACTTTGGCGTAGATAAGGCTATGATTGGTGAAAGCTTCTTAGATAAATTGGTTTAAGATGACTCGCTTGGCATTACTGGTTAGAGGGATCAATGTCGGTGGAAAACATAAGGTGGTCATGGCCCAGCTTCGTCAAGAGTTGACAGAGTTGGGATTAGAAACTGTTGAAACCTTCATCAATAGTGGCAATATTTTCTTTGATACTAGCATACCTAGAACTCAGTTGGTTGAGAGGCTACAGGATTTCTTTAAAGAACATTATCCATTTATTCAACATTTTTCCTTGTTAAGTCAAGAAGATTACGAAGAGGAATGTAGTCATCTACCAAACTGGTGGTCACAAGACCTAGCAAGAAAGGACATCCTCTTCTACACTGAGGACTTGGATGTGGATCAAGCCATCGAGAAAGTGAACAGTTTGGAACTGGTCGATGAAGTGCTTCATTTTGGGAAATTAGGGATCTTCTGGGGTAAATTGTCAGAAGCTAGCTACTCTAAAACAGCTTATCACAAGCACTTGCTTAAGATGCCTTTCTATCACAATATTACCATTCGTAACGCTAATACCTTTGACAAAATTGGTCAATTTTTAAAACATAAAGAAGGAGATACCTAATGACATTTTTAAATAAAATCAATGAAACAGCAGCATTTTTGAAGGGCAAAGGAATCGAAGCTCCTGAGTTCGGTTTGATTCTTGGTTCAGGTCTTGGAGAATTGGCTGAAGAAATCGAAAATGCAGTCGTAGTAGACTACTCTGACATTCCAAACTGGGGTCAATCCACAGTAGTCGGACATGCTGGTAAATTGGTTTATGGTGATCTTGCTGGACGTAAAGTCTTGGCTCTTCAAGGTCGTTTCCACTTCTACGAAGGAAATCCTCTTGAAGTTGTGACTTTCCCTGTCCGTGTTATGAAAGTCTTGGGCTGTGAAGGTGTGATTGTAACTAATGCTGCTGGTGGTATCGGCTATGGACCAGGTACCTTGATGGCAATCACTGACCACATCAACATGACTGGTCAAAACCCATTGATTGGTGAAAACTTGGATGACTTTGGTCCTCGCTTCCCTGATATGTCTAAGGCTTATACGCCAGAATATCGTGCAGTAGCTCACCAAGTGGCTAAAAAACTCGGTATCAAGCTTGATGAAGGTATCTATATCGGTGTTACTGGTCCGACATATGAAACACCTGCAGAGATTCGTGCCTATAAGACATTGGGAGCAGATGCAGTTGGTATGTCCACTGTTCCTGAAGTTATTGTGGCAGCCCACTCAGGCTTGAAAGTTCTCGGTATTTCATGTATCACTAACCATGCTGCTGGTTTCCAAGAAGAGCTTAACCACGAAGAAGTAGTGGAAGTGACAGAACGCGTCAAAGGCGACTTCAAAGGCTTGCTAAAAGCTATTCTTGCTGAATTGTAAGACTATGAGAGCACGACTCCAAAGCCTACCCTACGGATGGCGCCTGCTGTTAGCGACTATAACTTTGGGAATAGGAACAGGTCTAGTTGGAATTGCTTGTCACTATTTGCTAGAAGGTGTGCAATGGCTTGCCTTTGGTCAAGATGGATCAGATTTGCTCCAGCAATTCAAACAAGCTGGAGGACTCCGTAGATTTCTCGTTCTATCTGTGACAGGGATTTTGGCAGCAGGGTTCTGGTATGTCCTACAACGGCGTTATAAAATCCTTTCCATTCGAAGTCAAATTGACCTGGTTGGAGATAAAGAACCAGCGCTCCTAGCCCATATCCTTCATGCAAGTATGCAGGTTGCGATTGTCGGAGCCGGCGCTTCGGTCGGAAAAGAAGCAGCTCCACGCGAGCTTGGTGCTCTTATAGCTGGACGATTAGGCAAAGTCTTGTCTTTGACTATCAAAGAGCAAAGAGTTTTGATTGCTTGCGGAGCAGGAGCCGGCTTAGCTGCGGTTTATCAGGTCCCCTTTGCCAGTAGCTTGTTTGTCTTTGAGACCTTGGGGGTATCTTATCGCTGGAAAAATTTTGTACTGGTCTTGTCCAGTACTTATCTAGCGGCCTGGGTATCCCAGCCTATTGTTGGCCATGGTGCTATTTATCACATGTCACTGGTTCATTGGTCAGCGAGTAGTTTCTTCCAGGCTGTCATAGTAGCTCTATTAGTTACTCCGTTGGCACTTGCTTTTCGTTTTCTAGCCAGTCGGGCTAGTCGCAAACGTCGCAAGGACAAGACGATTCTTTGGGCTCTTCCTCTAGCTTTTCTAGTGCTAGCGAGCCTTGCAGTCTTTTTCCCTATCTTTATGGGAAATGGCCAGGTATTAGCCCAAGCCTTGTTGTCTAGTCAGCCGATTCCCTATCTTCCATTGACTCTCGTAGTGAAGGGGCTTCTGGTTTATCTCCTTTTACGAAATGGTACCTACGGGGGAACTCTGACACCGTCATTTACTTTAGGAATTGGAGCAGGCTATCTAGTGACTTTGATCTTTGAGGCAGTTGGTATTCATCTAGACCCAGCTCTAGGAATGCTACTTGGAGCGACGGTCTTTTTAGGGCCGACCTTACAAGCTCCCTTGACTGCCATTGCCCTAAGTCTTGGTTTTACAGGACAGAGCTGGACTTTGATTCTACCACTGGCACTAGCTGCTGGTGTGTCTTATGTGATTCAAAATAGATGGGAGAATAAACGATGAGAGTGCATTTTGTCTTGCACGAAACTTTTGAAGTACCTGGTGCTTATCTAAAGTGGGCGCAGGAGCGTAGTCATCAGGTGAAAATGACAAAGGTCTACGAGCGAGAAGCTCTACCTGAGACAGTGGATGAGATCGATTTTTTTATTGTCATGGGAGGACCACAATCACCAGATGAGGATCGCGCAACCTTCCCTTACTATGATCCACAAGCTGAGATTGAACTAATTCAAAAAGCTATGAAGGCGGATTGCTACATCGTTGGTGTCTGTCTGGGTGCGCAGCTCATGTCAGTTGCTTATGGGGCGGAGTATGAGCATAGTCCAGAGCGTGAGATTGGGGTGTATCCTGTGACCTTGACGCCTGAAGGCCTAGCAGATACGCATACCAGCTTATTTGGTGCAAACTTTGATTCAGGCCACTGGCACGGTGATATGCCGGGATTGACGGAGGATGCTGTCGTCCTTGCGATCAGTCAAGGTTGTCCACGTCAGATTATTCGCTTTAGTCCTAAACACTATGCCTTCCAAGCTCATTTGGAATTTGATTCAGAAGCAGTTGACCTTCTGATTGCTGCGGATGGTGAAGAAGTTTTGGAAGAACAAAGCAAAAAATTGACCTATGTTCAAAATCCTGAGACCATTCGCGCATATGATTATCAAGAAATGAATGCAAAGCTTTACGCATTTTTGGATTCATTAACAAACTAAACAAAATGGAAAGCTAGAGCATGTGTTCAGATTTGAACACGAGCGGAAAACTTTTTTAAACAAAGAATACACACAGAAAGGATGGGTTAACCGTATTTGCTAAACTAAATACGGTCGGAGAACTGTGTAAAAAAGATAAACTTTCTAGCATCTGTGATGCATCGTCAGTTTCCTATTTTTACTTTGTTCTCTGTCGCCTGTCCTATTAATAAAAAAGAAAGGTAGAGCATGTGTTCAGATTTGAACACAAGCGGAAAGCTTTTCTAAACAAAAAAAGAAAGGATGGGTTAACCGTATTCACTGAACTGAATACGGGCGGAGAACTGTGTAAAAAAGATAAACTGTCTAGCATCTGCGATGCGTCGTCAGTTTCCTATTTTTACTTTGTTCTCTGTCGCCTGTCTTGTTTATAAAAAATGAAAGGAAGGGTAGTTCGGGTTTGAAACTGAACCCGGGCTAGAGGCTGTGTAAAAAAGATAAACCCTCCTAGATGCGAAGCATCTTTGTCAGATTTCCTATTTTTACTTTGCCTCTTTAACGCCCTTGGTATCTTATATTATGTCTATCCATATTGCTGCTAAGCAGGGTGAAATTGCTGATAAAATTCTTC
>CAUSCX010000044.1:0-13296 GCA_963530385.1 uncultured Streptococcus sp. | reverse complement strand
CCTTATCATCTCTTAGTAGCTTTGTTGTAGACTATGTCGTTTACGCCCTAGCAATTTTGATTTTGCCGACAGTTCCGACGAGTTTACGTATCTTTCTAGCAAACGGAGTCGCTCGTGTGACTAGCTCAATTTTTAACTATTCTACAAATAAAAAACTAGTCTTTAAAAATGACGATAGCCTTGTGAAAACTGGGATGGGATACTTTGGTCTAGCAGTCGGACTCTTTGTCTTAGACACGCTACTGATTCGTCTCTTCTTTACAGTCTTTGGAATCAACCTTCTGATTGCCAAAGTTATCGTCGGCATCCTTCTCTTCGCTGTCTCTTGGACAGTGCAGAAGAAATTCATCTTTAAGGAAAGGACATCAACTGTATTATGAAATTTTTAAAGAAACGCTATGCTTACGCCTCAGTTCTTGGCCTACTCTTGACAGGATCCTTTAGTTACTCAATGCTAAAGACCTTTGTCCTCGCTGAAACTATCTCGACAGTTGCCACAACTAGCACAAGTTCCAATGCTGCAGCAGCAAGTCAAGCTGCTAAGACAGCTACTGTCACTGACTCTAGTTATAAAGATGACAATATTTCCGTCAATTTGTCTGAAACGACGGTCAATAATACACAAGTCTACGTTGCTGATATTACTCTGAGCTCATCAGATTATCTGAAAACTGCCTTTGCTCAAAATGCTTATGGAACTAACGTAACTGCAAAAACCTCTGTAACCGCAGCTGACAACAATGCCATTTTAGCAGTAAACGGGGACTACTATGGTGCTAACTCTACAGGTTATGTTATCCGTAGTGGCGTTGTCTATCGTGATACTGTTCGTGAAGATTCTAGTAATGGCGACTTAGCTATTTATAAAGACGGCTCTTTCAAGGTTATTTACGAAGATCAGATCTCAGCTGAGCAACTAGTTAATGACGGTGTCGTCAATCTCTTGGCTTTTGGACCAGCCTTGGTCGAAAATGGTGAAATTGCAGTTGATACCAATACAGAAGTAGGACAAGCAATGGCTTCAAATCCTCGTACAGCTATTGGTATGATCGATGAAAACCACTATGTCATCGTTGTTTCAGATGGACGTACATCAGAAAGTGAAGGTCTCTCTCTTTATCAGCTAGCTGAGGTCATGAAATCTTATGGTGCAAAGACTGCCTACAATCTTGATGGCGGTGGATCATCTACACTTTATTTCAACGGTCAGGTTATCAATAAACCAACGACTGGTGGAAACAAAATTTCAGAAAGGGCGGTGAGTGATATTGTCTACATCGGTTACTAATCTTGGCAAAAAACGTTTTAAGAAAACAGTCATTTCTTACACACTAATCACTATTTTCTTCTTTGTATTTTCTAGAATTTATGAAGCTTTTAGTTTTGGAGAAACTTCTGTTCATATGCACTATTTATTTGCAGCACCTCTTGTAGGGGGGATTCTACTAGCAATCTTTCTCAAGGTTCTCCCTCATTTCTCTCGTATTAGTCTAAATCTATGGAATTCGGCAGTAGCGATTATTACAGCGGGTACACTTTTCCGAGGAATTGTCAATCTCTCAGGGCGTTCTACAACTCTGGATGCACCCTACTGGTATGTTGGGATTGGTTTTGCAATACTAGCGACCGTCACTATTTTCATCAATCCAAATCTTTGGAAGAATTCTACTAAAGCAACCAAAACAAATCGCAAAGAAGTTTATGGTCAGGCATAATGTTATAAAAAAGTAGTCGTTCAGCTGATGTTCGACTACTTTTTATTGACTTTTATTTCTAAAATATTTTAAAAATATTACAAGTTCTTTTCTTCTGAAAGATACTACTTTTATATTTAACAGAATATTGTATAATATAGTGGATAATTACTGTTTTTTACACAATATATAGAAACATCAAATCCCCTATTTAGGTATTTGTAAGGAGAAAAGAATGAAAAAAATATTGCTGGCAAGTACAGTTGCCCTCTCTATGGCAGGTTTTGCAAAAACGACCGTCTATGCCGAGGATTCTCAAGCTACCAATAATGTTCAATCATCAGAAAAGATTGCTACGAATACAGTAAGCAATGAAAAGAAAAATCAAAGCGAAGCTGAAAAAGCAACTTCTCAAACTCCAGAGACCAAAGAACAACCTTCAAAAGAAACAGTAGTAGAAGTAGTTAACAAAGAAGGTTGGCAAAAAGAAAATAATCAATGGCGTTATTATGAGAATAATCAACCAGTTTCGAATTGGAAAAAAATAGCTGGTGTTTGGTACTATTTTAATCAAGATGGTATCATGCTTAGTAATACTATCTTTAATGATTACCTATTGAATAATAGCGGTGCTTTGACAGAATCTTCTTGGGTAAAAATTGACAACCAGTGGTATTATTCCACTGAGGACGGGAAAGTTACTCGTAATAATTGGAAAAAGATAGCTGGAGTTTGGTATCGATTCGATGAAAATGGTATCATGATCAGTAATGCTGTTTACGATGACTATCTATTCAAATCAAGTGGAGCCTTAGCTGAAAATAGCTGGGTAAAAATTGCTGATAAATGGTATTATGGGAATCAAGAAGGTAAAATCAATCGTGACAAGTGGGCAAAGATTGATGGCCTATGGTATCGATTTGATGAATCTGGTGTCATGCTAAGTGCTACTATTTATAAAGACCATCTTCTCAATACTAGTGGAGCTATGGCAGAAAATGCCTGGGCAAAACTCGAAGATAAGTGGTATTATGCTACAGCATCAGGAAAAATTATTCGCGATAAGTGGGAGAAAATCAGCGGTTCATGGTACTATTTTAATAAAGACGGTGTCATGTTAAGTAGCCAATGGAAAGAGAAATACTATCTAAAAGATAGTGGCGCCATGGCTAAAAGCGAATGGATTTTCGATGAAAAATACAAGAGTTGGTTCTACCTCAAGTCGGACGGTACCTATGCTGAAAATCAATGGGTAGGTTCTTACTATCTCAAATCTTTTGGTTATATGGCCAAAAATGAATGGATTTTCGATAAGGACTACAACGCTTGGTATTATCTAAAAGAAGATGGAGTCTATGTAACTGGTAACTTCACCATTAATGGAAAAGACTATACTTTCCAAAGCAACGGAAAATGGATTACTGATACAGCGGCATACTATAAAGTAAAACCTATTACAGCAAATGTATATAGTGCTTCTGGTGAGAAACTTAGCTATATTTCGCAAGGAAGTATTGTAGCGATTGATGGAGCTGAAGCCAAAGAAGGTCGACTTCCGGTCAAAATTTCTGGCCTTTCAGGATATATGAACAAGAGTGATCTTGTAGCAGTCAGCTCAGATAGTGATTTCATTCCTCACTATGCCACTGACGGTAATTATCTTTACCATGAGTTATCACCTTACGCAAGTATTCGTGTAGCACCTCATAGCTCATCAATGGCAATTGGTAAAAAATACTATTCAGCTGATGGCAAGAACTTTGAGAACTTTACAGTTGAAAATCCTTTCTTATTTAGAGATTTAAGAAAACCAACCAATTACACAGCTGAAGAATTAGATAAAGTCTATTCTCTTATGAATATCAAAGGAAGTCGTCTGGCAGGTAAGGGAGCAATCTTTAAAGAAGCTGAAGAACGTTATCAGATCAACGCCCTCTATCTAATCGCCCATAGTGCTATAGAAAGTTCATGGGGACGTAGCCAAATTGCTAAGGATAAAAATAACTTCTTTGGTAT
Source organism: uncultured Streptococcus sp. (assembly GCA_963530385.1). GTDB lineage: Bacteria > Bacillota > Bacilli > Lactobacillales > Streptococcaceae > Streptococcus. The sequence goes on along the minus strand of CAUSCX010000044.1, from coordinate 9,586 downwards.
CGCTGCTTATGATACAACACCATATGATTCAGCAAAAAGCTTTGACGATGTTGATAAGGGTATCTTAGGTGCAGCCAAGTGGATCCGCGAAAATTACATCGATAATGGCAGAACATACCTTGGAAATAAGGCGTCAGGGATGAATGTTCTTTATGCATCAGATCCATACTGGGGAGAAAAAATTGCAAGTATCATGATGAGAATCAACAGTCAGCTAGGTGAAAAAGATTAAAAATCATTAAAATCGATAACAACTGCAAAGTGGTTATCGATTTTGCTTATCATGATAAACTTGAGAAATGAACTTTATGAAGCAGAATTTTGAACATATACATACAAGAGGGATAAATTTAAATCACATAGGGATCAACGCATACGCTTATGATTATTCAGCAATCCCAGACTTACTTGATAATCTCAAAGCCAATAATCAAATTATACTAGGTGGGGATGTTTTTTGCTACAAGAATGGCCAATTGAAACATACTTATGATCATTGGTATTACGAGAAACAAGATCCAACCATTGATAGCAGTAAATCCATTATTCAAACAGAAAAATATATCAGCAACTATGTTAAAGATCATGGTGAACACTATTATTTTTCAATTGTTTTAGACAATGAGGAATTTAATTTGTGACTGATTGACTTAGAAAACATTTTACAATCGGCATTGAATCAAGCGTCAAATATGAGAAATCATGTTATAATAAAAGATAGTGATTTATTTTTAGAAAAAGGATATCTATTTAATTTTTAACTATGAAAAAATAGATACAAATCCAATAAAAGAAAGGAATTTTACAGAATGGCAACTATTCAATGGTTTCCTGGACACATGTCCAAGGCGCGTCGTCAGGTCCAGGAAAATTTAAAATTTGTTGATTTTGTGACAGTTTTAGTAGATGCACGTTTGCCCTTGTCTAGCCAAAATCCAATGCTGACGAAAATCATCGGAGATAAGCCAAGACTATTGATTTTGAACAAGGCAGACCTTGCAGACCCAGTATTAACAAAAGAATGGCGTCAACATTTTGAATCCCAAGGCATTCAAACACTTGCCATCAACTCTAAGGAGCAAATTACAGTAAAAGTCGTGACCGATGCTGCTAAGAAACTCATGGCAGATAAGATAGCTCGTCAAAAGGAACGTGGTATTCAAATTGAGACCTTGCGTACCATGATCATTGGGATTCCAAACGCTGGAAAATCAACACTGATGAACCGTTTGGCTGGTAAGAAGATTGCTGTAGTTGGTAATAAGCCAGGTGTGACAAAGGGGCAACAATGGCTCAAAACAAATAAGGATCTTGAAATCTTGGATACTCCAGGGATTCTTTGGCCAAAATTCGAAGATGAAACGGTTGCTCTTAAACTTGCCCTTACGGGAGCAATCAAGGATCAATTACTTCCAATGGATGAGGTAACGATTTTCGGTCTCAATTACTTTAAAACGCATTATCCTGAAAAGCTTCAAGAACGTTTCAAACAAATGAATTTGGACGACGAAGCTCCTGAAATTATCATGAATATGACTCGTATCCTTGGTTTCCGTGATGATTACGATCGCTTTTACAATCTTTTCGTCAAGGAAGTTCGTGATGGAAAACTGGGCAACTATACATTAGATACATTGGATGACCTCAATGGCAACGATTAAAGAAATAAAAGAAGCATTAGCAAAGATAAATGAACTTGAAAGTCCCTTATTTAAGGAATTTGAAAAAGATTCTCGTTCAGGTGTTCAAAAAGAAATTCAAAAGCGTAAGAAAGTCATTCAAGCTGAAATTGATGAAAATCTTCGCTTAGAAGGTATGTTATCTTATGAAAAAGAGCTTTACGCACAAGGCCTTAACCTAATTGCAGGTGTCGATGAGGTTGGACGTGGCCCTTTGGCTGGACCTGTCGTTGCTGCAGCAGTTATTCTGCCCAAAAATTGTAAAATCAAAGGTCTAAACGATAGCAAACAAATACCCAAGAAAAAGCATAGAGAAATTTTCCAAGCTGTCAAAGACAATGCCCTAGCAATTGGTATCGGGATTATGGATAATCATGTCATTGATCAAGTCAATATCTATGAAGCAACTAAACTAGCCATGAAAGAGGCTATTTCTCAGCTTAATCCTCAACCAGAGCATCTTTTGATAGATGCTATGAAATTGGATTTGCCGATTTCTCAGACATCCATCATCAAAGGAGATGCCAACTCCCTATCCATTGCTGCGGCCTCGATTGTTGCTAAAGTTACCAGAGATGATCTTATGGTTACCTATGAACAGCAATTTCCGGGTTATGATTTTGAACACAATGCTGGCTACGGTACTGCAAAACACCTAGAAGGAATAAAACGATACGGTATAACATCCATTCATAGACGAAGTTTTGAACCAATCAAATCATTCATCTCAGAAGAAGGGAAAAGTGACTTGTTATGAAGATTAAATCAGAAATACTACGCCCTAAAAAAGAATTTGAATTTGCTTCTAGTTCAATATTGTCGCAAGTTGCACGTGGAATATTAGTAGGGCTTGTGGTAGGAGCTATCGTTGGTTCGTTTCGCTTTTCAATTGAAAAAGGATTTCATGTTATTCAAGGACTATACCAAGATAAGCAACATCTTTTGCAGAATGTTGGTATGATTGTTCTCCTGTATGTTTTTATTATTTGGTTAGGAGCAAAACTAACACGTTCAGAAAAAAATATAAAAGGTTCTGGAATTCCTCAAGTAGAGGCTGAATTAAAAGGACTCATGTCTCTTAACTGGTGGAGTATCCTCTGGAAAAAATACATCCTTGGGATTTTAGCAATTGGTGGAGGACTCATGCTCGGACGTGAAGGTCCCAGTATCCAACTAGGCGCCATGGGAGGAAAAGGGATTGCAAAATGGCTAAAATCAAGTCCCTTAGAAGAGCGTTCTCTCATTGCAAGTGGTGCGGCTGCTGGACTAGCTGCTGCATTCAACGCCCCTATAGCCGCATTATTGTTTGTCGTTGAGGAGGTTTATCATCATTTTTCAAGAGTCTTTTGGGTATCTGCTTTAGCAGCCAGTATCGTTGCTAACTTTATCTCACTCTTGATTTTTGGATTAACGCCTGTATTGGATATGCCTGATAATATTCCTCTGATGACTCTTGATCAATACTGGATTTATCTGGTGATGGGTATTTTCCTTGGATTATCTGGTTTTCTCTACGAAAAAGCAGTTTTGAATATTCCTCTTGTTTATGAGTGGATCGGAGAAAAAATCCACTTAGACCGTGCCTATTATCCCATTATAGCTTTTCTCTTAATTATTCCGGTTGGGGTTTATTTACCAAACGTTCTTGGAGGAGGCAATCAACTAGTCCTGTCTTTAACGAGTCAAGATTATCCGTTTAAAATATTATTACTATACTTCATCATCCGATTTGCTTGGAGTATGATTAGTTATGGCAGCGGACTTCCTGGAGGAATTTTCCTACCTATCCTTGCTTTAGGTTCTCTATTAGGAGCTCTTGTTGGAGTAATCTGTGTGAACTTCAATCTTGTTAGTCCTGAACAATTTCCTATTTTCGTGATTTTAGGTATGAGTGGTTATTTTGGTGCAATATCAAAGGCTCCACTGACAGCTATGATTCTTGTTACTGAGATGGTAGGAGACATTCGTAACCTCATGCCTCTCGGTCTTGTGACACTTGTAGCTTATATTGTTATGGATTTGCTTAAAGGAGCTCCAGTATACGAAGCTATGCTTGAAAGATTGCTACCAGAAGAAGTAGATGCAGATCAAGGAGAAGTAACCTTAATCGAAATTCCAGTTTCAGAAAAAATTTCAGGAAAACAAGTCCATGAATTAAACCTCCCACACAATACCTTAATTACAACGCAAGTACATAACGGTAAAACGCAAACAGTTAACGGAACGAGCAAATTATACGTAGGAGATACGATTCACCTTGTCATCCCAAAAAATGAAATTGGAAAAGTGAAAGATTTGTTGTTGTAGGAAAAAATATTTACATAATTTATGTTATGTGATTTAGGTTAATTGAATGCCATTCAGAATTTCATAAAAAAATTAAAATAACTTTTAAAATTTATTCTGCAATTATTACATATAGGCTTGTTTTTTAGAAAATAAAAGACTATACTGATGGTGTAAAGCTCTTTAATAAAAAATATAGGAGGGTAATGCCATGAAAAAATCAATGGTTAAGAAGATAATTCTGTCATTAATATTTTTAATATATGTGTGTATTGGGTTATTTTCTAACTCTTTATGGAATAATTTACTGTTAGTTCCATTTTTTATAATTTTGTACTTTATGCCAGATAGCAATTTTAATAAATAAAAACTCTACTTATAAAACACCCAAGGTTTTTGCCAAGGGTGTTTTTGATTAATTTAGTTTACTATTCATGAATAATATTATAGAAGCAATTATAACTATAATATCACCTATTTGGACAATATTTAAAAAATTTTTTTAGTTATTTTGGTGGTTAACATATTCTATAATACCCCCTATATCATCTTTCCGAAAAACTATAATTTTCTTGAAAAAAATATCTAGCTATGCTATACTACTAGTATAGAAAGATTTGGAGAAAAGCATGAAACGCGAGATCTTATTAGAACGGATTGATAAACTTAAACAAGTTATGCCCTGGTATGTTCTTGAATACTATCAATCGAAACTGGCTGTACCATACAGTTTTACGACCTTGTACGAATACTTAAAGGAATACGATCGATTTTTCACCTGGGTTTTGGAATCTGGAATATCAGATGCTGATACCATGGATAATATCCCTTTAGAGGTTTTGGAGCACATGACCAAGAAAGACATGGAGTCCTTTATACTTTACTTGCGTGAACGTCCTCTGCTCAATGCCAATACGACGAAAAATGGTGTCTCTCAAACAACCATTAACCGTACTTTATCAGCGCTTTCTAGTCTTTATAAGTATTTGACTGAGGAAGTTGAAAACGAGCAAGGTGAACCTTATTTCTACCGCAATGTCATGAAGAAGGTTGCTACCAAGAAAAAGAAAGAAACCTTGGCTGCGCGAGCTGAAAATATCAAGCAAAAGCTCTTTTTAGGTGATGAAACAGAGGGATTTTTGAATTATATAGATGAGGAATACCCTAAAACTCTTTCAAATCGAGCCTTATCGTCCTTTAACAAGAATAAGGAGCGAGATTTAGCCATCATTGCCCTTCTTCTCGCTTCTGGTGTTCGTCTCTCTGAGGCCGTTAACCTAGACCTTCGAGATCTCAATCTTAAGATGATGGTGATTGATGTTACTCGTAAGGGTGGAAAGCGCGACTCAGTCAATGTTGCTGCCTTTGCTAAGCCTTATTTAGAGCAATATCTAGCCATTCGCGATAAACGCTACAAGACAGAAAAAAAAGATACAGCTCTCTTTCTAACATTATATCGAGGGGTTCCAAACCGTATCGATGCTTCTAGTGTTGAAAAAATGGTGGCCAAGTATTCAGAAGACTTTAAAGTCCGCGTAACTCCCCACAAACTACGCCATACTCTTGCAACCCGTCTCTATGATGCCACCAAATCCCAAGTTTTGGTCAGCCACCAGCTGGGACACGCCAGCACACAAGTAACTGATTTGTATACACATATTGTTAATGACGAACAGAAAAATGCCTTGGATAGCTTATGATTTCTCACATAATATAAATTATGTAAATAAAATTCCAAAATAAAGAAGTTGGGAATTCCAGCTTCTTTTTCTTTATTCCACCACTGCTTCAGCAATTTCTTCAGCAGTAATTCCTGCGAAATAACGACCTAAGTTAATGGTTTGAAGGGCTTTAAGAACATCTTCGCGTTCGTATTTAACACCACGAAGGATATCTTCTACAGCTGCTACATCTTCAATACCAAAGAAGTCACCATAAATCTTAATGTCTTTAATTTTTGACTCGATAACGTTAGCAAAGATTTCAACCTTACCGCTTGGGAATTTAGTTCCACGACGGACATTGTATTCAGGTGATTTCCCATAGTTCCAGTCCCAAGTTCCAAACTTAGTATCTTTGATACGGTTGATTTCAGCCAATTCTTCATCTGAGAATACATACTCAGTCATCTCAGGGTATTCTTTTTTCATGTATTCCAAAAGTAAATCACGGAATTCTTCAACAGTTATCTTTTTTGGCAACTCATCGATAATATTAGTTACTCGAGCACGGACTGATTTGACCCCTTTTGATTCAAACTTATCTTTAGACACTTTAAGGGCATTAGCCAGGACTGACAAATCCACGTCAAAGAGAAGACAACCATGGTGCATGATACGGCCATTGATATAGGCTTGTGCATTTCCACAGAATTTCTTACCGTCTATTTCTAAGTCGTTACGGCCTGTAAATTCAGCTTTAACACCAAGTTCAGCCAAAGTATTGATAACTGGAGTAGAGAAGCTCTTGAAGTCAAAGGCCTTGTTTTCATCTTCTTTTGAAATGATGGTATAGTTAAGGTTGTTCAAATCATGGTAAACAGCTCCACCACCACTGATCCGACGGACTACTTCAATACCGTGTTCACGAACATAGTCACGGTTAATTTCTTCGATGGTATTTTGGTGACGACCTACAATGATAGATGGTTTGTTGATCCAAAGAAGGAAGATTTGATCTTCATCAAGAAGATGCTTAAAAGCGTACTCCTCTAAAGCAATATTAAAGGCAGTGTCGTTTGAATGATTGATAATGTATTTCATAAGATACCTTCTAATACGATAGAGACTGGAAAATAATTCCAGTCTAGTCTATTTATTTTTATTTTTTCTTAGGTGAATGAATAGCCATTCCAAGAACATCAGCAAATGCTTCGTACATCACTTCAGAGTATGTTGGGTGACCGTGGATTGTCTTAAGCATTTCTTCAACAGTAATTTCCATTTCAATGATACTTGACGCTTCGTTAATCAATTCAGCTGCTGCTGGACCAATGATATGAACACCAAGAATTTCACCATATTTCTTGTCTGCAATGACTTTAACAAATCCTTGAGCTGCATCAGAAGCAATTGCACGACCGTTTGCTGCAAAGTTGAATTTACCAATTTGAACATCGTATTTTTCACGAGCTTGTTCTTCTGTCAAACCAACTGATGCTACTTCAGGAAGTGTGTAGATAGCTGCAGGAGTCAGGTTCAATTTGGCAACAACGTGATTTCCTTTAAGTGCATTTTCAGCTGCTACTTCACCCATACGGAAGGCAGCGTGAGCTAACATCTTAGTACCGTTGATATCACCTGGTGCGTAGATACCAGGAACAGAAGTTTCCATGTATTCATTAACTTTGATACGACCACGGTCTAATTCAAATTCAACATCACCTATACCCTCAAGGTCTGGAACACGACCGATTGAAAGAAGGGCTTTATTTGCGATGATATCATCTTTTCCTTCAACCTTGATACGGAGTTTGCCATCTTCTTCAATGATTTCTTGAAGTTTAGTACCTGTCAAGATAGTCATACCTTTACGTTCAAGAATCAAGCGAAGGTTCTTAGATACTTCTGCATCCATAGCTGGAACGATACGATCCATCATTTCGATAACAGTAACTTTTGAACCAAATGTCATGAATGCTTGTCCAAGTTCGATACCGACAACTCCTCCACCGATGATGACAAGGCTTTCTGGAACTTCGTTCATTTCAAGGATGTCGTCACTCGTCATCACAAGTGGGGATTCCATACCAGGAACGTTAATTTTACTTACTTTTGAACCACCAGCAAGGATGATCTTCTTAGTTTCAAGTAATTCAGAACCGTTTACTAAGACATTCTTATCTTTTGTGATTGTACCGATACCTTTATGCACAGTAACTCCGTAGCTACGAAGAAGTCCTGCAACACCACCTACAAGGGTATTGACAACTTTTGATTTAGTTTCTAAAAGTTTGTCCATATCAACTGTGAAATTAGGATTTTCAATTACGATACCACGATTTGCAGCGTGACCGATATTCTCAATAATTTCAGCGTTGTGAAGGTAAGTCTTAGTTGGGATACATCCGCGGTTCAAGCAAGTTCCACCAAGTTCAGATTTCTCAACAAGAGCCACTTTACCACCTAATTGAGCTGCTTTAATAGCAGAAACATAACCAGCAGGTCCACCACCAATAACAACGATATCATAAGCATCATCGCTCTTACCATCATCGTTCGAAGCACTTGCCGCAGGTGCTGAGCTAACTTCTGGTGCTGCTCCAGCTGTTGGGATATTTTCCCCTTCCTCACCAAGATAACCGATAACTTCAGTAACAGGAACAGTCTCGCCGTCCCCTTTAAGGATAGCGATTAAGTATCCATCTTCTTCTGCTTCCAATTCCATGCTGACTTTGTCAGTCATGATTTCCAAAAGGATTTCTCCTTCTTTTACAAATTCTCCGACTTTTTTATTCCATTGGACGATTTGTCCTTCTGTCATATCCACGCCGGCTTTTGGCATAATTACTTCTAAGGCCATATCTTACTTCCTTTATCTATATTTCTAAAAATAAATTCTCTAAACCAACATTGAGATTGGGTTTTCAATTAAAGCTTTCAAGTCTTTCATAAACTTAGCACCAGCCATACCATCTACGACACGGTGGTCAATTGTTAAACCAAGACTCATAATTGGACGAATCACGATTTCACCATTTACTACAACAGGTTTCTCAATTGTTGAGCTAACCCCAAGGATTGCTGAGTTCGGTTGGTTAATGATTGGACCGAATGATTGAACACCAAACATTCCCAAGTTACTGATGGTGAAGGTTGAATTTTGCAATTCGCTAGGAGCTAGTTTACCATCCAAAGTACGTCCGATAACATCTTTGAAGGCAACTACCAACTCAGACAAGCTCATTTTTTCTGCATTATAGACAACTGGTGTCATCAATCCATTATCCATTCCAACAGCCATCGCAAGGTTGACATAGTTGTGAGTAATAATTGTCTTACCATCTTCAGTTAATGAAGCGTTGATGTATGGGTGTTTCATAAGAGTCTTAACAACCGCAAGTGAAAGTAAGTCTGTAACAGTAATTTTCTTACCAGTTGCTTCCATGATTGGTTCAAGAACTTTCTTACGAAGGGCAAGCATTTCAGACATATCGACATCGTAGTTAAGCGTGAAGGTTGGTGCAGTCAAGTATGACTCAACCATACGTTGAGCAATAACCTTACGCATGGGTGTCATTGGAATACGCTCGATTTCCCCATAAGGAGTTACGTTATCTGGGACTTCTTCCACTTTCTCGATTTGAGCAGGTGACTTGATTGTTTCGTTCTCGATATTTTCAGGAAGGAAGGCTAAAACATCCTTCTTCATGATTTTACCACGATGACCAGTTCCTTGAATTTCTTGCCATGCAATGTTATGTTCAAGGGCAATTCGTTTTGCAAGTGGCGAAATGCGAACCACGTTTGTGTCTTTATATGTTTCCACGTCTTCTTTGTGGACACGACCGTTTGCGCCTGAGCCAGAAATGTCATAGAGGTTGATCCCTAGATCATCCGCTAATTTTCTAGCTGCAGGAGTCGCTCTTAGCTTATCATCAGCCATGACCTCTCCTATTCTAT
>CAUSCX010000043.1:0-13748 GCA_963530385.1 uncultured Streptococcus sp. | reverse complement strand
AATTGCCAGAGCGCCAGCGTCTGCAGATTTTGGCTCCTGTTATTCGTAAGAAAAAGGGTCAGCATAAGACGCTGATTGAAAAGATTCAAAAGGATGGTTACGTCCGTGTCCGTGTCGATGGAGTTGTTTACGATGTGACCGAAGTTCCTGAACTTGAAAAAAATAAACAACACAACATTGACGTGGTGGTAGACCGTATTATCATCAAGGAAGGTATCCGTAGTCGTCTCTTTGATTCGGTTGAAGCAGCCCTTCGTATCGCAGAAGGTTATGTGGTTATCGATACCATGGATGACTCTGAATTGCTCTTCTCAGAACACTACGCTTGTCCAGTATGTGGCTTTACGATTCCAGAACTAGAACCTCGTCTCTTCTCTTTCAATGCACCGTTTGGTTCATGTAGTGAGTGTGATGGTTTGGGGATCAAGCTAGAGGTTGATACGGATCTAGTAGTGCCAGATGCTAGTAAGACCCTTGGTGAGGGAGCATTAGCACCTTGGAACCCTATCTCTTCTAACTATTATCCAAATATGCTAGAACAAGCCATGACAGCCTTCGGAGTGGACATGGATACTCCTTTTGAAGCCTTGTCAGAGGAGGATAAGAATCTCATTTTCTATGGTTCAGATGGTAAGGAATTCCATTTCCACTATGAGAATGAATTCGGCGGTGTGCGTGATATCGACATTCCCTTTGAAGGAGTTGTCAATAATATCAAGCGTCGCTATCATGAAACCAATAGCGACTACACTCGCACCCAGATGCGCCTCTACATGAATGAGCTGACTTGCGGAACCTGTCACGGTTATCGTCTCAATGACCAGGCCTTGTCTGTCCGTGTGGGTGGCGAGCAAGGGCCACATATCGGAGAAATTTCAGACCTGTCTATCGCAGACCACTTGGACTTGGTGAGCCAGCTGACCTTGTCTGAAAATGAAGCGATTATTGCTCGTCCCATTCTCAAGGAAATCAAGGACCGCTTGACCTTCCTCAACAATGTCGGTCTCAACTATCTGACCCTTTCTCGTTCTGCAGGAACATTATCAGGTGGGGAGAGTCAACGTATTCGCTTAGCGACTCAGATTGGTTCCAACCTCTCAGGAGTACTCTATATCCTAGATGAGCCGTCCATCGGTCTTCACCAGAGGGACAATGATCGCCTGATTGCCAGTCTGAAAAAAATGAGAGATTTAGGGAATACTCTCATTGTGGTGGAACACGATGAAGATACTATGCGAGAGGCAGATTATCTAATCGACGTCGGTCCTGGTGCAGGGGTCTTTGGTGGAGAGATTGTTGCCGCAGGAACGCCTAAGCAGGTAGCTCGCAACAGCAAATCCATCACAGGACAGTATCTATCAGGAAAACGCGCGATTCCTGTACCATCAGAACGCCGTGTAGGCAATGGTCGCTTTATCGAAGTGACAGGTGCGCGTGAGAACAACCTACAAAATATCACCGCTCGTTTCCCGCTAGGAAAATTTATCGCGGTGACGGGTGTGTCAGGTTCTGGGAAATCGACTCTAATCAACAGCATTCTCAAAAAAGCCATTGCCCAGAAGCTCAACCGTAATTCAGACAAGCCAGGTAAATTCAAGACCATCACAGGGGTTGAGCATGTAGACCGCTTGATTGATATCGACCAGAGTCCAATCGGACGAACACCAAGGTCTAACCCAGCTACCTATACAGGAGTTTTTGATGATATACGTGACCTCTTTGCCCAGACAAATGAGGCTAAGATCCGTGGTTACAAAAAGGGTCGTTTCAGTTTCAATGTTAAGGGGGGGCGCTGTGAGGCATGCTCGGGTGACGGTATTATCAAGATTGAAATGCACTTCTTGCCAGATGTTTACGTGGCTTGTGAAGTCTGTCATGGAACCCGCTACAATAGTGAAACCCTTGAAGTTCATTACAAGGAAAAGAATATTTCGCAAGTCTTGGATATGACCGTCAACGATGCGGTGGAGTTCTTCCAACACATTCCAAAAATTCAACGCAAACTCCAGACAATCAAAGATGTTGGTCTAGGTTATGTGACCTTGGGACAACCAGCTACGACACTTTCTGGTGGAGAAGCGCAGCGTATGAAGCTGGCTAGCGAACTCCACAAGCGCTCGACCGGTAAATCCTTCTACATTCTAGATGAACCGACAACTGGTCTTCATACCGAGGATATCGCGCGTCTACTGAAGGTCTTGTCTCGCTTTGTAGATGATGGTAATACAGTTCTCGTGATTGAGCACAATCTAGATGTCATCAAAACAGCAGACCATATTATCGACTTAGGGCCAGAAGGTGGTGTCGGTGGTGGTACCATCATTGCAACAGGAACTCCAGAAGAATTAGCTGCTAATGAAGCTAGCTATACAGGACAGTATTTGAAAGGAAAGTTACATCATGAATAAACGTGTGCAAGCATTTCTCGATAAAATGCAAGAAAAAGAACTAGATGGAATCATTATCAATAACCTTAAGAATGTCTACTATTTGACAGGATTTTGGGGTTCAAATGGAACAGTCTTTATCAGTCGTGACCGTCAAATTTTGGTGACGGATGCCCGCTATATCATCGCTGCTAAGCAAGAAGTTACCGGTTTTGAGATTTTTGCAGAACGTGACGAGTTGGTTACTATCGCAAAAATTGCGAAAGACATGGGTCTTTCTCGTATCGGGTTTGAAGATGAAATTTCGGTTTCTTATTACCACCGCATGCAAGCCGCTTTTGAAGGTTTGGAATTAATTCCTCAGACACAGGTTGTTGAAGCGCTTCGCATGATTAAGGATGAAACAGAGATTGCGACTATTCGTAAGGCTTGTTCTATCTCAGACCAAGCTTTCCGTGATGCTCTTGACTTTATCAAACCAGGTAAGACAGAAATTGAAATTGCCAACTTCCTCGACTTCCGTATGCGAGAGCTTGGAGCTGCCGGTTTGTCTTTTGATACGATTCTAGCAAGTGGGATCAACTCTTCTAAACCTCATGCTCATCCTATGCACAAGCCGGTTGAATTAGGTGAAGCTATTACCATGGACTTTGGCTGCCTTTATGATCACTATGTAAGTGATATGACACGTACCATCTACCTAGGGCATGTCAGTGATGAACAAGCAGAAATTTACAATACAGTTTTGAAGGCTAACCAAGCCTTAATTGACCAAGCAAAAGCAGGCCTTGGTTTCCGTGACTTTGACAAGATTCCTCGTGATATTATCACTGACGCAGGTTATGGAGAATACTTTACACATGGTATTGGCCATGGTATCGGTCTTGATATCCATGAAGAACCTTACTTTAGCCAAACTTCGAAAGAAGTCATCAAAACGGGTATGGCCTTGACAGATGAACCAGGTATCTATATCGAAGGAAAATATGGAGTTCGTATCGAAGATGATATCCTCATTACAGATACAGGTTGCGAGCTATTAACCCTTGCTCCAAAAGAATTGATTGTTATCTAAGAAAAAATGAGATAAATCATTGACTTTTACTGTTTAAAGGTTTATACTGATAGGCGAAAACGGTAGGTGAGGCTACCATAGGGATACGGATGACTACCGCAAAGCAGTGGAGACACTACTCGTTGGTCAACAGTCCTGGTCGCGAAGGTCAAGACTAAGCTCATTACATTGCCCTAAGGAGTTAAAGCTTGAACGAAAACAGATGATAAGTTTTAGTCCTGCCATTTTATGGCAGGATTTTCTGCTGTTTTAGAACCAAGAAAGGAGATAAACGATGCAAATTGACGATCATCCAGAACCGCACATACACAGCCAATCGCTGATTTGTGTCGTTTTGCTCATATTAAAGTGATTGATCTCTGTGTATGAAATCACTATTCATACAGATAGGAGAAACCAATGAAAACTACAAAAGAAAGATTAGCAGCAGCTATTCAAACTCCATTCAAAGAAAGTCTAGCTTTTTACCATACAAGTCTAAAAGGCTTAGATTCAGAACAAGTCGAAGAAAACCGTGACCTATATGGTGAAAACACCATTACAAAGGGTCAAGAGGATTCCATCTTTAAAAAGATTTATGAGTCCATTATCAATCCTTTCACAATCATTTTGCTTGTGATTGCCTTTATCTCTCTCGTTACAAACGTCTGGCTTGCCAAACCTGGTCAAGAGGATCCAACGACTTCTATCATTATCGTTGTCTTGGTTTTGATTTCAGGAGGTATCCGTTTTGTCCAAGAATTGCGGAGCGACAAGGCAACAACCAATCTTTCAAAAATGATTGTCAACACTGCAACTGTTATTCGTGATGGTCTTGAACAAGAGTTACCCATCGATGAGTTGGTTGTAGGAGATCTCGTGAAATTGAGTGCGGGAGATATGATTCCTGCAGATGTCATCTTATTTGAATCCCGCGACTTTTTTGTTCAACAGTCAGGTTTGACTGGAGAAAGCGATGCAGTCGAAAAGCTTGCTTTAAATAAAGCTACTAATCAAAATATAGAGAGTCTTTTAGAAGCAGAATCTTTGGCATTCATGGGGACAAACGTTATTTCGGGAAGTGCTACAGCTATGGTTCTGGCAGTTGGTGATGACACCATGATGGGAGCCATCGAGCAAACTCTCAACACTTACGATGAGCCAACTTCTTTTGAACGTGAAATGAACAGCATTTCTTGGCTCTTGATCCGCTTGATGCTTGTCATGGTTCCGATCGTGTTTTTCGCAAATGGGTTGACTGATGGAGACTGGCTAGAGGCTGGAGTCTTTGCCTTGAGCGTTGGTGTCGGACTTACACCAGAAATGCTTCCAATGATTATCACAGCCAGCTTGGCCAAAGGTTCCATTATTATGGCCAAGGAAAAGGTAGTCATCAAAAAACTCAATGCTATCCAGGACTTAGGAGCAATCGATATCCTTTGTACGGATAAAACTGGAACTCTAACGCAAGATGAGATTGTCTTAGAATATCCCTTGGATATCCATGGTGATTTGGATATGGCGGTCTTAAGAAGAGCTTATCTAAATTCACATTTCCAAACAGGTTTGAAAAACTTGATGGACCGTGCCATTATCAGTAGAACTGAAAAAGAAGCCAAAGAACACGCTATCCTACAAAATCTAGATACCAGTTTTCAAAAAATTGACGAGCTTCCATTTGACTTTGAGCGCAGACGTATGAGTGTTATCGTCAAAGATGACAGCAATGTTGTTAGTATGGTGACCAAAGGCGCTTTAGAAGAAATGTTGAACATTTCGACACATGTGGAATATCATGGAGAAATAATCCCTATTACGGAAGGTATTCGCCAAGAAGTACTGGCAGAAGTTGGTCAATTAAATCGTCAAGGCTTGCGTGTCTTAGGTGTTGGTTACAAGTCAGGTCTACGTGAAGATTATGCCTATGCTGTGACTGATGAGAGTGATATGATCCTTACGGGTTACCTTGCCTTCTTGGATCCACCAAAACCATCTGCAGCACCAGCTATCCAAGCTCTGCTTGAGCATGGTGTCAGAACAAAAATTTTAACTGGAGATAACGAAAAAGTAACTCAAGCGATCTGTGAAAAGGTTGGATTGGACGTTGAACATATGCTCTTAGGTGCTGACATTGATCAAATGACCGACCAAGAATTGGCAGAAGTGGTTGAAAAAGTAACAGTCTTTGCCAAATTATCTCCTGATCAAAAAGCGCGGATTATTCTACAGTTAAAGAAAAATGGTCACGGTGTTGGTTATATGGGGGACGGTATTAATGACGCTCCATCCATGAAGGTGGCAGATGTCGGTATTTCTGTAGATACAGCAGTCGATATCGCCAAGGAAACAGCGGATGTTATCTTGCTAGACAAGGATCTCATGGTTCTTGAAACTGGTATCGTTGAGGGCCGTAAGGTCTACGCCAACATGACAAAGTACATCAAGATGACCGTTAGTTCAAACTTTGGGAATATCTTCTCACTCCTTGTTGCGAGTATCTTCTTGCCATTTTTACCAATGGCCCCTGTTCATCTCATTGTCCTAAACCTAGTCTATGATTTGTCTTGTGTGGCATTGCCATTTGATAATGTGGATCAAGACTTCCTCAAACAACCCCATACATGGGAAGCAAAATCCATTACGCGATTTATGGTTTGGATGGGACCAATCTCATCTGTCTTTGATATTTTGACCTTTATCTTCCTCTACTTTATCATTGTTCCTTTGGTGACTGGCCATCATTATGTTCATGGGTCAGAATCTGCCCTTCAGTTTATTATCTTGTTCCAAACAGGATGGTTCATCGAATCTATGTGGTCTCAAACCATGGTCATCCATATGCTTCGTACAGCAAAAGTTCCTTTTGTACAAAGCAGACCAGCTTGGCTTGTGATTTTGATGACACTGGTTGCAGCCTTTTTCGTAACCAGTCTACCTTATGGACCGCTAGTAAATATCCTTCGTCTAGCACCCTTAGGGCTTCCTTACTTCTTATTCTTAATCTGTATTATTTTCTTGTATATGTTTAGCGTCACAGTTATTAAGAAATTTTACATTAAGAAATATAAAGAATGGTTATAGTTCGTATTTTGTCAAGAAAAAAGTTCAAAAATTGCCAAAAAAGTTAAAATTTTTTAAAAATAGGTCGCAAGTCCGATGTTTTTTATGGTATAATAGTCTAAACTGATAGTAACATGTAGCGAAAGGGGTAGGTACATGATCAAAATTTATACAGTCTCAAGTTGTACTAGCTGTAAAAAAGCGAAGACCTGGCTCAATGCCCACCAGTTAAGTTATAAAGAACAAAACCTCGGTAAGGAAGGAATTTCGAGAGAAGAACTACTTGATATTTTGACAAAAACAGACAATGGAATTGCAAGTATCGTATCATCGAAAAATCGTTATGCAAAGGCCCTTGGTGTTGATATCGAAGATTTGAGTGTGAATGAAGTGCTCAACCTGATTATGGAAACACCACGTATCTTGAAAAGTCCGATTCTTGTAGATGAGAAACGCCTACAAGTAGGCTATAAAGAAGACGATATCCGTGCCTTTTTGCCACGCTCTGTCCGTAATGTGGAAAATGCAGAAGCGCGTTTACGTGCGGCTCTATAAAACATCAAGGCTGGGAGTGACTCCTGGCCTTCTCTAATATTTAATACTCTTCGAAAATCAAATTCAAACCACGTCAGCTTCACCTTGCCGTACTCAAGTACAGCCTGCGGCTAGCTTCCTAGTTTGCTCTTTGATTTTCATTGAGTACAAATTTGATAACATGTGAGGATTTATGAAAAAGTTAGTCATTGGAACATTCGCAGCACTATTTTTGCTCGTTGGATGTGGTCAGAAAAAAGAAACAGCCGCTTCAACTACTGAGAGTTCTCAGGAAGCTCTACAGTCTACCTTGCCCGTATTAGAAAATGCAACCAAGAATACAGTTGTTACCAAGACCTTGGTTTTGCCAGCTGATGAGAGTGGAGCACAGCAAACTCAAATCATTACTTACAAAGGCAATCAATTTTTAAGCTTGACCATTCAGCAGAAACGTCCTGTATCAGAAGATTTAAAAAATTATATTTCTGAGCGAGGATTAGATGAAGCTAAAAAAGCTCTTAAAGAAGCTGAGGACAAGGATGAGTCTGTTCAAGCGGCTCGAAAAATTTCAGGCTTTACCATTGAAACGACTCTTTTAAATGAGAAAGAAATGGAAACCAAGACTAGCTATGATTTCCAAACACTGGATCTCAAAAAAGCGAGTGAAAACGAATACTTGAAGAATGTTGGACTGGAAAATCTATTGAAAAACGAACCAGAGGACTATATTGCTAATCGTGTTGCAAATGGGGCAACAGTCCAGTAAAAAGTCAGAGAAAATCAGCAGAATCAGACTGTGTGATTTGTAGAACGACTGCGAATGTGCTATAATAGTACTATTCTAAGGAAAGAGGGTGTTAGAATGGGATTTACTGAAGAAACCGTACGTTTTAAATTGGACGATTCCAATAAAAAAGAAATCAGTGAAACATTGACAGATGTCTATGCTTCTTTGAATGAAAAGGGCTATAACCCTATTAACCAGATCGTGGGCTATGTTCTCAGTGGAGACCCAGCTTACGTTCCTCGTTATAACAATGCACGAAATCAAATCCGTAAGTATGAGCGAGATGAAATCGTTGAAGAACTGGTTCGCTACTACCTTAAAGGACAAGGAGTCGATCTATAATCTATGAGAATTATGGGATTGGACGTTGGCTCCAAAACGGTAGGGGTAGCGATTAGCGACCCGTTAGGTTTTACGGCACAAGGGCTTGAAATCATCCAAATCAATGAAGAACAGGGAGAGTTCGGTTTTGAACGCCTCAAGGAACTGGTTACAACCTATAAGGTAGATCGTTTTGTTGTTGGTTTGCCTAAAAACATGAACAATACCAGTGGACCGCGGGTAGAAGCTAGTCAAACCTATGGGGCCAAACTAGAAGAACTCTTTGGTCTACCAGTAGAGTATCAAGATGAACGCCTAACTACGGTCGCTGCAGAGCGTATGTTGATTGAGCAAGCAGATATTAGTCGCAATAAGCGTAAAAAAGTTATTGATAAACTAGCCGCTCAATTGATTTTGCAAAATTATTTAGATAGAAAATTTTAAGAGAGAGGAGAAACTATGTCACACGATCACAACCACGATCACGAAGAACGTGAACTTATTACACTTGTAGATGAGCAAGGAAACGAAACCTTGTTTGAAATCCTTTTGACTATTGACGGAAAAGAAGAATTTGGTAAAAATTATGTTCTTCTTGTACCAGTTAATGCAGAAGAAGATGAAAACGGCGAAGTTGAAATCCAAGCATACTCATTCATCGAAAACGAAGATGGAACAGAAGGCGAATTGCAACCAATCCCTGAAGATTCAGAAGATGAATGGAACATGATTGAAGAAGTCTTCAACAGCTTTATGGAGGAGTGATACAGTCTGGTAGACTGTATCAGCCCAGTTCCTTGAAATAAGAGAGAACTGGTGAGACCGGGGAACGTTTTTACCCTTGCGATAGAAATGAAGATCGCAAGTCGGTCCAGTGGACGTTTTTAGCCTGACGCTAAAAATAAAAACCGTCAGTAAGTCCGGGGGATGTTTTTAGCCCTGCTTCTAGAAAGAAGAAAAAGCAGGAACGTCCAGTGGACGTTTTTAGCCCTGCGCTAGAAATTAGAAACGCAGGTAGTCCGGGAGACTGTATCAGCCCAGTTCCTTGAAATAAGAGAGAACTGGTAATTTCGGGGAACGTTTTTACCCCAACTCCTAGAAACTGGAGAGAGTTGGAATGTTCACTGAACATTTTTACCCTTACGTTAAAAATAAAGACTGTAAGTAAGTCTGGGAGACTGTATCAGCCCAGTTCCTTAAAATAAGAGAGAACTGGTAATTTCGGGGAACGTTTTTACCCCAACTTCTAGAAACTAGAGAGAGTTGGAACGTCCGGGGGATATTTTTCTCCCATACTAGAATTAAATACTAGCTAATGAAGTAAAAGCGAAGAGAATCTTCGCTTTTTTGTTAAGGATTAAGGAGATTAAGCGTGTTTGAAGTAGAAAAATGGCTTCATAGTCGAATCGGTTTGAATTTTAGATCAGGTTTGGAGCGGATGCGGAGAGCGGTAAACTTGCTGGGAAATCCTGAGCAAGCCTATCCTATTATCCATGTGACAGGGACAAATGGAAAGGGTTCAACCATCGCCTTTATGAGAGAGCTCTTTGTTTCTCATGGTAAGAAGGTGGGGACCTTTACTTCACCCCACATTGTTAGCATCCATGATCGGATTTGTATCAATGGTCAACCGATATCGGACACAGACTTTATCCGTTTGGCAACTCAAGTTAAGGAAATGGAGCAAAGGCTTCTAGAGGAACATGACCAATTGTCTTTTTTTGAGTTGTTAACCGTGATTGCTTTGCTTTATTTTAAAGAAAAAGAGGTGGATCTAGTTCTATTAGAAGTTGGGATTGGTGGACTTCTTGATACCACTAATGTGGTGACTGGAGAGATTGCAGTTATTACTTCAATCGGCCTAGATCATCAGGAGACCTTGGGCAATAGTCTGGAAGAAATCGCTAAACAGAAAGCAGGAATTTTTAAGCCAGAAAGAGTAGCAGTGATTGCAAACTTAGCTCCTGAAGCCCAGCTCGTTTGTCAAAAGATAGCAGAAGATTTAGATGTAACTCTCTACCAAGCTGACCGAGATTTTTCTTTCAAATCAGGAGATTTTTCTTCTTCTCTAGCGGATTTGACCCAATTAAAACTAGGATTGGAAGGAGCTTATCAAGAGGAGAACGCTGCTTTGGCTTTACAGTCATTTCTGTTATTTATGAATCAGAGAGGTGATGCGGTTAATCAAGAAGCTATCCGGCGTGCCTTGAAAACAACTAGCTGGGCGGGGCGTCTAGAAGCTATTACAGAGCACATTTATCTGGATGGAGCCCATAATCTACCGGCTTTAGAACGATTGGTTGAATTTATTCAGGAGAAAATCGAGCAAGGCTATCATCCGCAAATCCTCTTTGGCGCTCTTAAGCGAAAAGACTATAGTGGAATGTTGGCTTATCTGACTGATCATTTGCCTGACCTTGCTCTTTTTGTGACAAGCTTTGATTATCAAGGCTCTTTGGAGGAGCAGGATCTGAGCAGCTATCATAGAGTTGCTTCCTATCGAGACTTTGTAGATGATTTTGAAAAGTCTGCAGGGGAGAAAGATTTACTGTTTGTTACAGGTTCTCTCTATTTTATATCTGAAGTTCGTGCCTACCTTATAAAAACATAGTTGCTTGATTAGCCTTGTTTCCTTTATTTGGTATAGTATAAGTGGAATACTTCTGCAGTTTTTTCTACTTTTAGCTCCAGAAAGAAAGGAGACCTTATGTCACTAAAAAAATTTACACTTTCTCTTGCTACTGTGGCAAGTCTTAGTCTTTTAGTTGCTTGCTCGTCAACAACTAAGTCGACACCTTCACCCCAAGCAAGCACTAGCTCTGAGGCGAGCACTAGTCAAGTGTCAGAAACCAGTGCTTCTAGTTCTACTATTAGTGCAAAGACTGACACGACTACTAATATAGATGGGACCTACAAGGGCCAAGACGAGGGTGATAGCATTACTCTTGTAGTTACTGGAAATACCGGAACGTGGACAGAAGTTGAAGCGGACGGAGATCAAGAGGTTAAGAAGGTGACCTTCGAACCAGAAAATCAGAAAGTCATCATCGGTGATGATGTCAAGATTTATGTGGCAGAAGAGAACCAGATTATTATCGATGACATGGGCCGCGGCGTTTCTGATCGTATTGTCTTAAAAAAATAGATATTCTGTAAGGATTTGGATCTGTAAAAGACGGATTCAAATCCTTTTTTCATTGACTTTGAGCTCAAAAAAATTCCATACTTTTAAGATAGCTAATGTCTACCACAAAAGTATAGAATGAGTGAAATTAAAGAAATCGTTCTTGTAAAAAGTGAGCGACGCCATCTTCTTCGTTGGTCAATGGTAATTGCTCGTCTGCGAAAGGTAACAGAGCAGGATTTGCGTTTTTCATAGCATAGCCTTTACCTGCAAAAGAAAGCATTTCTTGGTCATTGTGTTCGTCACCAAAGGCAATCAAATTCTGTTTGTCTATATTCATGACATTGAGAAGATATTCAAGGGCAAAGGCCTTGTGAACTCCTTTGGGAGTGCATTCAAGAATATTTAAGGGACCACCCCAAGTATTAATATTGAGTTGGTGCTTGTAAAAGCTGCTCATCTCTTCAGCCAGTGCATATTTATCGTCTGCCCTAGTTTGTAATAAAATACAGTTAGGCCCCTTGGTCACTAATTCAGACTGGAATTGATTTTCAGGGCGAAAGTTTTCAACACCAAATAATTTAGGGTCGGCAATTTCTTTGTTCGGGGCTGTAATGTAAAACTTTTTACGGTATTCACCTGCGATAAAGTCTGCCTCAATATCCTCTTTTCGTTTCACGATATCCAAGAGGTATTTTTTGTCCACGGTCAGACACTTTTCATGTTTCCAAGTCTTACCTGGCAGATGAGTGAGTGAACCGTTGAAGTTGATCATAGGGGTTTCAAGTTCAAGTTGGTCATAAAAATCTTTGGCCATACGGTAAGGGCGACCAGTTGCGATAACAACTTGGTGGCCTTTTTTAGAGATTTTCTTAATCGTTTCAATAGTAAAATCAGAAAGTTTGCTTTCAGAGTTGAGCAAGGTTCCGTCCAAATCGACGGCAATCATTTTTTTAGTCATAAAATCCTCCCGAATCTAGTTTCAGATAAGATGTTTTCTATTATATCAGAAAGTGATTCAAAAAGCAGTAAATAAGGAAATTGTCTTCTTCTAATTGTCAAATATCATTGAGCAAAGTTATCCATCTGATGAAATAATGTTGAGAATATCAAATAGATTCTTATTGAATATTATCTTGAATAGAGCTCCGAATACATATTAAGATTTTGCATAACCCACCTTAAAAAGCAATTTATTCATTTTTATTATCAAACAACTTTTTGTGTTTCTCCAGGTATCTCTTGCCATACCATTCTTCTAGAGATTTTCCTTCGAATTCACGATACTCTTCTGAGTATTTGTTTCGGTAGTAACCGTATAGTGAATGGGGGAAGAATAATACAAACAGAGCACCAATAATAACTATGTTAAAAGTAAAAGAGATACCAATAATCGATAATGTCCCCCAAAAATCAGCCCTCATTTCTCCAAACTGAGGGAAACAAAGTTTTAGGAGCATCCATCCTGCTACGATTCCACTACCCGCTAAAGCAACAACATGTATAAATTTTCTCTGTCTTACTGTCATGGTTCTATCCTGTGGCTCGTAGAGACGTTTTTTTATTGATGCAATTCTGATTCGTACGATATAGAAGAGAATTACGAACGTCAATAAATAAAATAGAATTAAGCCAATAACCGTAAGAAATCTCCCCAAAATACTAACAAACAATAAGTTAAAAGCTAGTGCCATCCAGAATATATACAAATTCGCATTTAGAGTTGTGATGTATGGAAGATTAGCAGGGTACTTATGCCATAGATTTACTCTACAAGCTAAAAACCATAAAAACCAACAAAGGAAAAATACCCAAACTGGATAAAAATTGATTCCCCATGTTTCAACTGGTGCATCTGGATTCGGATCTTTCATTAGTGATTCTATAAATATTGAGAGTCTAAGCATCATCACTGCACCTAGAAAGGAAAAGATGATTCTAGTTAAACTAAAAGTTTTGGTGTATATGATATGACTATTTGCTTCACGAACCATGTAGTTAATAAAGCTATCATGACGCAAACGGCGACTTTCGTAAAAACTAGCTTTAAAAAGTGATTTTTTCATTCTTGCCTAACCATACTTTCATAGATTTTTTGGAATGTTGAATATTTGCTTTAGTAGTAACTGTGCAGTGAATTTGGTAAAATTATGTAATTTACATACTTAAAAATAAATTGAAAAAGACCAACAATCAGATTTAGTACAAATTTCCGTAGGAAATAGCAATATATAGTAATGTTTCAGTATATTTTACGTAAATTAACTTTGGTTTACACCAAAACTAGCATAAGAAAAATACGTTCAATTGTCAAGTTGAGTACAACGAAGTTTTCTGTAGTATTTTATTTTAGAACAGGGTAATAATTATCTTTTAAAAGAAGGAAATAAGCTTGAAAAGATGAATGATTGATGATATAATAGTAGTATTGTTCGTAAAATGACAAAGGAGATTAAAAATGGACAAAATCTTTAAACTAAA
>CAUSCX010000042.1:0-14156 GCA_963530385.1 uncultured Streptococcus sp. | reverse complement strand
AGATTTGAATGATGAAAGATACATTCAAAAATGTCTTGTCTTTCGAATTTTGGCAGAAATTCGGTAAGGCTCTAATGGTGGTTATCGCTGTTATGCCAGCGGCTGGATTGATGATTTCAATCGGTAAGTCGCTTGCAATGATTGACCCAAACCTTGCCCCTCTAGTGATTACAGGAGGAATCCTTGAGCAAATCGGTTGGGGAGTTATCGGTAACCTTCATATTTTGTTTGCCCTAGCTATTGGAGGAAGCTGGGCTAAAGAACGCGCTGGTGGTGCTTTTGCTGCTGGTCTTGCCTTCATCCTAATCAACCGTATTACTGGTACCATCTTTAGTGTAAGCAGTGATATGTTGAAAGATCCTAACGCAATGGTATCAACACTCTTTGGTAACTCTATCAAAGTTTCTGATTACTTCATTAGTGTACTTGAGGCGCCAGCCCTTAACATGGGTGTATTTGTAGGGATTATCTCAGGTTTTGTTGGAGCGACTGCGTTTAACAAATACTATAATTTCCGTAAACTTCCTGATGCACTTTCATTCTTTAACGGGAAACGTTTTGTACCGTTTGTAGTTATTCTTCGTTCAGCAATCGCTGCAATCCTTCTTTCAATTTTCTGGCCACTTGTTCAAACAGGTATCAACAACTTCGGTATCTGGATTGCTAACTCTCAAGAAACAGCTCCGGTTTTAGCACCATTCTTGTATGGAACTTTGGAACGTTTGCTCTTGCCATTCGGACTTCACCACATGTTGACTATCCCAATGAACTATACAGCTCTTGGTGGTACTTATGATATTTTAACTGGTGCAGCAAAAGGCACTCAAGTATTTGGACAAGATCCACTTTGGCTTGCATGGGTAACAGACCTTGTTAACCTTAAAGGTACTGATGCTAGCCAATACCAAACATTGCTCGATACAGTTCATCCAGCTCGTTTCAAAGTTGGACAAATGATTGGTTCATTCGGTATTTTGATGGGTGTGGCTGCTGCGATTTACCGTAATGTTGAAGCAGACAAGAAACACCAATACAAAGGAATGATGATTGCGACAGCTCTTGCAACTTTCTTGACTGGTGTTACTGAACCAATCGAGTATATGTTCATGTTCGTTGCAACACCTCTTTACCTTGTCTACGCTGTGGTTCAAGGTGCTGCCTTTGCAATGGCTGATATTGTTCACCTTCGTGTGCACTCATTTGGTTCAATCGAATTCTTGACTCGTACTCCACTAGCTATCAATGCTGGTCTTGGTATGGATATCATTAACTTTATCTGGGTAACAGCACTATTTGCAGTTATCATGTACTTTATCGCCAACTTCATGATTCAAAAATTCAACTATGCTACTCCAGGACGTAACGGAAACTACGAAACTGCTGAAGGTTCATCAGAATCTGCTGCTTCTGGTGAGTCAAAAGTTGCAGAAGCTTCTCAAGCTGTTAACATCATCAACCTTCTTGGTGGACGTGCTAACATCGTTGACGTTGACGCATGTATGACTCGTCTTCGTGTTACTGTTAAAGATGCAGATAAAGTAGGAAATGCAGAGCAATGGAAAGCAGAAGGAGCTATGGGACTTGTCATGAAAGGACAAGGGGTTCAAGCTATCTACGGTCCAAAAGCCGACGTATTGAAATCTGATATCCAAGATATCCTTGATTCAGGTGAAATCATTCCTGAAACTCTTCCAAGCCAAATGACTGAAGCACAACAAAATACAGTTCAATTTAAAGGTGTAACTGAAGAAGTTTACTCAGTTGCTGACGGTCAAGTGATTGAATTGGATCAAGTGAAGGATCCTGTATTCGCACAAAAAATGATGGGTGACGGATTTGCAGTGGAACCAGCAAACGGAAACATTGTATCTCCAGTATCAGGTACTGTATCAAGTATCTTCCCAACTAAACACGCTCTTGGTCTTGTGACTGAAGCAGGACTTGAAGTACTTGTTCACATTGGTTTGGACACAGTAAGTCTTGAAGGAAAACCATTTACAGTTCGTGTTACTGAAGGACAACAGGTTGCTGCTGGTGATCTTCTTGTCACAGCAGACTTGGGTGCTATTCGTGAAGCTGGTCGTGAAACTACAACTGTGGTTGTATTCACAAATGGTGATGCGATCAAATCAGTTAAGTTAGAACAAACAGGTTCTCTTGCAGCTAAAACAGCAGTTGCAAAAGTAGAATTGTAATATGTAGGAGGTTGGAAGCTGTTTCCAACCTCTTGTTTATAGGAGAAAAGCATGAAGTTTTTAACACTCAATACCCATAGTTGGATGGAAAAAGATCCTGAACAAAAGTTCCAACTTTTGCTTCAAGATATAGTAGAAAACAGCTATGATTTGATTTGTTTTCAGGAAATCAACCAAGAAATCACTTCAGCGCAAGTAGAAGCTGGCCCACTTTATCAGCCATTACCATCTGCTGAGCCGATTCATCAAGACCACTATGTGCGACTTTTGGTAGAGAAGTTGGCTGAGCAAGGTCAAAATTATTATTGGACTTGGGCCTACAACCATATCGGTTATGATCGTTACCATGAAGGTGTTGCAATCCTATCTAAAACACCAATTGAAGCGCGTGAAATTTTGGTTTCAGATGTAGATGATCCAACAGACTATCACACTCGTCGAGTTGCTCTAGCAGAGACAGTAGTTGAAGGTAAAGAACTTGCAGTTGCCAGTGTCCATCTCTCTTGGTGGGATAAAGGATTCCAAGAGGAATGGGCGCGCTTTGAAGCGGTTCTGAAAGAATTGAACAAGCCACTCTTACTAGCAGGTGATTTCAATAATCCTGCTGGTAAAGAAGGTTATCAAGCCATTCTAGCTAGTCCACTAGTCTTACAAGATGCATATGAAGTTGCAAAAGAAGGAAGTGGAAGCTATACCGTTCCGCCTGAAATTGATGGTTGGAAAGGAAACAGCGAACCACTTCGAATTGATTATGTCTTTACGACAAAGGATATGCAGGTAGAAAACCTTCAAGTCGTCTTTGATGGTAAAAACAGTCCACAGGTGAGCGATCATTATGGTCTCCAAGCAACACTAGATTGGAAAGACTAAATAAGGTATTTTAGTAAAAATAAACCAGTCCCCCTTCTACTAGCAGAAGGGGTTGATTTATTTAAGGAGTTAATATAGTTAAAGTTTTTTATTGAATAACTTGTAAAAAAAGATAAAATCCTTTAAAATAAAAAGTGTTGGAGGAATTTATGATTGTAAATCAAATAAAGCGTATGATCCCGACGCTAAAGGTAAATAATAGAAATTTAAATGAATCATTTTATATTGAGACTTTGGGGATGAAACCCTTGCTTGAAGAGTCAGCCTTCTTATCCCTAGGAGACCAATCAGGTATTGAAAAGTTAGTTTTAGAAGAATCACCAAGTATGAGAAGCCGTAAGGTTGAAGGGATTAAAAAATTAGCTAGACTACTTGTAAAGGTAGAAAATGCATCTGAAATTGAAGCCTTACTAGCTAGAATGGAAAAACATCCTCGCCTCTATAAAGGAAACAAGGGCTATGCTTTTGAGGTTCTTTCTCCGGAAGGAGATTGTATTCTTATCCATGCGGAAGATGACATTAAAGATTTGATTAAAGTTGAGGAAGAAGTCACTTTTTCAAAAGATGAGAAACTGAGATATTTGACAGCCTTTGAAATCTCGGTGGAAATTAACTTGCCAGAAAAGACAGCTAGTCTGCTTGAAAAAGAAGAAATCGAAAACCGACTAGCTTTTAATCAAGCTCAAGGTAGTGATTTGCTGGTTGAAAATAATGTAACTTGGGACTTGTCCATGTTGAAATTTCAAGTAGAGAATCTGGATCTTGCTGTATTGCGTCAGCGTTTCGAAGAAGCTGGTTACTTTATTCCAAAATCTGAGAAGTTTTTCCTAAGTAAGGATACCAACAACATCGAATTGTGGTTTGAAGAAGTATGAAACAAGAAATCATTCAAAAAATAAAGCAACAAATTGAGGCAGGGATTTATCCTGGTGCCTCTTTTGCATATTATCAGGATGGCGCTTGGTCTGATTGGTATCTAGGAGAAGCAAATCCAGAAATTGGCGAGCAGACTCGTGAGGGTTTGGTCTATGATTTGGCAAGTGTGAGTAAGGTTGTGGGAGTAGGCACTGTCTTAATCTTCTTGTGGAAGGAAGGTAAGATTGAGCTAGATAACTTCATAAGAGACTATCTTCCAGAGGTGTATTATCCAGACATCACCCTTCGACAACTCCTAACTCATGGGACGGATTTAGATCCTTTTATCCCAAATAGGAATCAGCTTTCAGCTGACCAGCTAAGAAAAGCTATGTTTCATCTGAATCGACGTGAGAAGAGAGCCTTTCTTTACTCGGATGTGCACTTTCTCTTGCTGGGCTTTCTCTTGGAAAACTATTTTAAAAAGGACTTGGATCAGATTTTACAGGAGCAAGTTTTGGATCCGTGGAAGATGAAAGAAACACAGTTTGGCCCAGTTAGCAGTGCTGTTCCAACGGTCCGTGGACAGAAAGCAGGAGTGGTCCATGATCCCAAAGCTCGTTTGCTTGGGAAACATGCAGGTAGTGCAGGTTTGTTTTCTACAGTGGCTGATTTGAAGCTCTTTTTGGAGCACTATTTAAAAGATTCATTTGCAGAAGAGTTAACGCAGAATTTTTCAGACCTAGATGATAGAGAACGCTCTTTGGCTTGGAATTTAGAAGGTGATTGGTTGGATCATACGGGTTATACGGGGACCTTTATCATGTGGAATCGTAAGAAGCAAGAGGCGGCAATTTTTCTATCTAACCGAACCTATGAAAAAGATGAGCGTGCTCAGTGGATATTAGATCGTAATCAGGTCATGGACTTGATTCGAGATAGAGACTAGGGGGAAGTATGTCAAAAGCTTTAAAAGGAACCCTTTTTACAGTGATTGCAGGTATTGCCTGGGGCTTGTCTGGCACCAGTGGTCAGTACTTGATGGCTCATGGGATTTCTGCTCTTGTTCTGACCAATATACGTTTGATAATTGCTGGATTACTCTTGGTTCTTCTGGCCTATACTAAATCGAGGGATAAATTTGTGGCCTTTCTGAAGGATAAATCAAGTCTGATTTCTCTCTTGCTATTTTCTTTATTTGGTCTTTTTCTAAATCAATTAGCTTATCTATCGGCTATTCAGGAGACAAATGCTGGGACAGCGACAGTCATCCAGTATGTCTGCCCAGTTGGCATTCTTGCTTACACTTGTATCAAGGATAAGGTGGCTCCTACGCTTTCAGAAATCATCTCTATGTTTTTAGCTATAGGTGGTACCTTTCTCATTGCAGCTCATGGACAGTTAGATCAGCTTTCTATGACACCAGCGGGTCTCTTCTGGGGCTTATTTTCAGCTCTGACCTATGCTCTTTATATCATTTTACCCATAAAATTGATTCAAAAATGGGGGAGCATTTTGGTTATTGGTGTTGGAATGACCATTTCAGGTTTTCTAGCAGTACCTTTTACAGGCCTTATCGGTGCTAGTGTTCCCTTGTCTTTTGATATTATTCTAGCTTTTACAGGCATTATTCTGATTGGAACGGTCTTTGCCTATACAGCCTTTCTTAAGGGAGCTAGTATGATAGGACCAGTCAAGTCAAGCCTCTTGGCCTCAATTGAGCCTATTTCAGCGGTTTTCTTTGCTTTTATGATTATGAAGGAACAATTTTATCCCATTGATTTTATTGGTATGGCCATGATTTTATCAGCTGTCATAATGATTTCGATAAAAGATTTAATGCTAGAAAAGAAATATCATTCCGTTTAATGGATTAAAACAGTCTTTGATAAGGGTGACACTCAGCACTATAAAATATTCTGAGTTCACACATCTTATGAGTGAATTAAAAGACGGTTCAAAATGAGCCGTCTTTTTCATGTATTCAATTATCGTTCACTAAAGGAAATTTGAAAATTATACATTGTACAATTAGGATTTTTACAAACTTTTATTACTTTACCACGCGCTCTATCTTCTGCATAAAACCATAAAACTTCTTGGCATTTTGTGCATTTTTCAGTCATATTTATACTCCTATAGTTTGTTACCGCAATGACTACACCGTTCTGGTCGGTCGCTTGTTTTTCGTCCACAAATAGGACATTCAATAGTTGCTGAAATGAGTTTTCGGATTAGTTTAACCATATTTATCACCAACCGAATTTCTTTTGGCATTGGCCGTAGTATTGACACATATGATTGCTGAAATCATTAACAATAGCATGCCTACAATGTTCACATTTATTTCCAGCTCCACGCTCTCTTTCGCAAGCACAAACCCAAGCGTTAACATTCCCCATAATAAAACCTCTTTCTACACTATTTAACCCCTAAATCTTGAGCTAATTCCTCCAAAGTATAGCCAGTTTGTCGTTGTAAGGCAAAAATAGCGTTTTGGATTCCGTTACGCCCAGCTGATGGTTCTGGTCTCCATTGCAATATATCTTGCAAACAGCTGATAATGTTTTCAAGATCCCGTATAACTGTTTCGGTTAACTCTCTTTCTTGAGTTAAGCTAATGTATTGTTCACGGTCTGCCGAAGCCATTTGCCCACCGAGTTCGTTAATATCAGCAAGATGCTCTAAACGTAATTGTTTAGCTGTTTCAAGAATTCTCATAGCCAATTCTTGCTTCTGACTATACTTATTAATGGAAGATTTTCTAATAAACCATAAAATTACTCCAATAGCTACAATTATAACCAGTAACATAATTTCTCCTTATAAAATCTCTATATATTTTGTAGCAATCATGAAAATTCGTATCTATTTAAATACGAAATACCCCCTTTCTTATTTAAACTCAAAAAATCCCTGCTACAATAGGGGTTGAGCTTGTTTTAGTGAACGGTCGTCAACTAAAACAATGAAAAAATAAAAATGCCAATTCAACAAGGCAACTAAAACCTTATTAAATCAGCATTTTAAATATTTTTATTGATAACTTTGATTGTTTTAACAAGCGACCGTTTGCTAAAACTGTTGATAGGTTTAATTTACTATTTTTCTAAGGATTTGTCAATCAATTATAGGTGATTTTTTCTATTTATTTGAATACTATTGCGCCTTAGCACATTATATATGGTTGCGGTGGAAATGTTCAGCTGATTCGCAATATTTCGAACGGACATTTCTTTTTGCTGGTATTGTACAATAATTTGCTTTTCTTTATCTTTCGCTATTCCTTTATTGCCAAGTTTCACGCCTTTTTCTTTCGCTTTACGGAGTCCGTCTTTAGTACGTTCAGAAATTGCTTGAAGTTCCCATTCTGCCACATAGCCCAACATCAAACAAAAGAACTTTCCAGTTAAAGAATCTGTTTCAATATTTTCATGAATTGCTTGAAGATGAATACCATGCTTGGTTAAATCTTCAATAATAGCAGATAGGTGAAGCATTTTTCTGGTAAGTCTATCCAATTTATATACGACAAAATTTGTTTTAACACCTTGTTTAGCATAATTTTTGGCTAATTTCAACGCCTTATCAAGCTTCGGTCTATCTTGATTTCCGCCTGAGTCTTTTTCGATATAGAGTTTGTCGCAAAAGCCGAGTGCTTCTTTTTGAACAGATAACCCCAATTCTTGCCGATTATCTGTTGAGCTAACGCGAGCATATCCGATAGCTATGGTTTTGATATTTTCTAATTTGTTCTTGTGATGATTTGTCAAAATTTCTCCTTTCTTTACTATTGTAGCAGGGTAATTATATTGTAAAAGGAAATTTAGACAAAATAAAAGACCTACAGTTTATATCAAAGTCTTCTTGTGAATAAAAATAGAGGTCGGGATTTCGGTCCCGACCTCTTGTTGATTCTATATGGATTAGTCTTTGTTTTCGTATGGCAAGATCAAGTTTAGGATGATACCTGTCATAGCTGATAGGGCAGTACCTGAAAGGGTAACTGGTCCAAGTTTAAGGATTGCTCCCCCAAGTCCAAGCACCAACATAGCACTAGCGATGATAAGGTTACGCATTTGTCCGAAGTCAACACGTTCTTTGATCAAGACTTTCAAACCATTACTTGCGATAACCCCGTAAAGAAGGATAGACATACCACCAAGTACAGCGTTTGGAATTGTTGAAATCAATGCAGTAAATTTACCAAGGAAGCTGAGGGCAATTGCGATAAAGGCAGCGTTACGGATAACTGAGACAGAAGCGATACGAGTCATACCGATAACCCCTGTATTTTCTCCGTAAGTTGTATTTGCTGGTCCACCGAGGAAGGCAGAAACAGATGTTGCGATACCATCACCAAGAAGGGTACGGTGTAGACCAGGTTCTTTCAAGAATTGGCGTCCACAGATTTGACCTAGAACGGTGTGGTCTCCGATATGTTCAGAAATGGTTACTATTGCGATTGGTAGGATGGCAATTGTTTCAGGACCGAAGTAAAGGTCGTATTGTTTGAAGGCACCACCTGTATTGAATGGTAGGTAGAAACCAGGGATTTCAAACCAGTTAGCTTCAAGAACAGGAGTGAAGTCAACCAATCCAAGTGCTAGGGCAAAGAGGTAACCACCGATAATGGCAAATAGGAATGGGATAATTCGTAGGAAGCCTTTTCCTTTTGTATTGATAAAGGCAGCAATCAAGAAAGTAACAACGGCTACAAGAGCGTTTTTCCAGTTTCCATCAGCTACAAGGCCAGCATTGGTTACAGCTGAACTAGCTAGTCCAAGACCGATAACAATGATCATAGGACCGATAATGATTGGTGGTAAGAGTTTGTCGATCCATTTTGTACCTGCAAATCGCACACTTGCAGCAACAAGGACATAAACAAGACCAGTCAGGATAACCCCTGTCTGAGCAGCAGATACATCACCACCCATTTCTTTCATGGCAAGTGACATAGCTGTGATAAAGGCAAAAGAAGAACCCAGATAAACTGGAACTTTAAAGCCAGTAGAGATCATGTAAATGAGTGTTCCTACACCTGATGCAAAAAGGGCAACCGATACAGGCATTCCCAAGATCAAAGGTACCAAGATGGTTGCACCAAACATGGCGAATACGTGCTGGAAGCTAAGAAGAATTCCCTTTCCAGCTGAAGGACGTTGGTCAACGTCTAAAAGCAAATCAACAGTTGATTCCTGTTTCATATTAACCTCACTTTTGGGCATCAAAAAAGAGCCCATTATTTTATAGCAATAGGCTCCCAGAGTAAGACCTCTCTAAAACAAGACTCCTTCATCAAGTTTTAAAGAGTTTTATATAGATCTGCGCCTTCGTCACCTCACGGGATGACATTAAAAACCTTTGCTTAGGATAGTATAGCAGAAAAAAATGATTTTGTAAATCATTTTTTCCCGAGCCTTGAAACGAGAAAGCGAGGTATGATTTTGTAAATCATTTTTTCCCGAGCCTTGAAACGAGAAAGCGAGGTATGATTTTGTAAATCATTTTTTCCCGAGCCGAGAAATAAGAAAGTGAGGTGTGAGTTTGCAGATTTTTAATCTTTCTAAAGCGGACGTTTGTTAGGCATGCCAGCCTTTCTTGGGTATTTATTTGGAGTTTCTTTTTTCTTCTCGACAATAGTAATGTAGCGAGGGTCTCCGTTAGGAAGTGTGTAACTGAGATTATCTTCAACCTTACTAAAGAGAAGGTTAAGGGCATTTTTAGCCTCAGTTAATTCCTCTGGGGCATTGCTAGCCTTCAGTGCAAGCAATTTTCCACCGACTTTTAAGTAGGGGATAGTCAACTCGGGCAAGACCTGCATACGGGCAACAGCACGAGCTGTAACGATATCAAACTGAGCACGGAAGTTCTTATCTTGGGCGAAGTCTTCGGCACGTCCGTGATAGAAGTGGACATTTTCTAATCCTAGTTCTTGGGCTAATAGATTCAGAAAGTTGATGCGTTTATTGAGGGAATCAATAATGGTCACATCTAGCTGAGGATAGAGAATCTTCATAGGGAGGCTAGGAAAACCTGCTCCAGCACCAATGTCTAAGAGTTTAATGGGCTGGTTTTCAATCAATCCCTGTAAAATAGGAGCGATAGAATCATAGAAGTGTTTGAGATAGACTTCTTCTTTTTCTGTAATAGCAGTTAGGTTGATTTTTTCATTCCATTCGACCAAGAGTTCAAAATAACGCTCAAATTGAACTTTTTGCTGGTCAGAAAGATTGATATTTTGTTCAGCTAGTAGTTGATAAAATGTTTCTGGTTTCATAGTAGTTTCCTTCTTTAGTATCATCTTATTTTACCACAAAAAGATGGAAATTTGATATACTGGTACTAATCTAAAAGCAGAAAGGAATTATA
This sequence comes from uncultured Streptococcus sp., assembly GCA_963530385.1. Taxonomy (GTDB): domain Bacteria; phylum Bacillota; class Bacilli; order Lactobacillales; family Streptococcaceae; genus Streptococcus. The sequence goes on along the minus strand of CAUSCX010000042.1, from coordinate 3,861 downwards.
TGATGACTTGGATTATTCTTGGAGTTCTTGCTCTTATTGTTATTTTCGTAATTGTTAGTTATAACGGTTTAGTTAAAAATCGTATGCAAACTAAGGAGGCATGGAGTCAGATTGATGTTCAGTTGAAACGTCGTAACGATCTCTTGCCAAACTTGATTGAGACCGTGAAGGGATATGCAAAGTATGAAGGTTCAACGCTTGAAAAAGTTGCAGAACTTCGTAATCAAGTAGTCGCAGCAACTTCACCAGCAGAAGCTATGAAGGCTAGTGATGCTCTTACACGTCAGGTTTCAGGAATTTTTGCCGTTGCAGAAAATTATCCAGACCTAAAAGCGAGTGGCAACTTTGCACAATTGCAAGAAGAGCTGACCAATACTGAAAATAAAATTTCTTACTCTCGCCAACTCTACAATAGTGTTGTTAGTAACTATAATGTTAAATTGGAGACTTTCCCAAGTAATCTAGTTGCAGGACTTTTTGGTTTTAAAGTCGCTGATTTCCTTCAAACTCCTGAAGAAGAAAAGGCAGTACCTAAAGTCGATTTTAGTGGTTTAGGTGACTAGGATGTTGTATGATCAAATCGCTAGTAATAAGCGAAGAACTTGGATTTTACTACTAGTATTCTTTTTACTTTTGGCTTTGGTTGGATATGCAGTTGGTTACCTCTTTATGCGGTCTGGTCTTGGTGGCTTAGTTATCGCTCTGATTATCGGCTTTATCTATGCCTTGTCCATGATTTTTCAATCAACAGAGATAGTCATGAGCATGAATGGTGCGCGTGAGGTGAATGAGCAGACCGCACCAACCCTCTATCATGTTGTGGAAGATATGGCTATGGTTGCGCAAATCCCCATGCCACGTGTCTTTATCATCGATGATGCTAGCTTAAATGCCTTTGCTACGGGTTCAAATCCTCAAAATGCAGCTGTAGCAGCAACTTCAGGACTCTTAGCGGTTATGAATCGTGAAGAGTTAGAAGCGGTTATAGGTCATGAAGTCAGTCACATTCGTAACTATGATATTCGTATTTCTACTATCGCGGTTGCCCTTGCCAGTGCCATTACACTTTTATCAAGTATGGCTGGACGCATGATGTGGTGGGGTGGTGCAGGCCGTGCTCGTAGAAGTGATGACCGTGATAGTGGTGGACTTGAAATCATTATGCTAGTTGTTTCCCTCCTAGCAATTGTTTTGGCTCCCCTAGCGGCAACTTTGGTACAACTAGCCATCTCTCGTCAACGAGAATTTTTAGCAGATGCTTCAAGTGTAGAGTTGACTCGTAATCCTCAAGGGATGATTAATGCTCTACGTAAGTTGGACAATAGTAAACCCATGAGCCGTCATGTAGATGATGCTAGCAGTGCACTTTACATCAACGATCCTCAAAAACGAGGTGGGTTACAAAAACTCTTTTATACCCATCCGCCAATCTCAGAACGGATTGAGCGTTTACAACATATGTAAAAGAATCCAGAGATTTTCCTCTGGATTTTTGAGATTTTCTACATTTATAAATCTTGTAAATCAACGACTTCCAAACCATGTTCTGTCAGACGATAGATACTCGTACAGATTTCTTTTAAGAAACGTCGATCATGCGAAACAGTAACCAGACCACCGGGATAATTGGCAAAGAGTTTTCTGATTTCTGGTTGAGAAGTTGGAGAAAAATTTCGTGTGGGTTCATCCAGAAGGAGAAAGTTTGGTTTTCGCAGCACTAAATTCAAAAGAAGGAGTTTACCTTGTTGACCGCCCGATAATGAGTGGATATGGTGGTGCATCTCTGGATAGCTGAAGTTGAGACTGGCTAAGTGAGATTGAATTTTCTGTAATTCCTCTTTGTGTCCAGTTTGGCTAAGTAATTCTACTGGAGATAAATCCAAATTCAATGTTTCTTGGTAATCTTGTGGCATAAATCCAAGCGAAATTTCACTTTTGTCGCTTAGTAGTTGATGTATCTTTGCTAAAAGTGTGGATTTGCCAACACCATTTGGTCCGATGATACCGATTTTTTCTTGACCACGGACAGTTAGTTGTAACTCCTGAGCCAAAACGCGTTGGCCAATAGTTAAAATTTCTTTTTCCAGTCGAACCAAGACTTTTGAAGCAGCTAATGGCTCTATATTTGAAAAGAAGAGTTGGACTTGTTCCTCTTCAAGTGGCTTTTGGGTCATGGACTGAGCTTCCTTTTCAAAGCGTTTTTCTTGAGAGAGAACAGTTTTCATCTTTTTAGCCAATAGGCGACCGGCAGTACTGTCTTTGGTAGCTCGAAGTGCATTTTCTACATTTTGCTTAACTCGGCGATGTTTTTCCATGATTTTGTCATAGGATCTCTGGTCGTTAGCAGCTTGCTGGCTTTGTCTTGCGAAATTAGCCTTTCTATGCTCGCTATAGCGATCATAGTCTAAATGCTCGACTAGCGTTTCTGCTTCTTTCCGATGCTTGACCAGTCGCAAGTGGACAATAGTATCAGCCGTATGAGAAAGAAAGTCTTCATCATGAGAAATGAAAATAACGGTCTGCCGAATCTTATGAATCTGACCTTTTAGCCAATCAACCGTCTCAAGGTCTAGGTCATTTGAAGGTTCATCTAAAAATAGAATCTCAAAAGGTTTTGCTAACTCATGGATGAGCTGAATTTTCAAAGCTTCGCCCCCCGAGAGGGTGTCAATCTCTTGGTCACTAGCAAAACGACTGCTATCAAAGTGCAATTCCTCAGCTAAACGGTAGAGAATGCTGTAGTCCAAATCAGTAGACTCTAAAAAGAAGTAGTCCTGTAAAGATTTTTTCTTCAGTTCTTCAGGGAGGTGTTGGGGAATGTAGGCCAGGGACTGAAGGTCAGACTGGATTTCTCCCCTGATAGTGAAATCAGCTAATCTTTCTCCCATTAAAGTTCGAAGTAAGGTTGATTTGCCATTTCCTTCTTCACCAATAATAGCGACCTTTTCTCCGTCTTGGATAGTCATATTTAAATCGGAAATAAGGTTTCGTAGATCTTTGCTTTGTGTGATGGTTAGATGATTGATTTTTATCATATTGTTGCCCTTTCTATAATGTATATATTGCATAACAAAAAGCTCTACTTTACCTAGTAGAGCCAATCGTCTATGTCAAAAAATCCTCTTTTAAAAGAGCTGAAAAAGCAGCAGAAAAAAGAGTACACAAAAAGAGACAGAAACAAGATCTACTAAATAAAGGTTCTTTATTTGATAGACTTAGTTGTTCATGTCTCCCTTACCTCCGAGTATTGCTATCAGTATCATAAACTATTTGGTAAATTTTGTCAAACTAAATTAAGATGTTTATTCGTTTTCTAATGGATGATAGTGTTTTATAATGGGGTTTACTTCTCAAACTTTTAAAAATAAGATGAGATGCTATGGACAATAGATTGCCATTACCTACAAAGTTTCGAAAGCTTGATTTCACCATTTTGTTGTTTGATTTGAATTTTTTGAATCAGTTCTTCCCCTAAATACTTGGAGAATGCACTTAAGTCAGATGCGACTTCAAAGAGAATATGGTGATTTTCTTCAACTGGTACGAATGAAGATTGATGATTTTTTGGATTTGACCAAAAATTCCAATTCGTATCGGTTCGTTCGTAATAAACATAGTTGTTCTTTTTCGTAACGTAAATTCTTTTATTTATCAGAGTCCGTTCATCTTGAGATTTAATAATAGTTGAATATAATTTTAATCCCTCGAATTGCTTATATTCTCGAATTTTATCATTTGAAACGTTAAGTTTAATCACTTCATAATCCATAACCTTACCTCCAAAAATTACTATGTTTATTTTATATCTTTTGGAAAACGTTGTCAAAAGAAATGAGAAATTCAATCTTTCTAGAAACCAAA
>CAUSCX010000041.1:0-14243 GCA_963530385.1 uncultured Streptococcus sp. | reverse complement strand
TCTCTATCGATGTGGAGCAACGCGAGTTGGCTCACTTAATCGTCAAAGAAGCCTATGCACTTGGAGCGCACGAAGTTATCGTTCAATGGGCAGATGACTTTGTAAACCGTGAAAAATTCCTTCACGCGCCGATGGAGCGTTTGGACAATGTACCAGACTACAAGATTGCTGAGATGAACTACCTTCTTGAAAACAAAGCAAGTCGTCTTGGTGTCCGTTCTTCTGACCCAAGTGCCTTGAACGGAGTGGACGCTGAAAAACTTTCTGCTTCTGCCAAAGCTATGGGAATTGCCATGAAGCCAATGCGTATCGCAACTCAATCTAACAAGGTTAGCTGGACTGTAGCAGCAGCTGCTGGACTAGAGTGGGCTAAGAAAGTCTTTCCGAATGCTGCAAGCGACGAAGAAGCAGTCGATCTCCTTTGGGACCAAATCTTCAAAACTTGCCGTATCTACGAAGCAGATCCTGTTAAGGCCTGGGAAGAACACGCTGCCATTCTTAAGAGTAAGGCAGATATGCTCAACAAAGAGCAATTCTCAGCTCTTCACTACACTGCTCCTGGAACTGATTTGACACTTGGCTTGCCTAAGAATCACGTTTGGGAATCAGCTGGAGCTATCAATGCTCAAGGTGAAGGATTCTTGCCAAACATGCCAACAGAAGAGGTCTTTACAGCTCCTGACTTTCGTCGCGCAGATGGTTATGTAACATCTACAAAACCTCTTAGCTACAATGGCAATATCATCGAAGGCATCAAGGTGACCTTTGAAAATGGTCAAATCGTTGATATCACAGCTGAAAAGGGTGACCAGGTTATGAAGGACCTTGTCTTTAAGAATGCTGGTGCGCGTGCCTTGGGTGAGTGTGCCTTGGTACCAGATCCAAGTCCAATTTCTCAGTCAGGGATTACCTTCTTTAACACCCTTTTCGATGAAAATGCTTCTAACCACTTGGCTATTGGTGCAGCCTATGCAACGAGCGTTGTTGGTGGAGCTGAGATGACTGAAGAAGAGCTTGAAGCTGCAGGACTTAACCGTTCTGATGTTCACGTTGACTTTATGATTGGTTCGAGCCAAATGGATATCGATGGTATCCGTGAGGATGGAACACGCGTACCACTCTTCCGCAATGGAGATTGGGCAATTTAAGGAGAAACTATGATTGGAAGTATGTTTGTCGGGCTTTTAATCGGACTACTAGCAGGAGCTATCACCAATCGTGGCGAACGCATGGGCTGCTTCGGGAAAATGTTTCTCGGCTGGATTGGTGCCTTTTTAGGACAATTAATCTTTGGTTCTTGGGGACCAAGCCTAAGCGGTACAGCCATTATCCCATCAGTTCTCGGGGCTATGATTTTGCTAGCCATTTTCTGGGAAAGAGGAAGCTAAGTTTCGATTAAAAAGCTTGTATAATAATAAAGATTAAAGGAGGTTGGACTTGTTTCAACCTCTTTTTAAAGTGCTAGATAAAGTCATTTGAAAGCACTCATCTAAGCTTAGCCACAGAGCTTTCAGTGACTGGTTCTTTTTATATTGCCTCAAGTATGGTACAATAAAAGCATGAGAATTCAACAATTACACTATATTATCAAAATTGTAGAGACTGGTTCGATGAATGAAGCTGCCAAGCAACTTTTCATTACTCAACCTAGTCTGTCAAATGCAGTTCGTGACCTAGAAAATGAGATGGGAATTGAGATTTTTATCCGAAATCCTAAAGGAATCACCCTCACACGTGATGGGATGGAGTTTTTATCCTATGCCCGTCAGGTTGTCGAGCAAACCCAACTCCTAGAAGAACGTTATAAAAACCCTATCGCTCATCGCGAGCTTTTTAGTGTGTCTTCGCAACACTATGCTTTTGTGGTCAATGCCTTTGTTTCCTTGCTTAAGAAAAGCGATATGGAAAAGTACGAGCTTTTTTTGCGTGAAACCAGAACCTGGGAAATCATTGATGATGTCAAGAACTTCCGTAGTGAAGTAGGGGTCCTCTTTTTAAATAGCTATAACCGGGACGTTCTTTCGAAGATGTTGGATGACAACCATCTCGTTGCCCATCCTCTCTTTACAGCGCAGCCCCATATCTTTGTCAGCAAGACCAATCCTCTTGCTAAAATGGATAAGGTGCAGTTGGCAGACCTAGAAGACTTCCCTTACTTGAGCTATGACCAAGGAACCCATAATTCCTTCTATTTCTCAGAAGAGATTTTGTCACAAGAACACCACAAGAAATCCATCGTGGTTAGTGACCGTGCGACCTTGTTCAATCTTTTGATTGGTTTGGACGGCTATACCATCGCGACAGGTATCCTCAATAGTAATCTCAATGGAGACAATATCGTTTCGATTCCTCTAGATATTGATGATCTCATTGAACTGGTTTATATCCAGCATGAGAAAACTAGCTTATCTAAGATGGGTGAACGCTTCATCGAGTATTTGCTTGAAGAAGTTCGTTTTGATAGCTAATCGTAAGTACATTAGAAAAGAAAAGGAAATATGACTACAATGAATACCAATGATTTTGATTTTCACTTGCCTGAGGAGTTGATTGCACAAACACCTCTGGAAAAGCGCGATGCCTCTAAGCTCTTGATGGTCAATCGCAAAACTGGTGAATTTCAAGATCGCCATTTTCACTCCATTATTGAAATGCTAGAGCCAGGCGATGCTCTGGTGATGAATGATACCCGTGTCTTGCCAGCCCGACTTCATGGTCAAAAGGAAGAAACAGGTGGTCACGTTGAACTCTTGCTCTTGAAAAATATAGCAGGAGACGAATGGGAAGTGTTGGCAAAACCTGCTAAACGTCTCAAGGTCGGCGCCCGTGTTGTCTTTGGTGATGGTCGACTAAGCGCAGTTGTGACTGAGGAATTAACCCATGGTGGCCGTATTGTCCGTTTTGAGTATGAAGGAATTTTCCTAGAAGTACTTGAAAGTCTTGGTGAAATGCCCCTGCCTCCTTATATCCATGAAAAGTTGGATGACCGTGAACGTTACCAAACAGTCTATGCCAAGGAAAGTGGCTCAGCTGCTGCCCCGACTGCAGGACTGCATTTTACCAAGGAATTACTGGAAGAAATTCAGCAAAAAGGAGTTCACTTAGTTTACTTGACCTTGCACGTTGGGCTTGGGACCTTTAGACCTGTTTCAGTAGATAATCTGGATGAGCACGAGATGCACTCAGAGTTTTATCAATTGTCTGAGGAAGCTGCAGCGACCTTGCGACAGGTCAAAGAAAATGGTGGTCGTGTCATTGCTGTGGGGACAACCTCTATTCGTACGCTAGAGACCATCGGAAGCAAGTTTGAAGGGCAAATCCAAGCAGACTCTGGCTGGACCAATATCTTTATCAAGCCAGGTTATGACTGGAAGGTTGTGGATGCTTTTTCTACTAATTTCCATTTACCGAAGTCTACCTTGGTCATGCTCGTTTCTGCCTTTGCAGGCCGTGAATTGGTCCTTGAAGCCTATCAGCATGCTATCGACCAAAAATACCGTTTCTTTAGCTTTGGCGATGCCATGTTTATCTACTAAAAATAGAAGAGCTAATTCCTGATTGGATTAGCCTTTTTTGATGTCAAATAGCTATTGAATTATATAGAAATAAATGATACACTGAAAACTACAGGTTAGCCGTCAAAAATATATGTAATTTCAGGCTAGCTATTTTAGATGCAGATGAGACTGTATCATCATTTTAAAAGGAGATTATCATGAAAAAAACATTGCGCTACACCAGTCTTTCAGCTCTTGCCTTGTTGGCTGCCTTGACACTTGCTGCTTGTGGAGGAAATGCTGAAAAAACTACAGCATCTTCAAGCAAAGAGGCTTCTTCTAAAGTTACTAAGGAGTCATCAAGTAAAACAGAAGCTAGTCAAAAAGAGGAGCAGAAGTCTGAGACGAGCCCATCAAGTTCCGCAAGCACTCAAACGGATAAGAAGGAAGAGAAGAAAAAAACTCCAGAAGCTTACACAAAATTCCTTGGAACGTGGGAAAACTATGCTGGAACAACTGCTACAGTCACGGCGGATGGAATCGTGACCATTCAAAGTTCAAAAGGAACCTTCCAGTATGAAATGGGCCAAGTAGAGGAAAAAGATGGTTACTACTCAACAGGAATCCATCTTGTCGATGGTGGAGAAGGTGCACGCCTCATCTTTACACCAGCAGGTGTAGCAAATGAATTGACTGGTACGGATGGTAGTCAAGATGTCTTAGCAATCGGACAATCACCAGGTGACAAAGATAGTCATTTTTACCGTAATTAAGAGTGAAAAGAAGAAGTGAGGGTGGAGAGTAGCCCTTGCTTTTTTAATGTTCTCGAAGCATAAATTTTAAATCATTCGAGTTTATACGACGTTTAAGTTGGATAGTTAGCAAGCTCACGTTAAAGTGAAAGATGATATCAAAAAAGCCCTATTTTTAGAGCTTTCTTTACTTGCTAATATAAGAAATCAATGCCGTAGTTTTCTTTTAGATAGGTTGCCAACTCGGCTTTTTCTTCCTCTCTAAATCGACAGAGGCTAAGGGCGAGCCGCAATATCAGGGCACTTGTATCGATGATAACATTTGACTTAGAAATATCTTCTAGCTGGGTGACCTCTCTCAGGTCAAAATCTAAATAGTAAGCCTTGCTGTTGGCATGGTCAGGGTCACTGACATCCACTTCAACATACGATGCTCGCAACAATTCTTCTTTTGGGATGAAGATTTCCTTGGAAAAGAAGAGCCCGGGATAGACATAAATACCTTCAAAGGTGAACTCAAAGGAGAGTCTGCGACTAGTCAGTCTTTTGATGCCTGCAATCGTTGCGTAGATAGCAGCAAAAAAGAGAATGGTTGGAACCACAGTGAGAAGACTAAGCTGGGAAAAGTCGATCAATCCATGCGCGAGAAAAAAGAAAAATTGAAAGAATACACCCACTGCAAAGACTAGATAGCCGACACCGACATATTTTGAATAATAGATTTTCATAGAAACCTCCATATATAGAATTGTACTTGCAAACGACTTTTCAGCAGAAGGAGTCTAGGTCGTGCAGAGTTAAAATTCTAGGTATTCCTATCATATCCTATGGAGCAAAGTTCTGTCAACCTTTTAGCAAGATTCCAATCTTAGCTATCCTATGACCTAGCAAGTTGGTTTGTGGTATACTAGGATAAAATCATTCCCAGCTTTGAGGACTTGTTTTCATAAATAGAAAGAGGTAAGTATGTTTTTTCTTGGACGTCGTCGTGTCTTTATTGGAGAATGTGATGGACCAGCATCAGAAGAGGCAGTTTTGATTTGCCTTTGCTGAGTTCGCGATAGGCAATTTGATTTCCTTGGACAGTGATGTATTGAGTTTTAGTTGTAAGATATGACATTGTCTTTTCCTTTTTAGGTTTCTTAAAGCTGAGGACTGTTTTTCCACGTGAGCGACCATTAGCGACCTTGTCTAAGGCGCTATTTACCTCTTCAAATGGATAAACTGTATCGATAGAGGGTTTGATTTCTAATTTGCTAAAGAGGTCAGCTACCTCTTGTAATTGAGCACCATTGCTTTCTACAAAGATAAAATGGTAGTGAACGCCGTATTTGTCAGCCATCTTATCAAATTTGCGACCGGCTAAGCCAAGAATCATCTGTTTCCATTTTGGCAGGTTCATGCGTTTGGCAAAGGCACCGTTTGGCATGGCACGGAGGGAAACAAGCTGACCACCTTTTTTCATGATAGACATTTGTTTTTCAGTCTCAGCGCCACCAAGGGTATCAAGGACATAATCAACCTGGCTAACAGTTTTTGTATAATCATCTGTTTTGTAATCGATAAAGCGGTCTGCTCCTAGCTTCAATACACGCTCAGCGCTATCTCCAGCCCCATTGGTAATGACTGTCAAACCTTTAGTCTTAGCAATCGGAATGGCCATTCCACCAACACCGCCTGTACCACCAGAGATAAAGATGGTTTTGCCAGCTTGAGTCCCCATGAGTTCTAAGGCTTGCATAATGGTTAAGGCAGTCAAAGGCACAGCAGCCGCTTCCTCGTCAGACAGATAGTCTGGAACCTTGGCTAAGGCTTGGCTATCGACAGCTACGTATTCTGCAAAGGCGCCGATATGATCAAGTGGCAGACGGCCAAAGACACGATCTCCTACCTGAAAGTTGTTAACTTTCTTGCCAATGCTTTCAACGATTCCAACGACCTCATTACCTGCAGTTTGAGGAAGTTTGTAAGGAACAATCATCTTAACCTCACCACGAGAGATCATGTTATCGAGAGGATTAACCCCAGCTGCAGATACTTTCACCAAGACTTCTTTGTCTGTAATACTTGGTTTAGCGATTTCTGTGATGTTCAGTGTGATATTATTTTTGTTGTATGATGTATGTTGTGCAGCTTTCATTGTCTTCTCTTTTCTATTTTTTGTTGTATCTGATATAGATACAAGTGTAGTCTTTTTAAAACTGATCTGCATGCAAATCAGTTTCGTTTTTGTTTGGCTTCTTTATAAAGATTGTTAATGACATCTTCTAAGGTTTGCTGGGCTAGTTCCTTCTCAAGTTGAGCTTCAGCGCTAGCAAATAGTGGCGAAACGGCAGCTTGAATATGTTTCCCTACTGGGCAATCCGGATTGCTATTTTGGTGAACGGGAAATAAGCTGATGTGGTTTACTTCTTGTGTGGCAAAATAAATTTCAAGTAAGGTCACTTCCTTTGGGGACTTACTGAGTTGATAGCCTGTTTTTCCTTGATGTGAAGTAATCAGGCCTGCATTTTTTAATAAGGCAATCACCTTACGAATATAACTAGCGTTGGTTCCGACGCTCTCAGCCAGAGCTTGTGAACTTAAGGCATCCTTGCTCTCACTAATCATGGTTAGGATATGCAAGGCTACTGAAAATTTCGTATCCATATAAACTCCTTTAGATAACTTGTATCCGATACAAGAACAAGTATAACACAAATAAAAGGAAAAGCAAGACTTTTGTTTTAAATTTTTAAAATTTTTTTGAAGAGTGTCATCAAATCAGAGATGTCTGGAAAGATTGCTCATAAAAAATGTGGGGCAAATGGTGGGATAAATCTACTTTAGAACAACAAAAAAGCCTTGGTTATCAAGGCTTTTTCCTGTTGATTTAGATGCCCCCTACAGGGCTCGAACCTGTGACCCATAGATTAAGAGTCTACTGCTCTACCAACTGAGCTAAGGAGGCAAATAAAAAGCTGTATTGGTGCCGAAACTTCACGGTTTGTATTGAACCCGCGCAATTAAGCAGGTGGGCAACTCGCTCTAACTGAAGCTGTTTCCGTGTGAGACGGCCTACATGCTGTTAGAAGACTTTTGTTTCCCTAATAATACAAAAAATAGTCGGTCAACACTTAAGTGTGAGGTCGTACACCACAGCGTTTCTATGTTTATATAATACCACTTTTTCAAAAAAAATCAAGGGGTAAATGTAATTATTTGGAAAGGATTTCACAAATTTCGTAATTTATCAATGGTTTCCTTGCGCTGAGCTAGAGCTCGTTCGTATTTTCCGGTATCTTCTGGTGAGAAGTAGCTATGGTCGCGAATTTTTTCTGGTAAATAATCTTGCTTGACCCAGTGACCAGGATAACTATGTGGATAGAGATAGTTTTGGGCGTTGCCTAATTCCTTGCTACCGCTATAGTGGCCATCTCGCAAGTGACGTGGGATTGGTAAATGACCAGATGTTTTAAGGTCAGCCAGGGCCATATCCATAGCCACATAGGCTGAGTTGGACTTAGGTGAAAGCGCCAGATCAATGACAACATTGGCAATGAGGATGCGAGCTTCGGGGAAGCCGATTCTCTGTGCAGCATCCAAAGCAGTTACGGTATGGATCTGTGCATCGGGATTAGCCAAGCCGATATCTTCATAAGCAATCACCGTCAAACGGCGTGCCAAACTAGGAAGGTCACCCGCTTCGATCAAGCGAGCAGCATAGTGGAGACTAGCGTCCACATCTGAACCGCGAATAGACTTTTGAAGGGCAGATAGAACATCGTAATGTCCATCTCCATCCTTGTCCATAGTGATATAGCTTCTCTGAAGACTATTTTCCATGATGTCAAGCGTGATATGACGGATGCCGTCATCATTTTCTGGGGTAGAGAGAACTGCCAAATCAAGCGAATTGAAGGCAGAACGGAGATCTCCATTGGTAGATGTTGCGATAAAATCAAGGGCATCATCATCTAGCTCAACTGGGAAATCAAAACCTCGTTCAGGGTCAGTCAGGGCTATTTGAATGGCTCCTTTGACATCTTGGTTAGACAGAGGTTCCAGTTCAAAAATCTGAACACGGCTACGAATGGCTGGAGTGACAGAAAAAAAAGGATTTTCAGTCGTCGCCCCAATCATGATGACCAGTCCGCTTTCCAAGAGAGGCAAGAGGAAGTCTTGTTTAGTCTTGTCAAGACGATGAATCTCGTCTAGTAGCAGTACAAGGCCACCTGAGAATTTAGCTTCTTCAGCGATTTCTTGGAGACGTTTTTTACTATCAACAGTGGCATTGAAGGTCCGAAAAGCATACTTGGTTGTTCCAGCGATGGCTGAGGCGATACTGGTTTTTCCGATACCCGGAGGTCCATAAAGAATCATGGATGACAAGCGGTTAGCCTCTACCATGCGGCGGATGATTTTTCCTGGTCCTACCAGATGCTCCTGACCGATGACCTGGTCGATGGTTTTGGGGCGCATACGAAGCGCGAGATTGTCTGGCATAGCAGTCCTTTCTAACATGGATTTTCTGATACTAATGTGGTAATATGATAGTATCTATTTTAGCATATTTCCGAGTATTCGGGGCGATTGAAGAGTCGTATAGAAAGAGGACAAAATGGCAACATACGGATTTTTAGATGTTTTACAAGAAGAGTTGGATAAGAACTTTCCTTTTGATTATGAGATTAGCTGGGACAAGCGCAATCATGCGGTTGAAGTGAGTTTTCTATTAGAGGCACAAAATGCTGCAGGGGTGGAGATGTTAGATGAAGACGGAGAGGTTTCGTCAGATGATATCCTTTTTGAAGAAGCGGTACTTTTTTACAACCCTGCCAAGTCAACTGTTAATGAAGAAGACTATCTCACGGTCATCCCTTACCTGCCGAAGAAAGGTTTTTCTCGTGAATTTTTAGCTTATTTTGCGCTATTTCTCAAAGATACTGCAGAGGTTGGACTAGATGCTCTCATGGACTTTTTGGAAGACCCAGAAGCAGAAGAATTCGTCATGGAATGGAACCAAGAAGTCTTTGAAGAAGGAAAAGCAGGCTTGGAAGAGGGAGAATTTTATCCTTATCCGAGGTATTAGAAAAGATTCTAAGTGGACATTTTTAAATAATGAATTCAAGGAGAAGGGGGAGACTATGCTAGAAAAAGTCAAACAGTTTTTCAGGAGAAGGTCAGCTAAAACTGAGCCGTCAGTTGATATTCTTCCCCGCAATCGCTTTGTGGATCTAGATTTCCAGAGAGTATTGAAGTCAGGAGCTCGTCGCCTTGTTAATGAGGAAGGACGCTATGCTGAGGATGGGAAAATCACAGAACTTGAATTTCCTGAAGATTTTGCGGAATTTGAATTTCTAGTTGGTTTTAAGACGGAAGAGGAAGAGCAGTTTCAGCAACTATTAGCTGGTTTAAATAGTATTGATAATGCTATTCAGTCCTATTTGGAAAGTGAGATGCAACAACCCATGCCTCAGTATGCCAAGGATCTCGGCTATACTCAGAAGAAGTGGGAAAGGACATTTTACTTCCATCCTTGGATGTTAAGTGGTGAGGAAAACCCGCCTAATCTTCGCTATGTTGCAGATTATGTAAATGATGAGTTTACGGTGTTTTTTGCTAAAAAACATGGTAGATGGCAGGCGTACTGGGATGCAGAGTGCCAAAAAGTAACCGAAGAAAGCTAGCTTGTATTTTCCTAGAGAGTAATTGTTATCATAGAAAAGAGTAAATATCATGGAATTATTGGATAGCAGAATGGATTTCCAAGGTTGCAAGATTGCCTTGATTTGTGGGGATAAGGTCTTGACTATCTTACGTGATGACAAGGACGATATCCCTTGTCCCAACATGTGGGAGTTGCCAGGTGGTGGTCGTGAAGGGGACGAAAGCCCTTTTGAATGCGCAGCGCGTGAAGTTTATGAGGAACTAGGCATTCATTTGACCGAAGATTGCCTGCTCTGGAGCAAGATTTATCCTAGCGTAATCTTTAAAGACAAGCAATCGGTCTTTATGGTTGGTCAGCTAAGACAAGAACAATTTGACAATATTACCTTTGGAGATGAAGGACAGGCTTATAAACTGATGTCTATTGAGGAATTTTTGAAGTCTAAACAGGCAGTGCCTCAGCTACAGGGGAGATTGAGGGATTATTTGGTGGAAAGTTTATGATAACACTTGTTCGAGCAGGAGCAGAGGATTTAGAAATCATTATTGCGATTCAAAGGGCTAGTTTTAAAGCAGTTTATGAAAAATACCAGGATGAATATGATCCCTATCTAGAAGATCGCGAGCGAATTAAGTGGAAACTAGTCGAGCGTCCCAATAGCTATTACTACTTTGTAAAAGAAAATGAAGAAAACATCGGATTTTTACGAGTTCAGACCAATGCCGAGTTAACGAATGCTTGGTTGGGAACGGCAGCTATTTTGCCTCAGTATCAAGGAAAAGGGTATGGATCTAAAGGTTTAAGCTTACTGGAAAAAGAATTTCCAACCATCACACAATGGGATTTGTGTACGGTGTTACAGGATGCAGGCATGGTTGCTTTTTACGAGAAAAACGGCTATCGTCAAATCCACATTGAGCCTGAAAAAGAAGGCATGGATATGGTCTACATGAAAAAATTGATAGAGAAATAGAAAGGATGGTTCAGTTAAATTTCTAAACTGAACCCGCCCTAAACACGGTGCCAAAAAGATAAACTTCTCTTAGACACAAACGTCTTCAGAGAGTTTCCTATTTTGGCTTTGTGTTTTACGGGCTTGGTATCTTAATGATGGAAACATGGCAGGAGTTAAAAGTTACAGTCAAGCGTGAGGGAGAGGAGCTAGTCTCTAATCTCCTGATTGAGCTGGGAGCGCAAGGTGTTGCAATCGAAGACAGCATGGACTATGTTGGAAATGTGGACCGCTTCGGTGAGATTTTCCCTGAGGTCGAGCAACAAGAAGAAATTGTGGTGACCGCCTACTATCCGGAAACGGTTGATGTAGCGGCAGTTGAAGCAGATTTGAAGGCTCGCTTAGCAGAATTAACTGACTTTATGGACTTAGGAGAAGTCAAGATCGGTACGACTGCCTTGGCTGAGGAAGACTGGGCGGACAACTGGAAGAAATACTACGAACCAGCTCGCATCACTCATGACTTGACCATCGTGCCGTCATGGACAGACTATGAGGCGACAGCGGGAGAAAAAATTATCAAGCTAGATCCAGGGATGGCCTTTGGGACAGGAACCCACCCGACCACCAAGATGAGTCTTTTTGCTTTGGAGCAGGTTCTTCGTGGTGGGGAAACAGTGCTAGATGTAGGGACTGGTTCAGGGGTCCTTTCTATTGCTAGCTCCCTTCTAGGTGCCAAGGAAATCTTTGCCTATGATTTGGATGATGTAGCGGTTCGCGTCGCTCAGGAAAATATTGAGCTCAATCCGGGCATGGAAAACATCCATGTAGCCCCAGGCGATTTGCTCAAGGGCGTGGAGATTGAGGCAGATGTCATCGTGGCCAACATCTTGGCGGATATCCTCATTCATCTGACAGATGATGCTTATCGTTTGGTTAAGGATGAAGGCTACCTCATCATGAGTGGCATTATCAAGGATAAGTGGGACATGGTGCGCGAGTCGGCTGAGTCAGCTGGATTTTTCCTTGAAACTCACATGATTCAAGGGGAATGGAATGCCTGTGTCTTCAAGAAGACCAAGGATATCTCCGGTGTGATTGGAGGCTAGCATGCAACAGTATTTTGTTAAAGGCAGTGCAATCTCTCCTGTCACCATCGAGGACAAGGAAACCAGCAAGCACATGTTTCAGGTTATGCGCTTGAAGGAGGATGACGAAGTTACTCTAGTCTTTGATGATGGGATCAAACGTTTGGCGCGCGTGATAAATGTGGAGGCGCGTCAGTTTGAATTAGTGGAAGAATTAGCTGACAATGTGGAACTGCCAGTCCAAGTGACCATCGCATCAGGCTTTCCCAAGGGAGATAAGCTGGAGTTTATCACTCAAAAAGTGACAGAGCTAGGTGCTAGCCAGATATGGGCCTTCCCTGCTGAATGGTCCGTTGCCAAGTGGGACGGGAAAAAATTGGGCAAAAAGGTTGAAAAACTAGAAAAAATCGCCCTTGGAGCAGCCGAGCAAAGCAAGCGTAACTTCGTTCCAAGCATCACCCTTTTTGAGAAAAAGGCAGATTTTCTAGCACAACTGGACCAGTTTGACCGCATCGTGGTGGCCTATGAAGAGTCGGCTAAAGAGGGAGAGGCAGCTGCGCTCTTGCAAGTAGTCGCTGGTCTTGAAAAAGGAGCTAAATTGCTCTTTATCTTTGGTCCAGAAGGTGGTCTTTCACCCGCAGAAATTGAAAGTTTTGAAGCTAAAGGAGCTGTTCTGGCAGGACTTGGACCTCGGATCCTAAGAGCAGAAACAGCACCGCTTTATGCCTTATCAGCCATCAGTGTATTACTAGAATTAGAGAAATAAGAGGAAGAAGATGGAACAAAAACACCGTTCAGAATTTCCTGAAAAGGAACTTTGGGACTTAACAGCCCTATATCAAGACCGTGAGGATTTCTTGCGTGCGATAGAAAAGGCGCGTGAAGACATCAATCAATTTAGCCGTGACTACAAGGGCAATCTTCACACTTTTGAAGATTTCGAAAAGGCCTTTGCGGAATTGGAACAAATCTACATTCAGATGAGTCATATTGGCAATTACAGCTTTATGCCTCAGACGACGGACTATGGTAATGAAGATTTTGCCAATATCGCCCAGGCTGGGATGGACTTTGAGACAGATGCCAGCGTAGCTTTGACCTTCTTTGATGACGCCTTGGTAGCAGCAGATGAAGAAGTCTTGGACCGTTTGGGTGACTTGCCACATTTGACGGCAGCCATTCGTCAGGCAAAAATCAAAAAAGCCCACTATCTTGGGGCTGATGTGGAGAAGGCCTTGACCAATTTGGGTGAAGTTTTCTACAGTCCACAGGATATCTATACTAAGATGCGAGCTGGGGACTTTGAAATGGCCGATTTTGAAGCTCATGGCAAAACATATAAAAACAGCTTTGTTACTTATGAGAATTTCTATCAAAATCACGAGGATGCTGAGGTTCGTGAGAAATCCTTCCGTTCCTTCTCAGAAGGACTACGCAAGCACCAAAATACGGCTGCAGCAGCCTATCTTGCTCAGGTCAAGTCTGAGAAATTGTTGGCAGATATGAAGGGATATGACTCAGTCTTTGACTATCTTCTGGCTGAGCAAGAAGTAGACCGTGCTATGTTTGACCGCCAGATTGACCTTATCATGAAGGACTTTGCGCCAGTCGCTCAGCGATATCTCAAGCATGTGGCTAAGGTCAATGGTCTTGAAAAGATGACCTTTGCGGACTGGAAATTGGACTTGGACAGTGCTCTGAATCCTGAAGTGACTATTGATGATGCCTACGATTTGGTTATGAAGTCGGTAGAACCTTTGGGTCAAGAATACAGTCAAGAAGTTGCTCGCTATCAAGAAGAACGCTGGGTGGACTTTGCTGCTAATAGTGGTAAGGATTCTGGTGGCTATGCAGCTGATCCATACCGTGTGCATCCTTATGTTCTCATGAGCTGGACAGGTCGTTTGAGCGATGTTTATACCTTGATTCATGAAATTGGTCATTCTGGTCAATTCATCTTTTCTGACAATCACCAAAGCTATTTTAATGCCCACATGTCGACCTACTATGTCGAAGCACCGTCAACCTTCAATGAATTGCTTTTAAGTGATTACTTAGAAAACCAGTCTGATGATCCACGTCAGAAACGCTTTGCCCTTGCTCATCGTTTGACAGACACCTACTTCCATAATTTTATCACCCACCTTTTGGAAGCCGCCTTCCAGCGTAAGGTCTATACACTGATTGAAGAAGGAGAAACCTTTGGAGCAAGCAAACTCAACAGTATTATGAAGGAAGTCTTGACTGACTTCTGGGGAGATGCTATTGAGATTGATGATGATGCAGCACTGACTTGGATGCGCC
>CAUSCX010000040.1:0-15496 GCA_963530385.1 uncultured Streptococcus sp. | reverse complement strand
TCTATGCAGTGGTTTGCAATAACCAGACCTATATCAAACGGGTCTATCGAGAAGAGGAAGGCTTGCGTCTGGTTTCCATCAATCCTAAATACAAGGATATTTTAATTTCTTACGAAGAAGATCCGCGGATTGTGGGTATTATCGTGGGCAATTTCGTACCCATGGAGGGATAGTCTATGGGCTACTTTGATTATTCCAGAGAGCCCAAAAGTGATATTGCCTTTGTCGATATGAAGTCCTTTTATGCTAGCGTTGAGTGTGTAGAAAGAGGACTTCATCCCCTCAAAACCTCCCTTTGTGTCATGAGTCGGGCGGATAATTCTGTTGGGCTGATTCTTGCCTCCTCACCTATGTTTAAAAAGGTCTTTGGAAAAGCAAATGTTGGCCGTGCCTATGACCTCCCCTTTGATATTAAGACGCGTAAATTTTCCTACTACAATGCCAAAAAACAAGGCTTACGGACAGACCCAGCCTATGTGAGATTTATCGAAGACTGGGCTCGGGAGACCGTCATTGCCCCTCCTCGGATGGATAAGTATATCGCAGTCAACATGGAAATTCAGCGCATTTTCCAGAATTATGGCAGTCCAGATGATATTTATCCTTATTCAATTGATGAAGGCTTTATTGATCTAACTAGTTCGCTTAATTATTTTGTTCCGGACCAGCAGATTTCTCGTAAAGATAAGCTGGACATGCTTTCGGCTCGTATCCAGAGAGATATCTGGCGACAGACCGGGATTTACTCGACGGTCGGCATGTCGAATGCCAATCCTCTGCTTGCTAAGTTGGCTTTGGATAATGAAGCCAAGCACACACCGACTATGCGAGCCAATTGGTCTTACCAGGATGTGGAAGATAAGGTCTGGTCTATTCCAAAGATGACTGACTTTTGGGGGATTGGACGTCGAATGGAGAAGCGCTTGAACGCCTTAGGAATTCATTCGATTAAGGAATTGGCTAATAGCAATCCGGATGTCCTGAAGAAGGAACTTGGCCAAGCTGGACTTCGCTTGTGGTTTCATGCCAATGGAATAGACGAGAGTAATGTTCACAAGCCCTATAAAGCCAAATCTCACGGCTTAGGCAATTCGCAAATTTTACCGAGAGACTATGTCAAGCAGCGAGACATCGAAATTATCCTTCGAGAGATGGCTGAGCAGGTGGCTATCAGGCTTCGACGGGCCAGAAAGAAGACGACAGTTGTGTCTATTCATCTTGGATTTTCTAAGCAGGAACAAAAACGCTCCATCCATACCCAGATGAAGATTGAGCCGACCAATAATACCGGTCTTTTAGTCAGTTATGTACTGAAATTATTCCATAGCAAATATACTTCTGGAGCTGTCAGAAGCGTTGCCATTAGTTATTCAGGATTTGTGGACGAGTCCTTTGCTTTAATTTCCCTTTTTGATGATGTTGACAAGCTAGAAAAAGAAGAAAGGCTCCAGACTGCCATTGATTCCATTCGAGAACAATTCGGCTTTACTTCTCTTTTGAAGGCAACTGCCTTAGAGGATGCATCGAGAAGTATTGCCAGAAGTAAGCTGATCGGAGGGCACTCTGCTGGAGGATTAGATGGATTAAAATGATTGATCGCTCTTATTTGCCTTTTCAATCCGCGAGGGATTATCAAGATCCAGGCATGCAGAAGTGGATGGGCTTTTTTCTATCGGAGCATACCAGTTCACTCAGTGCAGAAAAAAATCGTGTCGATGTATCGCCTGATTTGAATCCAGTCGAGAAGTTGTTGCTACTTTCCCAGCTCTACGTCGGACGCCTAAAAGGATCTTTCGTGGTCAAGGATAAAAATCATAAAAGTACGATATTGGGTGAAGTAAGAGAATTATCTCCTCAAGAAATCTCTATTAGAACGGATGAAGGCTATCGATTAATAAGGGTAGATGATATTCTCACAATCCAACTTTGTCAGGAGGAAGTTTATGACTAGAAAAGAGTTATATGAAAACAAACTACAGATGGACTATTTTTCAGATGACTACATTCGTTTTGAGGAAGATTTCCAAAAATACTCTGCCATGAATGTACCCTTGACTTTCTTGATTGATGATATTCTGCGAACCATGGCTATCAACCAAAAGAACTACTTTGTCTTGAACAAGGAAAATGCCCAGGATGGTAGAGATCATTATTATTATTTTGAGATAGATTATCGCGTAGGATGTAGAAGTTTTCACTATAAAAAGCATGTAAATAGATAATTTGAACGCTACGACAGATGAAGTCTATATTTATTTTGAAAATAAATTACCCAGTGAATTAGCACCCCTAACAGAGAGTGCTAAAACATCATAAATTCATCAAGTGATTTCGAAAATTTTGAGAATAACGGAAAAAACGTTAAAAATGGTTGATCAGTAGATAAATATATCGATGACTATATTTTTTATCATATTGTAAAATAAAAATTTCTGAAAATTTTTTATGGATCTGAAATTTTCTCCACAAGAATACAAAGACTAGTAGATTTAAGAATGTATAGACTCCGAAAGTTAAATTTTTCGGGGGTGTAGTACAGAGGAATTCCTCCCTCTCAAAGCCTCTCTTTTGTCATGAGTTGTGTGATCTATCCTTGGATATCAAGAAATGCAAATCTTATGAACTATAATGCCAAGAAATAAGGCTTGTCAACAGATCCAAAATTTATCTAAGATTGGTTCCGAGTACTTCTGCTTATTCCTTCTAGAGATTGCAGTCAATATGGTGGAAATTTAGACCATTTAATGCAGAATAGAGAGTCCGATTTGTCATCAAAAAAACATCATTTTCTTAGTTCTTGTCATAGATTTGTAATGAAAATGTACTTTCTTTGTAAAAATCAAAATGCTATAATTCTCTAAACAATTTTCCTTGCACAGGGAGGTTATTATGAAAAAATATAGATTGTTAAAGAAAAGTTTCTTGGCGCGTATCCTTGGATTGCTGATGGTATTTCTCTTCTTATCAGCATTCACAGCACCTGAAAAACCAGACTATGGTATCTACGATCCAAATCATTATTTGACAGAGGACACTATCACACAAATTCGTGATTTGAATGAAGCTAATAGTAAAAAGGCAGAAAAGCTTCAAGTGGGAGTTTATATCGTGGACAGTTTAGAAGGAGAAAACATTGAAACGGTCGCTAATGAGACGGCTAGAGCCTGGAAGATAGGTTATTCAGGAGATAATTTTGGAAGTTTGATTGTGGTAGCTGTTCAAGATCGAAAATCAAGAGTTGAAACAAGTAATAATACCGCAATTAGAATAACAGACTACCAAACCAAGCAGATCTTGGCAGCCAGTCGTACAGATTTTAAAAATGGGGACTATAGTAAGGGAATTCTAGCGATTGCCAAAGCTTTGGATAATCAGTTTTATAAGGGAAGTGGAACCTTTTCATCTGATGAAACGTCGTTTGCAGATGCTTCCGCCAAAATCAGACGTTACTCTGATAGCATCAGTGGTAAAAAATCGAGTCGAAATAGTAGCTCGTCTAGTCATCGTAAGAACAGTGATCCTATGGACAATGTGTTCGGAGTCGGGATAATCATTTATTTCATTATCATATTTATAGCCATTATTAGAGGAGGCGGCGGTGGCCGAGGAGGAGATTCCTCTGACGGAGGATGGTGGTTTAGTGACTCATCCGATTCGGATTCATCTTGGTCAGACTCAGGTTCAGATTCTTCTGGTGGCTGGGACGGCGGAGGCTTTGATGGTGGAGGTTCATCTGATGATTGGTAATGTCAGTATAAAATTTAAAGAAATGAGTAGGTTTAGATATGAAAAATAAAGGAATCATTTATGTATTGAGCATTTTACTAGCTATTATCTTGCTGGGAGGTTGCTCGGTCGTAGGTACTTATAACGGTCTTGTCTCTGAACAGACCAAGGTAGAACAAGCTCAAGCAAATGTAGCGACAGCCCTCCAACGTCGTTCAGACTTGATTGGAAATTTGGTAGAGTCTGTAAAGGGACAAATGAACCATGAGACAGAGGTCTTCACCCAGATTGCAGAAGCACGTGCAAAAATTGGGAATGGCTCTGTTACTTCGAAGGAAAACCAAGAGGCTCAAGGTGAGTTGAGTTCAGCTATTTCACGCCTGCTTGTGTTGACAGAGAACTATCCTGAGCTTAAGAGCAATCAAAATGTGGAACAACTCATGACGGAGTTGGCTGGAAGCGAAAATCGTATTTTTGTAGCCCGCAAGGATTACAACCAGGCAGCAACTGACTACAATCAAAAATTGAGAAGCTTCCCAACTGTTCTCTTTGCTAATATGATGAACTTTAAAGAAGCAGAAACCTTCAAAGAAAGCGAAGAAGCCAAGACAGCTCCAAAGGTTGACTTTAGTACTTCTACATCAAAACAGTAGACTGGCCGTTTATTTCTAAGAATTGCAAGATCTGGAAACTACTTTCCAGGTCTTTTTGCTATAATAAAAATAGGAAACAGTTCTGGAGGTGATGAGATGGAGAAGTTGCTACAATTGTTGATTTTAGTGCCCTATTTTTTCTTTTTTAGTTGGCAAAGGAAGGCACGACCAGGAAGAAAACACTTTTCACTCCTTTACTATTTTTACTGGATTTATTTCCCTCTCATGGCCTTGTTTAGTCTAGCTTTCACTCTTTTTTCGCTAATCTTATTTAATTTTATTTTACTAGAACCCAAGGATTTGGCTAGGTGGTTGATATGGATAGTTTTAGTCTTTTTATCCTTACTCAATGACTGGATAGTTTATACTTGTCTAAAGTTTATGAAAAAACTGAAGTTGGAAAAGAATAAGGCTAATCTTCCTTGAGAGAACTGAGGAAATTAGTGCCTAATAACTGAAGATGCTTCGTTTCTCAATGCTGAGTTAAGTAGAAGTTTAAATTAGGGAAAAATGAAACTAAGAGTAGGAATTTTAAGAGGAACTAATCTCGATGATTAGCCCTTTTTTGCCCTAAGGGAAAACGGAATATTTCTTGAAAAAAATGGGCAAATATGCTACAATAAAAAGAACATTCTAAAATATTCAGAATTTAAAGTAAGGAAAAAAATGGCAAATTTACTAAAAACAATCATCGAAAATGATAAAGGGGAACTCCGCCGCCTAGAAAAGATGGCTGATAAAGTCCTCAAATATGAAGATGAAATGGCTGCGTTAACAGACGAGCAATTGAAAGCAAAAACAGAAGAATTCAAACAACGCTATCAAAATGGTGAGACTCTTGACCAACTTTTGTATGAGGCGTTTGCTGTTGTACGCGAGGGAGCTAAGCGTGTTCTTGGTCTTTTCCCGTATAAGGTTCAGGTTATGGGGGGAATCGTTCTTCACCATGGTGACGTTCCTGAGATGCGTACTGGTGAAGGGAAAACCTTGACAGCGACTATGCCAGTATACCTTAACGCCCTTTCAGGTAAAGGTGTACACGTAGTTACGGTCAATGAGTATCTATCAGAACGTGACGCGACTGAGATGGGTGAGTTGTACTCATGGCTTGGTTTGTCAGTAGGGATCAACTTGGCAGCCAAATCTCCAATGGAGAAAAAAGAAGCTTATGAGTGTGATATCACATACTCAACCAACTCAGAAATCGGATTTGACTACCTCCGTGATAACATGGTTGTTCGTGCGGAGAATATGGTTCAACGTCCGCTTAACTATGCCTTGGTCGATGAGGTTGACTCTATCTTGATTGACGAAGCTCGTACTCCTTTGATCGTTTCAGGAGCCAATGCAGTTGAAACTAGCCAACTCTACCATATGGCGGACCATTTTGTGAAGTCTTTGGATAAGGATGACTATATCATTGATATTCAGTCTAAGACAATTGGTCTATCTGATTCTGGTATTGACAAGGCTGAAAGCTACTTCAAACTAGAAAATCTCTACGATATCGAAAATGTAGCCTTGACTCACTTTATCGATAATGCCCTTCGTGCTAACTACATCATGATTCTTGATATTGACTATGTGGTCAGCGAAGAGCAGGAAATCTTGATTGTCGACCAATTTACAGGTCGTACCATGGAAGGTCGTCGTTATTCTGATGGTTTGCACCAAGCGATTGAAGCCAAAGAAGGTGTGCCAATCCAAGATGAAACCAAGACTTCAGCTTCTATTACCTACCAAAACCTTTTCCGTATGTACAAGAAATTGTCAGGGATGACAGGTACTGGTAAGACAGAGGAAGAGGAGTTCCGCGAAATCTATAATATTCGTGTTATTCCAATCCCGACAAACCGTCCAGTTCAACGTATCGACCATTCGGATTTACTTTTTGCTAGTCTTGAAGCTAAATTTAAGGCTGTTGTCGAAGATGTAAAAGCTCGCTACCAAAAAGGTCAACCAGTATTGGTAGGTACTGTTGCTGTTGAAACCAGTGATTATATTTCTAAAAAATTGGTAGCTGCAGGAGTTCCTCACGAAGTATTGAATGCCAAGAACCACTACAAAGAAGCTCAAATCATCATGAATGCTGGCCAACGTGGTGCAGTTACAATCGCGACCAACATGGCCGGTCGTGGTACTGATATTAAGCTTGGTGAAGGTGTTCGTGAACTTGGTGGACTTTGTGTCATTGGTACAGAACGCCATGAAAGTCGTCGTATCGATAACCAGCTTCGTGGACGTTCAGGACGTCAAGGGGACCCAGGGGAGTCACAATTCTACCTTTCTCTTGAAGATGATTTGATGAAACGTTTCGGTTCAGAGCGCTTGAAGGGAGTCTTTGAACGTCTCAATATGTCAGACGAAGCGATCAAATCTCGTATGTTGACACGTCAGGTTGAGGCAGCACAAAAACGTGTTGAAGGAAACAACTACGACACACGTAAACAAGTCCTTCAATACGATGATGTCATGCGTGAGCAACGTGAGATTATCTACTCACAACGTTACGATGTCATCACTGCTGATCGCGACTTGGCTCCTGAGATTCATGCAATGATTAAACGCACTATTAATCGTGTTGTTGATAATCATGCGCGTGCTAAACAAGATGAAAAACTAGAAGCTATCTTGAATTTTGCAAGATATAACTTGCTCCCAGAAGATTCGATTTCACTTTCAGACCTAGAAGGTTTGTCAGACCAAGCTATCAAGGATGAACTATACCAACGTGCCTTGAAAGTCTACGATAGCCAAGTTGCTAAACTTCGTGATGAAGAAGCTGTGAAAGAATTCCAGAAAGTCTTGATTCTACGTGTTGTAGATAACAAGTGGACTGACCATATCGATGCTCTTGATCAGTTGAGAAATGCAGTTGGTCTTCGTGGTTATGCTCAAAACAACCCTGTCGTGGAATATCAAGCGGAAGGCTTCCGTATGTTTAATGATATGATTGGTTCGATTGAGTTTGATGTGACTCGCTTGATGATGAAAGCACAAATTCATGAACAAGAACGACCACAAACTGAACATCATATCAGTACGACAGCAACTCGAAATATTGCTGCGCAACAGAAAGATCTTCCAGCTGATTTGGATCTCAGTCAAGTAAAACGTAATGACTTATGCCCATGTGGTTCTGGTAAGAAATTTAAAAACTGTCATGGTAAACGACATTAAGAATGACTAATTTTCAGGCGGATGCCTAGTGAAAAGTGAATTTTCGCTTGGCGTCCGTTTGCTTTATAAGGAGGATGAATCATGGTATTTACAGCCAAAAGCCCTAAAATTAATATTGAAGAAGTTCGTAGTTTGTCTAAATTAGAAGGACAAGCACTTGCCAATAAACAACAACGCGATCAAGAACTTGAAGCGATTATTCGTGGTGAAGATCAACGAATTTTGTTGGTGATTGGTCCTTGTTCATCTGACAATGAAGAAGCAGTTCTTGAGTATGCTAAGCGTTTGTCAAAACTGCAAGAAGAAGTCAAAGACCGCGTCTTTATGGTGATGCGCGTCTACACTGCTAAACCACGTACTAATGGCGATGGCTATAAGGGCTTGATTCACCAACCAAATGCCAAAGAAGCACCTAGTCTCATCAATGGGATCAAGGCGGTTCGTCACCTGCATTACCGTGTTATTTCTGAAACAGGAATGACAACAGCGGATGAAATGTTGTACCCAGAGAACCTTCCTTTGGTAGATGATTTGATTTCTTATATGGCAGTTGGAGCTCGTTCGGTTGAAGACCAACAACACCGTTTTGTAGCTAGTGGAGCAGATTTTGCGACAGGTTTTAAAAATCCAACGTCTGGAAATCTCAATGTCATGTTCAACGGTATTTATGCAGCGCAAAACAAGCAGAGTTTTCTTTTCCTAGGAAAAGAAGTCGAAACTACTGGAAATCCTTTATCCCATGCCATTCTCCGTGGTGCCCTCAACGAATACGGGAAAAACATTCCTAACTACTACTATGATAATTTGATGGATACTATTGCCCAGTATGAAAAGATGGGCCTTGAAAATCCATTTATCATCATTGATACCAACCATGATAACTCAGGCAAGCAGTATATGGATCAGATTCGCATCGTTCGTCAGACCTTGATTAACCGCGATTGGAATGAAAAGATTAAAAAATATGTTCGTGGTTTCATGATTGAGTCTTATCTAGAAGACGGTCGTCAAAATGAACCAGAGGTCTTTGGAAAATCTATCACCGATCCATGTCTAGGATGGGAAAATACTGAGGCTCTTGTTCGTGAAATCTACCAAAGACTAGGAGAATAATATGGCATTTATTGAAAAAGGTCAAGAAATCGATATTGAAGCGATTAAGGCGGAAACACAGTTATCTGCAAAAGCCTTGCAACATAAGGAAAGCCGTGATCAGGAACTAGCAGACATCCTTTCAGGAAAGGATGACCGAATCTTGTTGGTCATTGGACCTTGTTCGTCCGACAATGAAGAAGCAGTTCTTGAGTATGCTCACCGTTTGGCAGACTTGCAGAAGAAAGTTGCGGATAAGATTTTCATGGTCATGCGTGTATACACAGCCAAGCCACGCACCAATGGAGATGGCTACAAGGGTTTGGTTCATCAGCCAGATACTTCTAAAGCACCAAGTTTGATTAATGGTTTGCAGGCTGTACGTCAGCTTCATTATCGAGTGATTACAGAAACAGGATTGACCACAGCAGATGAAATGCTTTATCCATCCAATCTAGTTTTAGTTGACGACTTGGTGAGCTACCATGCCGTGGGTGCGCGTTCAGTAGAAGACCAAGAACACCGTTTTGTAGCTTCAGGGATTGATGCACCAGTGGGGATGAAAAATCCAACCTCAGGAAATCTATCTGTTATGTTTAATGCCATCTATGCTGCACAAAACAAGCAAACATTTCTTTACCATGGACAAGAAGTTGAGACTTTAGGTAATCCCCTGGCCCACGTTATCCTTCGTGGAGCTATGAATGAATATGGGAAGAATGAGCCAAACTTCTACTATGAAACTCTCCTAGATGCTATCGGCCGTTACGAGTCTATGGGGCTTGAAAATCCTTTTATCATGATTGATACCAACCATGATAACTCAGGCAAGCAATATATGGAGCAAGTTCGAATTGTTCGTCAGGCTCTGCTCAACCGTGACTGGAATGAAAAGATCAAGAAGACAGTTCGAGGTTTCATGATTGAATCTTACTTGGTAGATGGTCGCCAAAATCAACCAGAAATCTTTGGTTGTTCTATTACAGACCCATGTCTAGGATGGGAAAACACAGTAGCCTTGGTAGAAGAAATCTATACTACCTTAACAAAATAAGTGAAAAGGATAGAGTTGGGGAACCTCAACTCTTTTTGACGAAAATGATAGTTGGACACGGAATTGATATCGAAGTATTAGCTTCTATACAAAATGCAGTTGAAAAAAGAGAAGGATTTGCACGGCGTGTCTTGACAGACAAGGAAATGGAGCGCTTTGCCAGTCTCAAAGGTCGTAGACAAATAGAGTATTTGGCTGGGCGTTGGTCAGCTAAAGAAGCCTTCTCTAAGGCTCTAGGGACGGGAATTGGGAAATTAGGTTTTCAGGACTTGGAAGTCTTGAACAATGAAAGAGGTGCTCCCTACTTTAGCAAATCCCCGTTTGCAGGAAAAGTTTGGCTATCGATTAGCCATACCGATCAGTTTGTAACAGCTAGTGTTATTTTGGAGGAAGATTATGAAAACTAGTCCACATAGACCAACCAAGGCCCTTATTTATCTAGAAGCAATTCGCTACAATATCCAACAAATGGGAGCACACATTCCCAAAGAAACCCTCAAATGGGCGGTTGTGAAAGCCAATGCCTATGGGCACGGAGCGGTTGCTGTTGCAACAGCTATCCAGGGTGACGTTGATGGTTTTTGCGTTTCTAATATCGATGAAGCCATCGAGCTTCGTCAGGCAGGAATTTCTAAGAAGATTCTTATTTTAGGAGTATCTGAGGTTGAATCTCTTTCATTGGCTAAGGACTTTGATATTACCTTGACAGTGGCTGGGTTGGAATGGATCCAGAAACTCATAGCCACAGAGTCAGACTTATCAGGTTTAACTGTTCACCTTAAAATTGACTCAGGTATGGGACGAATTGGTTTTAGAAGTGCAAGCGAGGCTGAAGAAGCTCAAACTTTACTCAAGGAGCATGGAGCAAATGTTGAGGGAATCTTTACACATTTTGCAACTGCTGATGAAGAGTCGGATAGCTATTTTAAGGAACAGTTAGAGTGTTTCAAGGAAATACTTGCTGGCTTGCAAGAAGTACCAGAATTGGTTCATGCTAGTAACTCCGCAACGACTCTATGGCATGCAGAAACTATTTTCAGTGCTGTTCGCATGGGAGATTCTATGTATGGTCTCAATCCAAGTGGACAAATTTTGAAATTGCCTTATGAACTAAAACCAGCCTTAACTTTGGAGTCAGCTATTGTTCATGTTAAAACAGTCCCAGCTGGGACTTGTATGGGTTACGGAGCAACTTATCAAGCAGACGGTGAGCAAGTCATTGCAACGGTACCGATAGGTTATGCAGATGGTTGGACACGAGACATGCAGAATTTCTCAGTTCTAGTAGATGGACAATTGTGCCCCATCGTAGGACGTGTATCCATGGACCAAATTATGATTCGTTTGCCCAAGCTTTATCCCTTGGGAACAA
Organism: uncultured Streptococcus sp.; assembly: GCA_963530385.1. Taxonomy (GTDB): domain Bacteria; phylum Bacillota; class Bacilli; order Lactobacillales; family Streptococcaceae; genus Streptococcus. The sequence goes on along the minus strand of CAUSCX010000040.1, from coordinate 4,419 downwards.
AAGTTATCTTGATTGGCTCAGATGGTGATAAAGAAATTACTGCAACAGATGTAGCAGCCTATCGTGGAACCATCAATTACGAGGTGGTTTGTCTTCTCAGCGATCGGATTCCTAGAGAATATCATTAAAAATAAGGAAAGGAGAGTAGCATGAATCTACATCAACCCTTGCATGTCTTGTCTGGTGTGGGACCCAAATCAGCAGAGAAATATACCAAACTAGGAATTGAAAACTTACAAGATCTCTTGCTCTACTTTCCTTTCCGTTACGAAGATTTTAAGACCAAGCAGGTGCTAGAACTGGAAGACGGCGAAAAGGCAGTCCTGTCTGGTCAGGTGGTGACACCAGCTAGTGTTCAGTATTATGGTTTTAAGCGCAATCGCCTACGTTTTAGCCTCAAGCAGGGAGAGGTTGTGTTTGCAGTTAACTTCTTTAACCAACCCTACCTGGCTGACAAGATCGAGCTAGGAGCGACTCTAGCTGTCTTTGGAAAGTGGGATCGTGCTAAGGCTAGTCTCACAGGGATGAAGGTTTTAGCCCAAGTGGAGGATGATCTCCAACCTGTCTATCGTCTCGCACAAGGAGTTAGTCAAGCAAGCCTTGTTAAAGTCATTAAAACCGCCTTTGATCAGGGCCTAGATCTCTTGATAGAGGAAAATCTCCCTCAGTCCTTGCTCGATAAATACAAACTCATGTCTCGCTGTCAGGCTGTTCGTGCCATGCACTTTCCTAAGGATTTGGCAGAATACAAGCAGGCTCTCCGTCGAATCAAGTTTGAGGAACTCTTTTATTTCCAAATGCAATTACAGACCCTCAAGTCTGAAAATAAGATTCACGGAAGTGGATTGATCCTAAATTGGTCCCAGAAAAAACTAACTGCCGTTAAAGAGAAATTGCCTTTTGCCTTGACCCAAGCCCAAGAAAAAAGTCTACAAGAAATCCTGACAGATATGAAGTCGGACCATCACATGAATCGACTCTTACAAGGGGATGTTGGTAGTGGGAAGACAGTGGTTGCGGGTTTAGCGATGTACGCGGCTGTAACGGCTGGTTATCAGGCAGCTCTAATGGTTCCCACAGAGATCCTTGCAGAGCAGCATTTTGAAAGTTTAGAGAGTCTCTTTCCAGATTTGAAACTAGCCCTCCTAACAGGTTCGCTGAAAGCTGCAGAAAAACGCACGGTTTTGGAAACGATTGCTAAGGGCGAGGTTGATGTGATTGTCGGTACCCATGCCCTTATACAGGAAGGGGTGGAATACGCTCGACTTGGTTTGATTATCATCGATGAACAACACCGCTTTGGTGTAGGACAAAGGCGTATTTTACGGGAAAAAGGAGAAAATCCAGATGTCCTTATGATGACGGCAACTCCGATTCCACGGACCTTAGCCATCACAGCTTTTGGAGATATGGATGTTTCCATTATTGACCAGATGCCAGCGGGACGAAAACCGATCGTAACACGCTGGATCAAGCATGAACAACTGCCCCAGGTCTTGACTTGGTTAGAGAGTGAGATTCAGAATGGCTCCCAAGCCTATGTCATTTCGCCCTTGATTGAAGAATCTGAAGCCCTGGATCTTAAAAATGCTATTGCTTTATCGAAAGAATTGACGGCTCATTTTGCAGAAAAAGCAAAAGTGGCTCTCTTACACGGTAAGATGAAGAGTGACGAAAAAGACCAGATTATGCAGAATTTCAAAGAGAGAAATACAGATATTCTGGTTTCTACGACTGTTATCGAGGTTGGGGTCAATGTTCCTAATGCGACAGTTATGATTATCATGGATGCTGATCGTTTTGGACTTAGCCAGCTCCATCAGCTTCGGGGTCGTGTCGGTCGGGGAGACAAGCAGTCCTATGCGGTTCTTGTGGCCAATCCCAAAACTGACTCTGGAAAGGATCGCATGCGCATCATGACGGAAACGACCAATGGATTTGTCCTTGCAGAAGAAGATTTGAAAATGCGTGGCTCTGGTGAGATTTTTGGAACCAGACAGTCAGGTCTACCAGAGTTTCAAGTGGCTGATATTATCGAAGATTTTCCTATTCTTGAGGAAGCACGTAAGGTGGCTAGCTATATCAGCTCTCTTCCTAACTGGCAGGAGGATCCAGAGTGGCATATGATTGCCCTAAATCTAGAAAAGAAAGAACATTTAGATTAAGCTTTCTCTAAGAAAATCTTAAGTTTGCTTTTAGGGTTATTGCCTATACTAGGGTCATCAAAAAGAAACGAGGACTCTCACATGACAATGACAATTAAAGTAAATTATCAAAAAACCTTTCAAGAAGTGGTAAAGGCAGACAAGCTTGCTACAAAATAGTAGTTATTAAGGGCAGTAGAGCCCTTTTTTAATACTTGCTTTATACTCTTCAAAAATCTCTTCAAACCACGTCAGCTTCGCCTTGCCGTATGTGTGGTTACTGACTTCGTCAGTTTTATCTACAACCTCAAAGCAGCGCTTTGAGCAACCTGCGGCTAGCTTTCTAGTTTGCTCTTTGATTTTCATTGAGTATTAGGCGAAATATGATAGACTTTTAGTATATAGAATCAGTAGAATCAGACTATACCAATTTTTATTCTTGACAAGTAAAAGAAACAAGTATATACTGTTTTTGCTGATTCTGCAAAGCGAGAATTAGACTATACCAATTTAAGGGGAAAGCACAGCTTGTCTGTGTCGTATATACTATGTGTGGAATTGTTGGTGTTGTTGGAAACACAAATGCAACTGATATTTTGATTCAAGGACTTGAAAAACTCGAATACCGTGGTTATGATTCAGCGGGAATTTTTGTTTTAGGTGGTGCTGAAAGCCATCTAGTGAAGGCTGTTGGTCGTATTGCAGAACTTTCTGCAAAAGCTAGTGGCGTAGAAGGAACAGCAGGGATTGGTCACACTCGCTGGGCGACTCACGGAAAACCAACGGAAGACAATGCTCACCCACACCGTTCTGAGACAGGACGTTTTGTCTTGGTACACAACGGGGTGATTGAAAACTATCTTGAAATCAAGGAAGAGTACCTTGCAGGTCACCATTTCAAGGGGCAAACAGATACAGAAATCGCAGTTCATTTGATTGGAAAATTTGCGGAAGAAGATGACTTGTCAGTACTTGAAGGCTTCAAAAAAGCTCTTCACATCATCCGTGGTTCTTATGCCTTTGCCTTGATTGACTCTGAAAATCCAGATGTCATCTATGTAGCTAAGAACAAATCACCACTTTTGATTGGTCTTGGTGATGGTTACAACATGGTCTGCTCAGATGCCATGGCTATGATTCGTGAAACGAGCCAATACATGGAAATCCACGACCAAGAGTTGGTAATCGTGAAGGCTGATAGTGTTGAGGTTCAAGATTATGATGGCCATGTTCAGAAGCGTGATAGCTACACTGCGGAGTTAGACCTATCTGATATTGGTAAAGGAACGTATCCATACTATATGCTCAAGGAAATCGACGAGCAACCAACAGTGATGCGTAAGTTGATCCAAGCTTACACAGATGAAGCAGGTCAAGTTGTGGTAGATCCGGCTATCATCAAGGCGGTTCAAGAGGCAGATCGCATCTACATTCTTGCGGCTGGAACTTCTTACCACGCAGGATTTGCTTCTAAGAAGATGTTGGAAGAATTGACAGATACGCCAGTGGAACTTGGTATCTCCTCTGAGTGGGGCTATGGTATGCCACTTCTCAGCAAGAAGCCACTCTTCATCTTTATCAGCCAATCTGGTGAAACAGCTGATAGCCGTCAAGTTTTGGTTAAGGCCAATGAAATGGGAATTCCAAGCTTGACAGTGACAAATGTGCCAGGATCAACTCTGTCACGTGAAGCTAACCATACTATGTTGCTTCACGCAGGTCCTGAAATTGCCGTTGCTTCAACCAAGGCATATACTGCGCAAATCGCAGCTCTTGCCTTCCTTGCGAAAGCGGTCGGTGAAGCAAATGGCAATGAAAAAGCCAAAGCTTTCGATTTGGTTCACGAATTGTCTATCGTAGCTCAGTCTATCGAATCAACTCTTTCAGAGAAAGAAACGATCGATGCAAAAGTCCGTGATCTTCTTGAAACAACACGCAATGCCTTTTACATCGGACGCGGTCAAGATTACTACGTAGCTATGGAAGCTAGTCTCAAACTCAAAGAGATTTCGTACATCCAGTGTGAAGGCTTTGCAGCTGGAGAACTCAAGCACGGAACGATCGCATTGATTGAAGAAGGAACACCTGTCTTGGCCCTCTTGTCAGACCCAGTTCTTGCCAACCACACTCGTGGAAATATTCAAGAAGTGGCAGCGCGTGGCGCTAAGGTTCTTACTATCGCAGAAGAAAATGTTGCCAAAGATACAGATGATATCGTTCTTACGACCGTACACCCTTACCTCTCACCAATCTCAATGGTCGTACCAACACAATT
>CAUSCX010000039.1:0-16022 GCA_963530385.1 uncultured Streptococcus sp. | reverse complement strand
AATCCGTTGCTTTTTTTGATAGAATCGAGACACTATTGTCCCAAACTCTTTTCTTGTAAGCTGGTTTTAACAAAATTCCTAAACTCTGCCCTGGTGAGGGACGGAGTTTAGGAGGTCTTTTAGGTCGCTAATCGGTAAATAACTTCAGTATAGATATCCATTTTTAAACTCTATAAAATTTATGAAGAAAAAATTATTTAGGATGGTAGAAAAAATGAATTTTTCCGAGATAAAGTGCTGCTTGAAACAAAAAAATCCCTTAGACCAGGACGATTGATCCAGCCTAAAGGAATGGATAGTTGGGTATTAGATACCGAAATTTTTCATAAAAATTGTGAAGAGTGCCAGTAAGATGAAGCTGATACTATTAAGTAACATATGGACCGAGATAGACATTTCCAAACGTCTGGTACGATAAGCAGTCCAAGTGAGGACGACTGACATCCAACCATAAATCAAGAAGGAAGGGAGATTAGAAGGCATATGTGCAAGGAGGAAGATTAGCCAACCAATGACATAGCCAAACTTTTCGTAGCCTTGGAAGAGTTTGGTAGGAATAATCCCGCGACAAATGATTTCTTCACAAATAGGTGCGATTAAAACGATGAGGAAGAAACTGCTAATCAGAGAGCTTTCAGAAACAAGGTTGTTAATTACTTGTTGATTAGCAGTTGTTGTTTGTTTCACGAGTTGTAACCAGATTCCACCCACAAGATTTCCAACATAAATAGCTAGATAGCTTAAGACAATGCGAGGAAGATCGTTAATGGTGAGAAGTTTAGATTTTAAATCCAGCAACTTGCTCTTATGGGCTCCGTATAAAAAGATAGCAAGTACAAGAATCGAAATAAGGGACACAAGAATTGTTGACCAGATTGGATTAAACTGAATTTTAGTTAGTATAGCTAGAGTTAGCATAGGAGTCTGAGAGAGAACGAGAGCTACTAACAAAATTCCAAACCAAGCGAGTCGTTTACGAAAATCTTTAAAAAAGTTCATTGATGTATCTCCTAAAATTTTTTTTAATTATAACATAATTATTGCAAGGATTCTATTTGTTACCATAAGAGGAAGGTACAAACGACAAATAGAATATCCCGAATCAAATGACTGTAGAATGACACCTCTTGTCTTAAGTTTTTTGGGAATAAAAAACTGAGAAATAAAGCGCCAAGGCCAATATAAAAAGCGATGGATAAAATGGTGATTGGATTACGTAGGAAGATTAAAATGGAAATGATAATGATGGAAAATCTCACTTCCTTGCTACTGGAATTTTTTTGCAACCTTCTCCATTTTTTCAAGGGGAGAAAGGTAATAAGATCAACTCCAAAGAGAAAAAAGAAGGAGGGGAGGATGAGTTCTACAGCTTCTTTTTGAAGTAAGTTGACAGTAACGATAGTATCTGATAGAACCAACCCAACCCCGCAGAGGTTGACCACAATCATCATACTATAAAATAAAAAGATAAAGCGACTCCTATCAATCAGTCTATCTCTTTTCAGGTTGTGACTAGATAAATAATGCATAAAGGTACAAGACCCAGATAAGCCCAATAAAGCCAGTAGAAAATAAAAACAGGATTGTTTGAGGGCTAGAGAGGTTCCAGACCAAAAGATACAACTACAAAATGCCAGTTGGATTAAGGCAAAGAACAAGAGTAGTCGAATTGATTTTATGACTTTTTCCATAAAGTATCCTCTATATTTTTTTCTTATTATAGCTAAAAGATAGGAGAGAAAAATCCTTAAATTCTCAATTGTCGATTTTTAGAGCTGTCTTGTCTTTTGAAACTAAAAAATCCCCCTTCAAGGGTTCCTTGAAGGGGGAGATAGGGTGTAAAGTTGATTGTTCTAACGTTTAGACCAAGTTCGCTTCATAAAGAGCAGTATGATTGGATAGATTTCAAGACGTCCTGCAATCATTGCAAAAGATAGTAGAAGTTTTGAAAATGGACTAAAAATTGAGAAACTTGCAGTTGTTCCTAAAATAGGACCGATATTGTTAAAACAACTGAAAACAGCACTCGTGACAACCATTAAATTATTGGTATCTAAACTGACGATGAAAATCAAACTGAGTAAAATCATGATGTAAACCACAAAATACTTCAGAATCTTGTGCTGGGTATCCTTATCAATAACCGTTTGATTAACCTGAAGGGTTAAAACGCGGTGAGGTGATATGGTAGACAAGACTTGATTTTTAGCAATTTTAGATAGGATGACTCCGCGAATAATCTTGAGACCACCCGCAGTGGAGCCGGCAGATCCACCGATTGCCATCAGCATTAGCAAGATGTATTGAGAAAACAAAGGCCAGTTCGTGATATCCCCATATCCAAAACCGGTAGTGGTAATGATGTTGGATACTTGGAAGAAGGCCATCTCAAAGCTTTGAGAAACTCCGCTATAGAGGTGGAGTGTGTTTAGCGTGATTAAACCAGTTGATATGGCTACAATCAAGAGATAGGCTCGGAGTTCTTCATCAAAAAAGAATTCCTTAATACGACGGAGCATGAGGTAGTAGTAAAGGTTGAAATTGACACCAAACATCAAAACCCCGATACTTGTCAGATAGGTAATGAGAGAACTGTGATAGTGGGCAATTCCGTCATTATAAACAGTAAAGCCACCAGTACCAGCAGTACCCATAGCGATAACAAAACTATCGTAGAGTGGCATCCCAGCAAGGTAATAAATAACCACAAAAAGGACGAACATCGCGAGATATAGGATATAGAGAATTTGAGCTGTATTTTTTAGCTTAGATACAACCTTGCCAAATACTGGTCCTGGAACCTCAGCTTTCATAACTTCTAGGTGACTATTTTTAGCATTGTCCATAATAGCTAGGGCAAAAACTAGCACCCCCATACCTCCGATGAGGTGGGTAAAACTCCTCCAAAATAGAAGAGAACGGCTTAAGACAGAAACGTCATTTAAAATAGTTGCTCCCGTTGTTGTGAAGCCAGAACTAATCTCAAAGAAGGCGTCGATCATATTGGGAATTTGCCCTGAAAAGACAAAGGGAAGGGCACCAAAGAATGACCAGAGAATCCAACAGAGAGCTACAATTAAGATTCCTTCTTTTGCATAGATTCGCTGTTTTTTAGGCTTGCTGATGATTCCAAGAAGACCTAGAACAATAAGGATTCCGATGGTAGAGAAAAGAGCTGTAAAAACTTGACTCGATTCTCGATAATAAAGAGCAATGCTAACTGGAACTAAGAGTAGACCAGCCTCGATCAAGAGTAGCTTTGCAAGAAGAAATCGTACCATACTTCTATTCATAGCTTACCTCTCTAATAGATCATAGATCTTGGTGATATTTGATAGTAGTGTGATGACAACTAACTTATCACCGACTTGAAGGCTATCTTCACCAGTTGGGAAGATTGTTTTTCCGCTGCGGATAATAGCAGCAATTAAAATGTCTTTTTTGAGTTTCAATTGAGACAAAGGTTTGCCAGTCATCTTGTTAGCTTCCTTGATAAGGAATTGAAGAGTCTCAAGCTGTCCATTTGCAAGGTGGTGCATCGCTTGAAGATCTGAATATTGGGCATTGGCACGACCGTGGATAAAGTGCATGATAGTATCTACAGCGATGGTTTTTGGTGTGATAATACTAGAAAACTCAGGTGCATGGATAATCTCTAAAAGGCTAGTTCGATTGACCTTGGTGATGTTTTTCTGAACACCAACACTATCTAAGAACATAGAGGTAATAATGTTTTCTTCGTCAACGCCAGTGAGAGTTGCGACAGCATCGTAGTGTTGGGCACTTTCTTCTAGGAGAATATCTTTTGCAGTCCCGTCCCCTTGTACAATATAGAGTTTCGGATATTTTTGGCTGAAAAATGCTGCGCGATCTGGATTGAGCTCAATGACCTTGGTATCAATACGGCTATCTTTTAAAATACCAACGAGGTAGTAGGCGATTTTCCCAGCTCCGACAATGAGTAAGCTTTTAACGACACGAGATTTGACATAGTTATGAAAAAGCATCATATCGACACGATGACCTGTTACAAAGATACGGTCTTTATCTTCTAAAATAAGGTCGCCACTAGGGATCATCAGTTTATGATCGCGCTCAATAGCACAGACAATCACATTGCCAAACTTTTTCCGGAAGTCGGCAATAGACATCTGACAGATATTGCTATCCTTACGGACAACAAATTCCATCAAACTAACCAAACCACCTGAAAAACGCTCAACAGAGAGAGCATTTGGGAAGTCGATGATATTAGCAATAGCACGAGCCGCTAGGAGTTCTGGATTGACAATAAGAGAAAATCCGAGAATATTTTTTTCTTTAAAGTAAGGGTTGGAATACTCAGGATTGCGGACACGGACGATGGTTTCTTTAGCCCCCATCTTTTTAGCTAAGACAGCAGAGACCATATTGACCTCATCATACTGAGTCATAGCGATGAAAATATCGCAGTCTTGAACATTGGCAGCTTCTAGCATGGCAAAGTCAGCCCCATTACCTGCAATTCCAATAATATCAAAACGGCTTGTCATATAATTAAGAACCGTTTCGTTCTGTTCAATTAGGACAACATCATGATTGTCAGCGACAAGTGAACGACAAAGGGCAGAACCAACTTTCCCCCCTCCGACAAGAATAATCTTCATACTTAAATAACCTACTTTTTCAATATGTATCTATCATACTCTTTTTTAGAATAAAATGCACTCGGCAACCGACTCTTTTCATTATTAGGGTAGAAAATCGTCCCATTGATAATCTTACTTGTTCAAAATTTAAGATATAAATCAGCTATTTAAGTGTATGTCTAATGGATACAGATGCATTTTTAGCTAATGTAAATATGTTTGTAAAAAAATTGAAAAAATCAAGTCATTTCTATTGACAATCAAGCTGAAAGTGATATACTAAAACAGTAGTTTCGCTGATTTACTTCAAACCTGTTGTGAGGTAAGTTAACGATGCTTTAACCACGCTGTTTGCTGAGCTAGACTCCGGGCAGTGTGGCTATTTTTTTGCACTAGTGAGAGGAAACAAGGCATGGCAAATCACATTGTATTATTTGAACCCCAAATTCCACAAAATACGGGTAATATTGCTCGTACCTGCGCAGCAACGAATGCGCCCCTTCATATTATTAAACCGATGGGCTTTCCTATCGATGACCGTAAGATGAAGCGAGCAGGTCTAGATTATTGGGACAAACTTGAGATTCATTTTTATGATAGTTTGGCTGATTTTATGGAAAAAATGGATGGTCAACTCTACTTGATTTCCAAGTTTGCAGAAAAAGTCTATTCAGATGCAGATTTCACGACAGAAGGAGATCATTATTTTCTCTTTGGGCGTGAAGATAAGGGCTTGCCTGAGGAATTTATGCGTGAGCATCCAGAAAAGGCTCTCAGAATTCCGATGAATGATGAACATGTTCGTAGCCTGAATGTATCTAATACAGTATGTATGATTGTCTATGAGGCTCTCCGACAACAAAACTTTGTGGGCCTCGAACTGGTCCACACTTATGAAACAGATAAATTGAAATAAACACTTAGATAAAATGCTTGCGCTTGCAAGCTTTTTTTGTTATTATAAAGGGGTCTTCAGGGCTGGGTGAGATTCCCGACCGGCGGTGAATTTGACTAGCTATTTTAGCTTTCTCTTTGTTGTCTTGTCTCGATATACTTTAAGTATTATCTTCGACTGCGACGTCTAGATAAATCTAAAATATCTTAGCCAAATAAGTCCGCGAGCGCAAGCTGATGTGGTGAGATTCCACAACCGACAGTATAGTCTGGATGGGAGAAGACGAAAGAATAGCTTTGTCTGTTCTGATAGATTTATAGCTAAACTGTAACCGCTTGCTTGAATTTCCTTAATAGAGTGAGAGGGAACTTTTGGGATATAAAAAGTGAGAATAGATAGAGGGATCCTTTCTAACTTCTTCTGATTTTATAGAAAATTGGAGGAACCTGTTATGACAAACACACGTCGACTTTCGACCATTGCAATTCTATCAGCGCTTTCATTTGTGTTGATGTACTTTGACTTTCCGCTTTTGCCAGCGGCATCCTTCTTGAGGATTGAGTTCAGTATTTTACCGGTCCTTGTGGGCTTGGTAGTCTTGGATTTACCCGCGGCTTTTGGAGTGCTTTTCCTTCGGTCCTTGTTGAAAATCCTTTTGAACAATCAAGGGGTTAGTAGCTATATTGGTTTACCGATGAATATTGTTGCCTTGGGAGTCTTTGTGCTTGCTTTTGGTTTGATTTGGAAAAAAGAGCGAACAAGCATGCGTTTCGTCCTAGCTTCACTAGCTGGTACGCTTGGTTTGACTCTAGCTATGCTAGTTCTGAACTACGTCTATGCTGTTCCTTTGTACGCTAAGTTTGCTAATTTTGATATTGAGAAAATCTTAGGATTGAGCAACTACCTGATGACTATGGTCTTGCCTTTTAATCTGATTGAAGGTATTATCTTTGCCATCTCTTTCTGGTTGTTGTTTGTCCTTTTGAAACCAACTTTAAAATACTATGAAAGATAAACAAACATATTTGATGAAGGGCTCTTTTGCCCTTTTGCTTTTTGTAATTTTAGGTTATATTGTCAAGTTTTACCCTAATATGCTGATTGGCTTTGATCAACCAATCCAGATTGCTATTCGAGGTGACTTACCTGCTTCCTTGACCTTCCTTTTCAGAACAATCACGCATTTAATTGATATCCCAGTCATTATCACTTGGGTTCTCATTGTAGCTTTTATTTTTTACCGTAAGCAATGGAAACTGGAAAGTTATCTCATGCTGGGGAATTTGACTTTGGCTGGAATCTTAATCGTAACTTTTAAAAATATCTACCAACGACCTAGACCAGAAATAGTACATCTAGTAGAGGAAAAAGGTTTTTCTTTTCCTAGTGGACATTCTCTGGCAGTAACGATTATGGTTGGAACTTTGATTGTGATTTTGAGCCAAAGGATTAAGAATACAACTTGGAGAAAAGTCGTGCAAATTGGACTTGGTATTTACTTAGTCAGTGTATTGGTATCCAGGGTCTATCTGGGAGTTCACTACCCATCAGATGTGATTGCTAGCCTTTGTGTAGGTCTAGGAGTTTTGTTTATGGAGTTTCCTGTCTACGATAAACTGCGTTTTCAATGGCGCTTCAAAGGAAAGCAGAAGTAGGAATTGCCCCTTCTTGAGGAGATAAAATGGAAGTCAACATAAAAGATCTTCATCCGACTCAACTATACTTATCAGAAAAGAAGTTACAAGATATCCAGATGCTTTATCAGTCGAAAGAAAAGCCCAATATCAATCCAATTAGCGTTCTTGCATTTGGAAATTGCTTCTTGATTACAGATGGCCATCACAGGGCTTATCAGGCTTTGTTGGTAGGTCAGGATACAATTTCTGCTGAGTTTGATAGAGATGGAGGTGATGAACTATATCATCTCTATGCGCAAGCTTGTGAGAAAAGAAAGATATACTCTGTTCTGGATTTAAAAAATCATATCTTACCTCAAGATGATTATGAAGCAAAATGGTATAACTGGTGTGATGGTTTTAATCAAGCAGCGGAGCTAGTATTAGGAGTAGAAAATGATGACAAAAATCATTCAGATAGATGATTCCTTACGTTTAGTTCCCTATTTTTTAGCAGATCATCAGGATGCAGCTTTGGCCTGGTATCAAGATGTGGATTTGGTGGAACTTGTAGACGGTATTAGAATACCTTATAGTTCGGAAAAATTAAATACCATGTATTCCTATTTAGAGAGTCACGGGGATTTGTTCTGGATTGAGTTTCGAGAAAAGGGAGAGTGGCTTCCAATTGGGGATGTAACCTTATCTCAGGAGAATCTTCCTATTGTGATTGGCAATCCGACTTATCAGCATCAGGGTCTTGGAAGCAAGGTTTTGAAGGCTTTGATTGATCTAGCTCGTCAAAAGGGTTGGAAACAATTGAAAGTTCAAGAAATCTACACTTTCAACCGTATCTCTAGAAGATGTTTTGAGTCTCTTGGTTTTGTGGAAAGTGGCGTTACTGAAAATGGAGTGAGTTTTGTACTGACTTTGAGCGAATGAATTCTTTCCATCATGGTAGAAGATTTTGAAGATTGATTTCATCAAAAAAGTGTAATATAAAGAAATATCAAAAATAAAAATTTCTCTTGCATTTTTTTTAAAATAGTGTATAATAGATGGGTATGTGTAAAGCATACTTGTGGGAGGTAAAAATCTTTAATTACCGCCAAAACCACAAAGGAGGATTTAAAAATGGCTAAAAAAGTCGAAAAACTTGTAAAATTGCAAATCCCTGCTGGTAAAGCTACACCAGCTCCACCGGTTGGACCTGCTCTTGGTCAAGCTGGTATCAACATCATGGGATTCACAAAAGAGTTCAACGCTCGTACAGCTGACCAAGCTGGTATGATCATTCCAGTTGTTATCACTGTTTATGAAGATAAATCATTTGATTTCGTTACAAAAACACCACCAGCTGCTGTTCTTTTGAAAAAAGCTGCAGGTGTTGAAAAAGGATCAGGTACACCTAACAAAACTAAAGTTGCTACAGTTACTCGTGCACAAGTACAAGAAATTGCAGAAACTAAAATGCCAGATTTGAACGCTGCAAACATTGAGTCTGCAATGCGTATGATCGAAGGTACTGCTCGTTCTATGGGATTCACTGTTGTTGACTAATCAATAACATCCCCAATAAAACCCGCAAGACTTCATCATTTCGAGAAGTGACGTGGGAGATGAAAATCGATTGAACCACTTACAAGGAGAATAGAAAATGGCTAAAAAAAGCAAACAACTTCGTGCTGCTCTTGAGAAGATTGACAGCACAAAAGCATACAGCGTAGAAGAAGCTGTAGCTCTTGCAAAAGAAACTAACTTTGCAAAATTTGACGCAACTGTAGAAGTTGCTTACAACTTGAACATCGACGTTAAAAAAGCTGACCAACAAATCCGTGGAGCAATGGTATTGCCAAACGGTACTGGTAAAACTTCACGCGTTCTTGTTTTCGCACGTGGTGCAAAAGCTGAAGAAGCAAAAGCTGCTGGTGCAGACTTTGTTGGTGAAGATGACCTTGTTGCTAAAATCAACGACGGTTGGTTGGACTTCGACGTAGTTATCGCTACACCTGACATGATGGCTCTTGTTGGACGTCTTGGACGTGTCCTTGGACCTCGTAACTTGATGCCAAACCCTAAAACTGGTACTGTAACAATGGATGTTGCTAAAGCAGTTGAAGAGTCTAAAGGTGGTAAAATCACTTACCGTGCAGACCGTGCAGGTATCGTACAAGCGATCATCGGTAAAGTTTCATTTGAAGCTGACAAGTTGGTTGAAAACTTCAAAGCATTCAACGAAACAATCCAAAAAGCTAAACCAGCTACTGCTAAAGGAACTTACGTAACAAGCTTGACAATCACAACTACTCAAGGTGTTGGTATCAAGGTTGACGTTAACTCACTTTAATTAGTAATAATTTAACATGAAAGGTTGAAGGCAGATCTGTCTCAACCTTTTTTCTATTCAAAAAATATAAATACGTATAAACTTTCTAATTCATTTAATATTGTAAAGTATCTAGATAGAAAATTCAGAAAATTTGCTCTTTTCTCTTGAAAATTTTTGAAAAAATGGTATGATAGTAACAAGCTATTTTTAAGAGAAGAGAAAGGGGAACGATGGAGAAAATCATTTTAGACTCACCTAAGACGGGATCGGATCTTGTTTTGGAAACACTTCGCGACTTAGGAATCGACACGATTTTTGGTTATCCTGGTGGAGCAGTACTTCCTTTATATGATGCTATTTATAATTTTAAGGGAATCCGCCATATTCTAGGTCGCCATGAGCAGGGCTGTCTTCACGAAGCTGAAGGTTATGCTAAGTCAACAGGAAAACTGGGTGTTGCAGTCGTCACAAGCGGACCAGGAGCTACAAATGCCATTACAGGGATCGCAGATGCTATGAGCGATAGTGTTCCCCTTTTGGTCTTCACAGGACAAGTTGCAAGAGCGGGAATCGGTAAGGATGCTTTCCAAGAAGCTGATATCGTTGGTATCACCATGCCAATCACTAAGTACAATTATCAGGTTCGAGAAACTGCGGATATTCCGCGAATTATTACAGAAGCTGTGCATATTGCGACTACAGGTCGTCCAGGGCCAGTCGTCATTGACCTACCAAAAGATGTTTCTGCGCTTGAGACAGACTTCATTTACTCTCCAGAGATAGATTTACCAAGTTATCAGCCAACACTTGAGCCAAATGATATGCAAATCAAGAAAATCTTGAAGCAATTGTCTAAGGCTAAAAAACCAGTCTTGCTAGCTGGTGGTGGAATTAGCTATGCTGAGGCTGCAGCAGAGTTAAATGAATTTGCAGAGCGTTATCAAATACCAGTTGTGACAAGTCTTTTGGGACAGGGAACAATTGCAACTAGCCATCCACTGTTTTTGGGAATGGGCGGAATGCATGGTTCCTTTGCAGCAAATATTGCCATGACTGAGGCTGATTTTATGATTTCTATTGGTTGCCGCTTTGATGACCGTTTGACTGGAAATCCTAAAACCTTTGCTAAGAATGCAAAAGTAGCGCATATTGATATCGATCCTGCAGAGATTGGTAAGATTATCGCAGTTGATATTCCGGTTGTTGGTGATGCGAAAAAGGCTTTGCAGCAGTTACTAGCTGAGCCAATCGTTCGTAACAATACTGAAAAGTGGATTGAGAAAGTTACCAAAGATAAGAATCGTGTTCGTTCTTATGATAAGAAAGAACGTGTGGTTCAACCTCAAGCAGTTATTGAACGCGTCGGTGAGTTGACCAATGGTGATGCCATTGTCGTAACAGACGTTGGACAACACCAAATGTGGACGGCTCAATACTATCCTTACCAAAACGAGCGTCAATTGGTAACATCAGGTGGTCTAGGAACCATGGGATTCGGAGTCCCAGCAGCTATTGGTGCTAAGATTGCTAATCCAGATAAAGAAGTTGTTCTCTTTGTCGGAGATGGCGGTTTCCAGATGACCAATCAGGAATTGGCAATCTTAAATATTTACAAGATTCCAATCAAGGTCATCATGCTTAATAACCATTCACTCGGGATGGTTCGCCAGTGGCAAGAAGCCTTCTATGATGGTCGAACTTCAGAGTCGGTCTTTGATAGCCTTCCAGATTTCCAATTGATGGCTCAAGCCTATGGAATTAAGAATTATAAGTTTGATAATCCTGAAACTCTTGTGAAGGATTTGGAAGTCATCATGGAAGATGAACCAATGTTTATTGAAGTAGACATTTCTCGTAAAGAACATGTTTTACCAATGGTCCCAGCTGGTAAGAGTAATCATGAGATGTTGGGGGTGAAGTTTAATGCGTAGAATGTTAACAGCCAAACTTCAAAACCGTTCAGGTGTTCTCAATCGCTTCACAGGAGTCTTATCGAGACGTCAAGTCAATATCGAAAGCATTTCTGTTGGCGCAACGGAAAATCCAAATGTGTCACGGATTACCATTATCATCGATGTTGCCTCACATGATGAGGTGGAGCAAATCATCAAACAACTTAATCGTCAGATTGATGTAATTCGTATTCGTGATATTACGGATCAGCCCCACTTAGAACGAGAAGTAATTCTTATAAAGGTTTCAGCGCCTGCTGAAAAACGTGCAGAAATTTTGGCTATTATCCAACCTTTCCGTGCAACAGTAGTCGATGTAGCTCCAAGTTCCATTACCATTCAGATGACTGGGAATGCAGAAAAGAGTGAAGCTTTGATTCGCGTCATTCGACCTTACGGTATAAAGAATATCGCTCGTACGGGTGCAACTGGATTTACCCGTGACTAAAAATCCAACCTAAATTTGTTAAACTAGCCTAACAGGCAATAAAAGTAGAAAAGAGAGAAAAAACTATGGCAGTTCAAATGGAATACGAAAAAGATGTAAAAGTAGCAGCACTTGACGGTAAAAAAATCGCCGTTATTGGTTATGGTTCACAAGGACATGCGCACGCTCAAAACTTGCGTGATTCAGGTCGCGATGTGATCATCGGTGTACGTCCAGGTAAATCTTTTGATAAAGCAAAAGAAGATGGTTTTGACACTTACACAGTAGCAGAAGCAACTAAATTGGCTGATGTTATCATGATCTTGGCACCAGATGAAATCCAACAAGAATTGTACGAAGCAGAAATTGCTCCAAACTTGGAAGCTGGAAATGCTGTTGGATTTGCACATGGTTTCAACATTCACTTCGAATTCATCAAAGTTCCTGCAGATGTTGATGTCTTTATGTGTGCTCCTAAAGGACCAGGACACTTGGTACGTCGTACTTACGAAGAAGGATTTGGTGTGCCAGCTCTTTACGCAGTTTATCAAGATGCAACAGGAAATGCTAAAAACATTGCTATGGACTGGTGTAAAGGTGTTGGAGCAGCTCGTGTAGGTCTTCTTGAAACAACATACAAAGAAGAAACTGAAGAAGATTTGTTTGGTGAACAAGCTGTACTTTGTGGTGGTTTGACTGCCCTTATCGAAGCAGGTTTCGAAGTCTTGACAGAAGCAGGTTACGCTCCAGAATTGGCTTACTTTGAAGTTCTTCACGAAATGAAATTGATCGTTGACTTGATCTACGAAGGTGGATTCAAGAAAATGCGTCAATCAATTTCAAACACTGCTGAATACGGTGACTATGTATCAGGTCCACGTGTGATCACTGAACAAGTTAAAGAAAACATGAAAGCTGTCTTGGCAGACATCCAAAATGGTAAATTTGCAAATGACTTTGTAAATGACTATAAAGCTGGACGTCCAAAATTGACTGCTTACCGTGAACAAGCAGCTAACCTTGAAATTGAAAAAGTTGGTGCAGAATTGCGTAAAGCAATGCCATTTGTCGGTAAAAACGACGATGATGCATTCAAGATCTACAACTAATTTTTAAGAATATAAACAGAAGGCGAGTTGGGGGGAACCTAACTCGCTTTTTATCTTGAAAACTCATCTAGGAGGAGATTATGCTAAGTGCAAAAGATGTGGTGAAAGCCCACAAGGTTTTGAGTGGTGTAGTAGCCAATACTCCACTTGACTACGATCATTATTTATCCGAAAAATACGGAGCGAAAATTTATCTTAAGAAGGAAAATGCTCAACGTGTCCGTTCTTTTAAAATTCGTGGAGCTTATTACGCTATCTCGCAATTGACAAAAGAGGAACGTGAACGTGGTGTAGTGTGTGCTTCAGCGGGAAATCACGCTCAAGGAGTTGCCTACACATGTAATGAGATGAAGATTCCTGCAACAATCTTTATGCCAATTACGACACCTCAACAGAAAATTGGTCAGGTCCGTTTCTTTGGAGGAGATTTTGTGACGATCAAATTAGTAGGGGATACTTTTGATGCTTCAGCCAAGGCTGCTCAAGACTTTACTGTAGCTGAAAATCGTATGTTTATTGATCCCTTTGATGATCCCTATGTTCAAGCTGGTCAGGGTACGGTAGCCTATGAAATTTTAGAAGAAGCTCGTAAAGAATCTATTGAATTTGATACTGTCTTGGTACCTGTTGGAGGCGGAGGTCTCATTTCAGGTGTTTCTACTTATATTAAAGAAACAAATTCTCAGATTGAGGTCATTGGAGTAGAGGCTGAAGGTGCTCGTTCGATGAAGGCTGCCTTTGAAGCTGGAGGACCGGTTAAACTTAAAGAAATTGATAAGTTTGCGGATGGAATTGCAGTGCAAAAAGTAGGACAGTTGACCTATGAAGCAACACGCAAACATGTAGAAACTCTTATCGGAGTGGATGAAGGTTTGATTTCTGAGACCTTAATTGATCTTTATTCTAAACAAGGAATTGTAGCAGAACCTGCGGGGGCTGCTAGCGTTGCAGCCCTAGAAGTATTATCCGATTATATTAAGGGCAAGACCATTTGTTGTATCATCTCTGGAGGGAATAATGACATCAACCGTATGCCAGAGATGGAAGAACGTGCCTTGATTTATGATGGTATCAAGCATTACTTTGTAGTGAATTTCCCACAACGTCCGGGAGCACTTCGAGAGTTTGTAAATGATATCTTAGGACCTCATGATGATATTACTCGTTTTGAATATATCAAACGAGCTAGCAAGGGTACTGGTCCAGTACTAATAGGGATTGCACTTGCTGATAAACATGATTATGCGGGATTGATTCACCGGATGGAAAAATTCGACCCGTCTTATATTAACTTGAATGGGAATGAGACCCTATATAATATGCTTGTTTAATATGCTATGAAATTTTTATCATATTATTTGCCTAACCTATTTACTAGTGCTATAATGTAAGTGAAGAAAGGGGGAGATTCCCATGGTTTTAAAAGTTATACTTGTTCTAATTATTCTAATGCTTATTGTAGGAGCTATATTAATGAGCTCAATCTATGTTGTTCGACAACAATCAGTAGCTATCATTGAACGATTTGGTAAGTATCAAAAATTGAGCAATAGTGGTATTCACCTAAGAGCACCATTTGGGATTGATAAAATTGCAGCTCGTGTACAACTGCGTCTCTTGCAAAGTGAAATCGTTGTGGAAACCAAGACTCAAGATAACGTATTTGTGACGATGAATGTTGCGACACAGTACCGAGTAAATGAACAAAATGTTACAGATGCTTACTATAAACTAATGAGACCTGAGGCTCAAATCAAATCTTATATTGAAGACGCATTGCGCTCATCAGTTCCTAAGTTAACTTTGGATGAATTGTTTGAGAAAAAGGATGAAATTGCATTAGAAGTTCAAAAACAAGTAGCAGAAGAAATGTCAACGTATGGGTACATTATCGTCAAAACGCTCATTACCAAAGTAGAGCCGGATGCGGAAGTCAAGCAATCAATGAATGAAATCAATGCTGCTCAACGTAAGAGAGTAGCGGCACAAGAATTGGCCGAAGCAGATAAAATTAAGATCGTAACAGCGGCCGAAGCAGAGGCTGAAAAGGATCGCCTACACGGTGTAGGGATCGCAGAGCAACGAAAAGCAATTGTTGACGGACTTGCTGATTCTATTAAAGAGTTAAAAGGAGCTAATGTTGAATTAACTGAAGAACAAATTATGTCAATCCTATTAACCAATCAGTATTTGGATACATTGAATAATTTTGCAGATAAACAAGGAAATAATACAATATTCTTACCAGCAAATCCTAATGGAGTTGAAGATATACGAACCCATATATTATCGGCTTTAAAAGCCAAGTAAACTTAATCTTAACGTTTTATTTGATTGACTATATGTTTTTTTATTGACAAATACCTTAAAAACATATACAATTAAATATCGTAAAGAATAAAATAGGAGAAAAAAACATGGCTAAAACTAACTTCGAAAAAGTAGAATCAGTTGTTAGCTGGGTTCGTGATAAGAAAATCACTGGTTATCGTATTTCTAAAGAGACGAATGCACGTGAAATGTCTATCATTGCTCTAGCTCAAGGACGTGCAAAAGTTAAAAATATTTCCTTTGAAACAGCCCTTGGATTAATTGATTTCTATGAAAAAAATCATGAAAAATTTGAAGATTAATCTTTGGATACTAGCAGACTCTAATTAGGGTCTGCTTTTATTTATGGAACGGCGAAATAGCCATGCTATGACCTGCTCAATAAATCTATCTGTTAGGATGAACTAGGTTGACAGTAGAAGAGTGATCTCACTCATGAAAATCAAATAAAAGATTAGGAATAGAGCTACAAGCATTACTTGCTCAGGAAACAGAGGAAGGGATAAAAGTGATTTTTAAAGTATATAAAAAGAGGTCGGGATAAAAAACTCCGACCTTGATTTTTATATTCTTATGTTCATGAGCTTTTGACTCAATGTTGATTGGGGATTGAATAGGAAAACAACTCTTGGTTTAAGAGGTTTATTCAACCGCTTTTGTCTTATCCTAAATAGCGTTGTAAAAATTCTTTTGTACGTTCTTCTTTAGGATTTGTAAATAGTTCTTCAGGTTTGC
>CAUSCX010000038.1:0-16127 GCA_963530385.1 uncultured Streptococcus sp. | reverse complement strand
GCATACAGCCTTCGAAGTATTTTTCTTTTTCGAAAGAATTCAACGGAGCTTCTTCTGCATTGACCAAGGCTTCATGGAAATCCATAAACTCTTGTTTGGTCATAGGAGCATTGAGATAGGCTGCTTCTCCCTTATCATAACGAGATTTGAGATAAACCTTGTTCATATCAATCGTATTAACATCCACAATAGGCGCTGCAGCATCGTAGAAATAAAAACCATCACCGCCATTAAGTGAGTGAATTTTCTCAGCAAGGGCATCACTAGTCAAAGGACCAGTCGCTACAACTGTAATAGCATCCGTTGGCAATTCTGTAATTTCGTCACGAACGACCTCAATCAAGGGATGGTTGGCAATCTTTTCAGTAACCATTTGAGAGAAACCATCGCGGTCCACCGCAAGGGCACCACCAGCAGGAACACGAGTTGCTTCAGCAGATTCCAAGATAAGAGAACCCAAGCAACGCATTTCTTCTTTGAGGAGACCGACAGCATTTGTAAGAGCATCTCCACGCAAGGAATTAGAACACACTAATTCTGCAAAATTGTCAGTTTTGTGTTGCGGTGTTGACTTGACACCACGCATTTCATAAAGTTTAACTGGAATACCACGCTCTGCGATTTGGTAGGCTGCTTCAGAACCCGCCAAGCCCGCACCGATAACATTGATATAAGATTGAGACACGACACTAATACCTCTTTGGGTGAAACTTAAGTTCATTCCAGAACAAGTCACTAGACTGTTTGACACCCACAAATCTTTCTATTTTTTTCTTCTTCTAGTATAACAAAAAAAGGGAAGAAGGCAAACTTCCCTGTCTAGTTGTTTTCTTGATTGTCTTCCCATTCGTGATAAGCTGCGTAGAGCTGGCTTTTGTTCCATTGGTAAATCTTCGCAACTTCCTTAATGGCTTGATTTTTCTTGACGCCTTCTTGCATACGCTCTTGAATTTCTAAGAACAAGTCATGCTCATCCTTTTTCTCTACATCCTGACTAGCACCTTCTACGATTATAAGGCATTCGCCTTTGAGCGGTGTTTCAGCGATGCTTTCCAGTAATTCTGAAATTTTTCCACGTTGGTATTCTTCAAAGATTTTAGTCAATTCTCTAACCAAGACCACCGAGCGATCACCGTAGACTTCTAGCATATTTTCTAGCGTATCTGCCACACGGTGAGGTGATTCATAGAAAATCTGAGTTTCTGGATAAGCTTTTTTCGCTTCGAAAAATTGCTTTTGTTGGCCTGGCTTTCGTGGTAGAAAACCATAAAAGATGTGGGGTTGGGGTGCCAAGCCGCTGGCAATCAAGGCAGAAATTCCTGCACTAGCTCCTGGAACCGTGACAACTGCGATATCTTCTTCAATGGCAGCCTTGACCAAATCATGCCCCGGGTCAGAAATACTAGGCATCCCTGCATCAGATACTTGGGCAAGATTTTGACCTTGCTTCAACAACTCAATCAAATCAGGAATTTTTTCCTTGGCATTATGCTCGTGAAAACTGATTTGTTTGGTTGAAATTTCAAAATGCTTGAGCAAAAGTCCAGTGTTACGAGTATCTTCTGCCGCGATCCAGTCGACCTCCTTCAAGGTCTGAATAGCGCGAAAAGTCATATCATCTAGATTACCGATTGGCGTTGCTACTAGATAAAGCTTGCCATAGGGAGATTGTCCCTTAAAACTCTTTTGAATCTGCATACTTACTCCCTAAATAACAACTCATCACAGAACATACATTCTGCGTCCTGCTCTCGACGTTGACCATAAAAGTCACGGCAAACATGAAAACCGTCCTCATAAATGCGACGGACATTTTCCCTTACATGTTTCGTTTTGGCTGGAGCAGTCTCCTCAACCTCTCCCAAACGTTCTCTCAGTTTATCATTTTCTAATCGAAGAGCTGTATTTTCCTCTACCAAACTCTTGAGATTTTTCTTGATAGCTTCAACGTCTGCCAAGGTTACCAACAATTGCTGTGAAAAGTCATCTAAAGCATCAAATAATTCTTTTTTATTCATTACAGCCCTTTCTATAATCTATCTTCACTTTAATTTTTTTGTAAAACCAGGTATTCCAAAGCGTTTTGAAAGCTAACATTGGCCCGCCACATTTTCCGAGTTTGGACGAGATTTTTCAAGATGTTCCGCGCAGAAACATTGAGAACCTCCTGGCCAGCTACTACCTCTAAAATCCTGAGCACTTGATCTTGCTTTTCTTTATCATCAGCCAAACTCGTTAATTTTGCAACTTGCAAGTAAGATTCCTTTTTTGAGGCTAAAAGCCAAGAAAAGAGGCGTTCACTTTCATCTACTAGTGTCCAAAATCCTGCTTGATGGACAAGCTTATCAGCCTCTACCTGCGATTGACTAAACTGAGCTAATAGTTTTGCTTTATTTTTTACTAAACCAGCCTCTTCAAGATGTGACATTAAAGTAGAGACTTGCTTCTTAAATTGGAAAATCTGTGTCCGACTTCGAATCGTTGGTAACATCTGTTCCTCATCATCAGTCAAAAAGAATATGTAGATTTCGCTCTGTGGTTCTTCAATAACCTTTAAAAGAGAATTTGCAGCGTTCACATGCATTTTTTCTGCTTGTTCGATAATAAAGACCTGCCGTTGGTTTTCAATACCAGACTGGGCAAATTGTCCAACTAATTCTCGAATACGCTCCGTCTTAATGACTTGATTCAAAGGTTTAATTATAGTCACATCAGGAAGCTCTTCCTGCTCGATCAATTTACAATTCCGACATTTTTCACAAGGAAAAATACCAGTTTTCTCACTACAAAAGAGACTTTTAGACAAGAAAAGGGCCATCTCTAAACTTCCAAAATTACCTGAAAAGAGATAGGCATGATTGAGCTGCCCTTGCTCCAAGATATGGACAAAACGTTCAAATTGTAGAGGCTGACAAGCTCTTAATTGATCTTGTTTCATCTCCTTAATCCCATCCTGTCAAAAAGTAGTTGCTGCGTGTTCGCAATCACTTGATCAAGTGGTAGGCTAGCATCAATTTTTACAATGCGGTCTGCTTCCTTTTCCATAAGAGATAGATAACCCTGACGAACTTTTCGGTGTAGGTCCAGACCTTCCATGTCCAAACGATTGATCTCCCGATCACTGTTGGCAGCAATACGTGCCAGTCCCTCTTCGACGTCAATATCAAAATAAAGAGTCAAATCAGGTTTCAGTCCATCTGTCGCAAACTCATTAAGCCAATCAATCGCTTCTATATCTAAACCACGCCCAAATCCCTGATAGGCAACTGAACTGTCAATAAAGCGGTCCATAATAACCAGTTTTCCAACTGCAAGTGCTGGTAAGACCTTTTCCACCAAGTGTTGTCGACGACTGGCAATATAGAGGAGAAGCTCCGTCTTAGGATCCATTTCAGTATGACTAGGATCTAGAATCACTTCACGAATCTTCTCTCCAATCAAAACCCCGCCTGGTTCACGAGTGCTTAAAACTTCTATTCCCCTATCCTCTAATATAGGGATTAGGGCTTCAAGAACGCTTGTCTTTCCCGCTCCCTCTGGTCCCTCAAGAGAGACTAAAAATCCTTTTGACATGTCTGACTCATTTCTATTTTTCTCTCTTCTATTCTATCAAAAAAATAGGGATTTGTGAAAAGCTTTTTTCATTTCGATCTTTGTAATAAAAAAGAGGTTGAGTTTTAACTCTCACCTCTTACTTTCCTAATTCTTGAGTTCTTTTGTAGGCTTGGTTGACAGCGTCCATAACGGTTCCTCTAAAAGCATGTTCTTCTAGACTTGCTACACCAGCAATGGTCGAACCACCTGGGCTACAAACTTGATCTTTCAAGACTCCAGGATGTTGCTGACTTTCTAGTACCATTTGACCTGCACCAACTACTGTTTGAGCCGCCATTTTCAGAGCCATTTCTCTTGGCAATCCTGTCTGAACTCCTGCATCCGCCAATGCTTCGACAAAAAGATAGACAAAGGCAGGCCCACAACCTGCAAGCCCTGTCGCAGCATCTATTAAACCATCACTGATTTCAACTAACTGGCCAGCCTTAGCTAAAAGTTGACAAAAAAGTTCATTGTCTTCTGGATGACAATTTGCAGACAAGGCATAGCTAATCACTCCTTGCCCAATAGCAACAGGTGTATTAGGCATGATGCGAATAATCCGGTGCTGACTTGGAAGAAGACTAGCGAGTTTTTCCAAGGTCAAACCAGCTGCCATAGAAATCAAAAGAAGACTTTCTCGTTTTTCAAGGATGGTCTGATATTGAGCAAGCAGTTCAGAGAATTGAGCTGGCTTTACTCCTAGAAAAATCACATCTGCTTCTGCAAAGATTGCGTCATTGCTAGAAGCCAGACCACCATAATTAGCAATAAAAGCATCCACCTTGGCTTGACTACGATTGGCAAGGAAAATCTGATGACTAGTTTTTGCTTGCAAGACAGCCTTAGCCAAGCTGGAACCCATATTCCCCAAGCCGATAAATCCAATCTTCATCTCTTACTCCCTTATCTGTCCATCACCAGTAACTACATATTTGTAGCTGGTCAATTCCTTCAAGCCCATTGGACCACGCGCATGCAACTTCTGAGTAGAAATCCCCATTTCACAGCCAAGACCAAATTGGCCTCCATCTGTGAAACGAGTTGAGGCATTGACATAAACCGCTGCAGAGTCTACTTGATCTGTAAAGTAAGTTGCCGCCTCAGCATTTTCAGTCACAACGGCATCCGAATGATGGGTACTGTGGGCTTCAATATGGGCAACCGCTTCTTCTAAACTGCTCACAACCTTAACAGCAAGGACATAGTCTAAAAACTCAGTGTCAAAGTCTTGGGCCTCAGCTGCTTGACCTGAAACAAACTGGCTTGCTTTGCTATCCAAGCGGAATTGAATTGGTTCCAACCCAGCTTCTTTTCGATCGGCAACCAGCACTTGCTCCAAGCGAGGAAGGAAGTTTGCTGCCTTGTCTTCATGAACAAGTAGAACCTCCATGGCATTGCAAACAGAGGGACGACTAGTTTTAGCATTGTTGATGATAGACAGAGCCTTGTCTTCGTCTGCATCCTTATCCACATAGACATGGACAATCCCAGTCCCTGTCTCGATAACAGGTACAATAGCATTCTCAACGACAGCATTGATCAAGCCAGCCCCTCCACGAGGAATAAGAAGGTCTAGATAGCCCTTGGCCTTCATCATGGCATAGCTACTGTCACGACTGGTATCTTCCACCAGTTGAATCACATCTGGGTGAATAGTAGTCGTCTCCAAGCCCTTCTTCAAGGCTATGACAATGGCATGGGCTGTTTGATAGGCATCCTTACCACTACGAAGAACAACCGCATTTCCACTCTTAAGAGCCAAAGCAGCTGCGTCAGACGTCACATTTGGACGGCTTTCATAGATAATACCGATGACCCCCATAGCTACACGTTTCTTGGTGATGACCAAGCCGTTTTCAAGCTGACTAGTTTCTAAAACTTCACCGATTGGATCAGGTAAAGCAACTACTTCACGAATCCCAGTTGCCATAGCTTCTATACGCCCTGCATCCAAATAAAGACGATCCAGCATAACATCTGAGATTTTACCTTTGGCCACTTCCATATCGCTAGCATTAGCTGTTAAAATCTCTTCAGTAGCTGCTAATAAGTGATCAGCCATGGCTAGCAAGGCTTGGTTTTTCACCTCTTCACTAGCTGTATTGATCGATTTTTTAACAGCCTGTACCTGTTCAAATTGTTCTTGTGTACTTACCATAGTTTACCTCTAAAATTCTGTAAAGAGTAGTTGGATTTCAGGAGTAATGGAAATCCAGTCATCACGGTGAATCAAGACCCCCTTGGCTTTTTGAGATCGAAGGACATCTTTCAGCCCCGATGCACCTAGTTGTACTCTACCTTTTCCAAGTGATTTTCCAGTTTCCTTATCAAAAACCGTAACAATATCGCCATAAGAAAAATTGCTCTCAACATCTACAACACCTGATAAAAGTAGACTTTTATCATGTTGAGAGAGAGCTTCTGCAGCACCTTTATCAACCCAAATAGCCCCCTGACTTTTGGCATAAAAGGCTAGCCATTGTTTCTGGGTACGGAGCCCCTTCTCCTGTGCAACAAAGTAAGAACCGTCCTTGGTCCTCTCTGCTGCCTCTATCATAGCATCAGCTTTCAAGGATGAACAAATATAAACAGGTACTCCTGACTCTGTCGCAATGGTCGCTGCCTTTATCTTAGTCAGCATACCTCCAGTTCCATTAGATGAACCTGCTCCGCCAGCCATATCGATAATTTCACGATTGATGGTCTCGATTCGCTCCAAGCGTTTAGCTCTTGGATCCGAGTTAGGATTACCAGTATAAAGACCATCTACATCTGTTAAGAGAACCAAAAGATCTGCCTGCACCATTGCAGCTACCTGAGCACTGAGCGTATCATTATCCCCGACCTTGAGCTCATCAATAACGACACTGTCATTTTCATTGATAATAGGAATCGCGCCACGATTGAGCAGGACTGACAAAGCTTGATGGGCATTTTTATAACGTCGCTTATCGACAAAATCATCCTGAGTTAGCAAGATTTGCGCTGAAACAATCTGTCTTAAGAGCAAATTTGTTGTATATTCTTCCAGAAGCAATCCTTGACCAACCGCCGCTGAAGCTTGCTTATCCGCAATCTTTGTTGGTCGTTTTTTAAATCCTAAGGCTCCGAAACCTGCTGCAACAGCCCCAGAAGACACCAAAATCAGCTCATGACCTGCTTCATGTAGCATTGCAAGCTGCTGTGTAATAGCTTTTACTTTACTGCGAGATAAACTTCCATCTTTATGAGTCAAGGATGAAGTCCCTACCTTAAATACGATACGCTTGTACTTCATATTTCTCTCCAAATTTAATATTTAACCATTTTACCATGATTTTATGAAATTGTAAAAAAGGAACTCTCTCACTTTTGATCGAAAAAAAAGAACCTTGCATAGCAAGATTCTTTTAGTGTCTGACTTAAATAATTGTTCTTCTGGGAACTAAATCGAATTAAGCTTCGATTTCTGTAACCATACCTGAACCAACAGTACGTCCACCCTCACGGATAGAGAATGTAGTACCTTGTTCTACGGCGATTGGGTGGATCAACTCAACGTCGATTGTCACGTTATCACCAGGCATTACCATTTCAGTACCTGCTGGAAGTTCGATTGAACCTGTAACGTCAGTAGTACGGAAGTAGAATTGTGGACGGTAGTTGTTGAAGAATGGAGTGTGACGTCCACCTTCTTCTTTAGTAAGGATGTAAACTTCACCTTTGAATTTAGTGTGTGGGTTGATTGAACCTGGTTTAGCGATAACTTGTCCACGTTCGATTTCGTCACGTTGAACACCACGAAGAAGGACACCTACGTTGTCTCCTGCAAGACCTTCGTCAAGTTGTTTACGGAACATTTCAACACCAGTAACAACAGCTTTTTTAGTTTCTTCTTTGATACCAACGATTTCGATTTCGTCGTTGACACGAACAGTACCACGGTCGATACGTCCTGAAGCAACTGTACCACGTCCAGTGATTGAGAATACGTCTTCGACTGGAAGAAGCAATGGTTTGTCAGTGTCACGTTCTGGTTCTGGAATGTACTCATCAACAGTGTTCATCAATTCCATGATGATGTCTTCGTATTTAGAGTCACCTTCAAGAGCTTTAAGAGCTGAACCTTGGATAACTGGAAGATCGTCACCTGGGAAGTCATATTCTGAAAGAAGGTCACGGATTTCCATTTCAACCAATTCAAGCAATTCTTCGTCGTCAACCAAGTCAACTTTGTTCATGAAGACGATAAGGTGTTTAACACCAACCTGACGTGAAAGAAGGATGTGCTCACGAGTTTGTGGCATTGGTCCGTCAGTTGAAGCTACTACAAGGATAGCTCCGTCCATTTGAGCAGCACCAGTGATCATGTTTTTAACGTAGTCCGCGTGTCCTGGAGCGTCGATGTGAGCGTAGTGACGTTTTTCAGTTTCGTACTCAACGTGCGCAGTGTTGATTGTGATACCGCGTTCGCGTTCTTCTGGAGCAGCATCGATAGACGCATAGTCTTTAGGTTGGTTAACTGCTGAAGGCAAGCGACGTGCCAAAACAGTTGTGATAGCTGCAGTTAGGGTAGTTTTACCGTGGTCAACGTGTCCGATAGTACCAATGTTAACGTGTGGTTTACTACGATCGTATTTTTCTTTTGCCATTTGAGTAAAAGCCTCCAATAAAATATATTTTATAGATAGACAGTAGGCAATACAGTCTAACTTTCCTTACTATTTTATCAAATTTCAGCTAAATTGCAAGTGTTTTACAAAGTTTTTGTGAATTATTCTTATTCTTGCTCCACTTCCTCTACCAATTTATTTAAAATATCTATAAATAGGCTTTTTTAGCAAAAGGCGATAGACCATAAATTGATAACCCAAGTCTGAATTTCCTATTTCCAGCCTCGAAAGACTTCAATCATTCAGTTGTTTGTAAAAAATTAGGGAACTATATACCAGTTTACACCACCAACAACATATTGTATTTATGAGAATATCAAAAAAGGCGACTTCCAAACGGAAATCGTCTTTTAATAATGTCTAAATTCTTCATAATGTTCACTCATATATTCTGCCAACCATTCCATACCATAGGCTATCTCAAATACTTCCAATATCAATGAAAGGTCTGGTTGGAAACCATATTCTTTGAGTTTATTGATAATATCTTTTATAGAACGAATTTTCACTAGTTTAATAATTTCCCCAGCATCCTGCCTATCTCTATCTCGTCCGCTGTCTAGTTTCATTCCGAGAATGTAAGATAATGGTGGTACAAAAACAGTCAAATTTGAATAGCTAAATGCCTGCTCACAGATAGACAGTGGCGGTATTTTATTCATATTTGCAACATTGTTGTTCAGCCATAACTCATCAGGCTCATTCACATCAAAATCATCGCCAACTTTCTCAATAATGCTTCTGATTTTAGCATCTTCTTGATAAAAGGCATCTACATCTTGTGTTCCTCGGAGATTGTAATACTCCAGAACAAAACCACCAACACAGATAATTTCTAGGTCAATATTTTCCTTAGCTAATTCTGTATTGAGAGCCTCAAATAAAACTTTCTTATCCATAGTTACCCTCTCTAAAGAGTTTCAAAATATCTTTTGGCTGACTTTTACGGTTCGCCTGCAAAACGTGTTCTCTTGTGTGTGTACCTTCTGTTAAAGCATCTTGAAGGGTTATTTTTTGGAAAGGTGTTAAGGTAGGATTTTTCAACAATTGCTCTACATCATCAGTAGTTAGTTTAGTCTCCTCATCTTTAATGACCTTATAAAGATAGCGAAACCACAAATCACCGTCACTTCCAGCATGTTCACTAGCTCTCACCATGTAATCGTACCATGTTGTCATTATTATTCCCCCTCATCTTTTCTAGGGTTATAGTGCATTGCTATCCAAAGTTTTTTGTCAAAATCAGATAACTCTTTTTTCTTCTGATAAATGCAATCGTTCAAATCAGGAAATTTGAGACTGTATTTTTTCTCAAAAAAGCTCTGAAACTCCTCTTTACTTTCTGCAATATCAACCAAGGCTTCTAACTCTGCCATTTGTTTGGCAATAGCCTTTCTGTCAATTCTCTTTTGACTATCTCCAAGTACGTCATAAACACAACGTTTTGTTAGTTGAGTATAAAAAGAGCGATGTTCAGTAACAAAATCAAAGGAATAGGTCTTATCCCAGAGTTTGGTGTATTTATTGTAAAAACCATCTGAAAGGCTGACCTGATAACCAATCAGCTTACTATCAACTCTACGAGCGATAGATCTTTCCAATTCAAAATGTAGGTCATGTAATGTATTAGTAGCCATAAATCAGCTCCCTGTATTTAGTTCGAACACAGGCATTTGAAATCAGGAGATTAAAACGCTCACTATCCGAATAGTCACGAGTATTATAACGAAAAACAAATTCATCTACATAGTCTTGAAGATATTTCTTAGACCACGAATGATAAATTCCTAATACTCCACGTTTCAATCCAGCCCAAAAGCCTTCAATCGTGTTGGTATAAACATTACCTTGCACATACTCGCTAGTTCCATGATTAACAAAGTCATGATTATACATCTTAGCCACTTTATTATAACCCAGCCATTCATCTGTGTAAAGTTGAGCTGTTTCCTTTACGTATTTGACAATCTGTTCAGTCAATGTTTTCGTCTTTGTATCTGGAACATGATGAGCATTAACTTTACCTTGACGTTGTACCATGCCTACTACAGCAGATTTGTCTTTCAATGAACGCCCTTGAGCATTTTTGACTTTTTTGGAGTTACGACGGTTCTTGTTTTTACCACCTATGTAGGTTTCATCAACTTCCACAACATCATCAAGACTATTGTTGTTTTCAGAACTAAAACACTTACGGATACGTTCCAGCATGAACCAAGCTGTTTTTTGCGTAACACCAATATCTTTTGATAATTGTACAGATGAGATTCCTTTTTTGTGAGAAGTCACAAGCCAAATTACCATAAACCATTTACGAAGTTCAATTTTAGTATTGTCAAAAAGAGTACCAGTCTTGACATTGAAGTATTTTCCAGTATTTTTACAACGGTATTTGTTACCTTTACATTTGTAGACCTTTGATGTAGCATCAAAAGGGCTGATAATCACATCTCCCCAAATCATATTTTCTAAATGGTCAATACATGACTGTTCGTCTGGAAAAGCAGATTGTAAATCAAATAATGATTTAAACTCAAACTTCATAACTGGTACTCCTTACTTCTTGATTATATTATATCGAAAATAAGAATGATTGTCAACAAAAATGTAAACTTCTACTATGAAAAAAGACAGAATTTTGATATAATAGAAGTATCAAAAATAAAGGAAATTGAGTATTATGAACGCAATCACAGCTCACAGCTCACGCTGATTATGTAATCGGACGTGTTTTTTGTCAACCTCTAAAACAGGCTTTTTCGCGTTTTTGTGAGGAAGTCTTTTCTGTTGATTTTGAAAGTGAGGTGGCATAGTGAAACGTATTGAAATAATACAAACTATTGGAAAAGAATACCTAACTTCAAACATCGAAAATGATGAGTTTAGTTACCAGAAAGCTCTAAAAGAAGTCGGAAAAAATATAGCGGATTTTCAAAAAGAGCACTACAAACGAAAATACAAAGACTTAGATATTCGCTTTGAAAATGGTGGTCTGACAGTATTAGTAGAAACAAAAGCATCTTATAATGAAAAAGATTTCGAGCAGTTAGAAGCCTATGTAAGTTATGAAAAACAACTTACAAATAATAGAATAGTTGCTATACTTGCGAATACTAAAAACGATGATTTTCTAATCTGGACAGATGATAGTGGAATCATCAGTTCAAACAATGCCAATAAAAATGAGTATACCATACAGAATTTAGAGTATTATTTCGACTTGTTTTTCGGAACAAAAAATAATCGTCTGAAATTAGTTCAAAACACTTACTCATTAAATGAACTGCTACATAAATATGGAATAAACGAAACAATTCGTAGTCAATTTGTAGGTACTTGTCTATTATCTTTAAAATATAGTCTTACTTTTGAAGGGTTGGAAACAAAACAGATAATTTCAGGAATTGAAATTATCTTAACCAACTTGTTAGAAAAGGACTTAAACAAAGCCACAAAATTAACTATCTTAAAAAATAATGTACTTGATTCACAAGATGTAAGGGAGCTTCCCAAAGAAGATTTTTCCATAATTTTGAGAAAAATCAAGAAGGATATATTACCATATATTAACGACAAAAATACAGCAGGACAAGATTTGCTAAACCTTTTCTTTACTACATTCAATAAGTATGTTGGTAAAGCAGATAAAAATCAGGCTTTTACTCCTGACCATATAGTACATTTCATGTGTAAGGTCGCAGGAATAAATAGAAATTCTGTAGTTTTAGACCCTTGTTGTGGTAGCGGAGCATTTTTAGTAAGAGCATTAACTGAAGCACTCGATGATTGTGATACAGAAGAAGAACGAAAGAATGTCAAGAAGCACCAGATATATGGTATAGAATTTGAAGATACTGCTTTCGGTTTATCAACAACCAATATGCTAATTCATGGCGATGGAAATTCAAATATTGTCAAAGGTAGTTGTTTTAATGAGGATAATTATGTTGATAAAGGTGTAAATGTTGTGTTAATGAATCCTCCTTATAACGCTCAAAGAAAACATTGTAAAAAAGAGTATGTTGCTGAATGGTCTTCCAAAACAAACACCGACCCTTCTAAGGGGTTCCACTTTGTTTACGAAATAGCTGAAAAAGTCAAAACTGGAAAACTTGTTGTATTATTACCTATGCAATGTGCTATTGGTAGCTCGAAAGAGAAGGAAATCATACGCTATAAAAAAGAAATGATGAAAAAGCACACGCTTGAAGCAGTGTTTTCACTACCTCCTGATGTATTTCATCCAGGGGCTAACGCTTCAGCTTGTTGTATGGCATTTAATCTAGGTGTACGACATTCAAAAGCTAATGTCAAAGAAACATTTTTTGGTTACTACAAAGATGATGGATTCATGAAAAAGAAAAACCTAGGACGAGTTGAAAAAACTGACCCATCTGGTAAAGGTGTATGGAAAGAAATAGAAAAAGAATGGTTAGAATTATTTTGGAATAGAACCAGTAAAATTGGAAAATCTATCGTAAAACAAGTTAATGAAACTGATGAATGGCTGGCAGAAGCATATATGGAAACTGATTATTCTGATACTCATAGTTTAGAATTCCAGAAGTCTATAAATGAATATCGAGCATACTCATTACGACACCAAGACCAAGCATTGAAAACAAATGGTACTGAATTAGACACTTCCGATTGGAAGTATTTTAAGTTGGCAGGAAAAGGAGGGATATTTGAATTAGAAAGTTGTAAGTGTAAAAATGCCACAGAATTACTTGAAGAAGGCTCAGATGTAGAATATATAGGGGCAAAAAAATCAGACGGTGGATTTATGGAATGGGTTAAAAACGTTCCAGAACTAACAACCAGAGGAAATTGTATTGTTTTCATTTGTGACGGGCAAGGTTCGGTTGGTTATACTAATTATATAGACCATGATTTCATCGGCTCTACTACACTCTCTGTTGGAAGAAATACTAATCTAAACAGATATAACGCTATGTTTATTGTAACTATTTTAGATAAAGAAAGATACAGATATTCATTCGGAAGAAAGTACAAGACAAACTTAACTAAAACAATGATTAGATTACCAGCTAAAAAAAATCCCAATGGGAAATATGAACCCGATTGGGACTTTATGGAAAAATATATCAAAACACTACCTCATGGCAAAAATCTATAATCAAATAAAGATGATTTCCGAAAGGAAGTCGTCTTTTTGGTATTGTTGAAAATACTACATATTGTGGTTGGTGTAAACTGGTATATAGTTCCCAAAAATTATGTATAGAGTTTCATCATAAGCGATTTGAGAGTTTAAAACCAATAAAAAGGTTGATCAACTACAGCGCCAAAGATACAATGATCAAAAAAAGGTCGGGATTTTTTATCCCGACATCTTTATTCTGATAGATATTTCTTAACTTCTTGTGCTTCCTTATGATTTTCATACAGTCGCGCTAAGAATTTAGCAATCTCTTTTAAAATGGAATAGGTTGGAACAGCAACAATCATCCCAATCACACCATAAATATTACTTGATAATAAAAGCAAGACTAAAATAGTAATCGGGTGAACCTTCATAACCCCACCCACAATACGTGGATATAAAATATTTCCATCAACTTGCTGAATAATCAACATATAAATGACAGCAATAATCATTTTATGAGGATCGGTGAAGAGATTTGAGATGATCATTGGAATCAAGCCAATGCTTGGTCCTACATACGGAATCAAATTAGCCAATCCAGAAAAAATGGCGAAGACCAAAGCGTATCTTAGACCAATCACACTATAACCGATAAAAGCTAAACATCCAATAATAACTGCATCTATAGACACTCCACTAATGTAACGAGAAATAGTTGTATTTAGGTTTGTCAATAAACCAGATATGTTCAATTTATCTCGTTTTAATACAGTTCTTTCTAGCATCGGTAAAAATTTATGCCCATCAAGTAATAAGTAAATCAAGAAAACTGGTGTCATGATGATAATCAATACAGTGCTTACGAGTGCAGATAGAACACTTCCAACACTATTTGTCACACTGTTCAAGATATTTTGCAAAATATCAACATAAGAGAGGTTCAGTTGCTGAATAGTTTGTTGGATATCTAGATTTTGTAGGGCTGGATGTTTTGATAACTCAATGACTAAATCTTGAAGACGACCGTAAATGTTTTGACTCGAGTAAATTAAGCTACTTAACTGATTGATCAAAATCGGCAGCAGATAAACAAAACTAAGTACGAGTGCACAAACTAAGGCACAAAGAGTTAACAAAATCCCAATGATTCGATTGATTTTGCATTCCTTCTCTAAAAAGATAACAATTGGGTTGGTTAGATAATACAAAAATCCTCCCAGTAAAAAAGGAATCATGATTGTATTTGCAACACTGACAAAGGGTGTAATAATAGCACCCATTTCTTTCCATAGATAGAAAATTAAGGTTATTAGTAAAATTTCAGTTGTCCAGAAGAATAGTTTGTTTCTCCGAAACATAGGCCACCTCCTCTTTTCCCTATTTTACCATATTTCAAAAAAGATTGATAACTTTCATCACAAAAACAAGAATATCTTTTGTCTTTGTGATAGAATAAAGTTACTATGAAGAAATTATTTTTAACCTTATTAACCCTCTTTTCATTTGCTTCAGCAACAACTGTTGCTGCCCAAGATTTTGATGTAGCAGCAAAACATGCCATTGCTGTCGAAGCTAATAGCGGTAAGATTTTATACGAAAAGGATGCTACTCAACCTGTTGAAATTGCTTCTATTAGCAAATTACTTACCGTATATATCGTTTACGAAGCCTTGGAACAGGGAAAAATCTCTCTTTCCACTCCTGTAGAAATTTCTGATTACCCCTACCAGTTGACAACTAATTCTGCGGCTAGTAATGTTCCCATGGAAGCTAGAAATTACACTGTTGAAGAGTTATTAGAAGCTACTTTAGTATCTAGTGCGAACAGTGCTGCTATCGCTTTAGCTGAAAAAATTGCCGGTTCTGAGAAGGACTTTGTAGATATGATGAAGGCCAAACTACAAGAATGGGGAATTCAAGATGCTACCCTCGTCAACACAACTGGGCTCAATAATGAAACTCTTGGCACTAATATCTATCCTGGTTCAAAGAAAGATGATGAAAACAAATTGAGCGCTTATGATGTTGCTGTCGTTGCTCGCAACCTCATCCTCAAGTATCCTCAAGTTTTAGAAATCACCAAGAAACCTTCTTCTACTTTTGCAGGGATGACAATTCATTCTACCAACTATATGTTGGAAGGAATGCCTGCCTATCGAGGGGGTGTTGATGGACTTAAAACTGGTACGACTGATAAAGCTGGAGCATCCTTTGTAGGTACGACTGTAGAAAAAGGAATGCGTATTATCACTGTTGTCTTAAACGCTGACAACCAAGATACTAATCCATATGCACGCTTTACAGCTACTTCTTCTATTTTAGATTACATCTCATCAAACTTTTCTCTACAGACAATCGTCAAGCAAGGAGAAAGTTATGAAGATAGTAAATCACCTGTATTAGATGGGAAGGAAGATACTGTTACGGCTGTTGCAAAAGAAGATATCAAAATCGTTCAACGTCTTGGTAGTCGTACACAATCAACTATTACTTACACAGCGGACACGACTGAACACACTGCTCCACTAGAGGTAGGAACTGTCGTTGGACATTTGACTTATGAAGACAAGGATCTAGTTGGTCAAGGATACATTACAACTGACAAACCGAGTTTTGAGATGGTCGCAGAAAAAAATGTCGAAAAAGCCTTCTTCTTAAAAGTTTGGTGGAATCGCTTCGTTCGTTTTGTTAACGAGAAGTTATAAAAAATCGAAGAGTCTGGGACAAAATAGTTCTCAGCCACAAAAAAGCTAGAGATTCCCAATTGT